>CAYFLJ010000001.1:0-87139 GCA_964343985.1 uncultured Thermoflexus sp.
GTAGCACAGACGCGCGCGGGGTCGGCGAGGCGTCGACTGGGGGCTGGACCGACGCGGAGGCTGGCGTCGCGAACGCTTCACCAACGGCAACGATGGGTGGCGTGACGTCATGTGCTAGCGGCGACCGAGTGACGCCGGCGTCCGGTGACGATGCTACAGGCGCCGCGAACCGTTCGGCCGATGGCCGTGGTGCCCGAGGCGCGATCATCGGGGGCACGATCGGCGGGCGCGCAGTGCCTAGCGGCACGGTCGTCGTCGCGAGTTGTGTCGGCGGCGCGAATGCTGGGATTGGCTCCGGCGTCGCAGGCGCTACGTCTTCGTCGGGTTGAGCAATCACGTCTCCGAGTGCGAGGGTCTCGGCGCCACGACGTCGTCGCCCGCCACGGCGTCGGCGTCGAGCGCTCTCGCCGTCCGGGTCAGGGGCTTGTACCTCGAGCTCCGGCTCGATGGATGGCGCAACCACCGGCTCGCGACGGGAGTATGTCGGGGTGGTGCCAAGCGGTCGCGGTTCGCGCAAGACCGGGCTAAGCGAATCGGCAACTGGGTCGCCGAAGCGACGCAGGGGACGTGCAATCCGTAGGGGTGGGACGGTGACTGGTCGCGAGACGGCGATGGGTTGCGGTGCTTCTTCTTCGAGTAGTTGGCGGTACGTCACGAACTCGTCCGCGAGTTCCCGAAGCGCCGCAGCTGTACGGTCTGATCCGACCACGCCTGAGTAGACCCCGCGCTTCTGAGCGAACCGAATGACAGGGATGAGGTCCTTGTCACTGGTGGCCAGAATGAGGGTTTGGACGGACGGCACCAACGTCAGGAACTCAGCGACGTCGACCGCCATCGCGGTATCCGCGAGGCTTTTTGCGCCGCCAGCACCGCTGCGCGCGGCCAGCGACCCGCCAAGGGGGAGAACTGGCGCGTAGACGGCGTCGACGCCCGCGTTGTAGATGGCGAGGCGCTCTGTTGCGTCGCGCCACTCGCCGTAGGCGCGCGAGACAATGAGGGTGCCCGTGCGTCGGGCCCATCGAAGAATCGGCCCGAGGTCGGGTGGGCGCTCCGGCATTTCTTGCCGAAGGCCAATCGCGAAATTGTCCCAATCAACGAACAGGGCCACCGGCCCAGAGTTCGGAGTGTGGCGTCGGTGAGTGCGTTCGGTAGCCACGGGTGGAGCGTGTCCTTTCGGGTGGGGTCCCGGAACGGTCGTGGCGGCGGATGCAATGTGTGTTGCCAGTCGCGCGTGACCCACACGCGTAGCAAACTGACGACGCTGCGCAAGAAGCAACGCAGGTGCTAGGTCAAGCGAGGCGCGCGCTGTCTGCGCGAGGAGCCATGCGAGTTGTTCGGATCGTGCCGCGCCGTGGGTATCACGCGCTCGACCGGCAGGGCGTGCCTGCCGGGAGCTCTGCGCGGCGCCGAACGGGTTCGGCGTTGTCTCAAGGCCGCGTTGCACGCGGTTGTGCCGCCACGCCCATCTCCGGAAACCCGCGATACGAGTTACGGTCGTAGCCCTGTGCCGTTTGACACCGAGGCGACGGCCGGAGTGCGTGCGTGGCGGGGCCACGGCACGTCCGGATGGGCACCGGGCGGGCGAGTGCCCACTCGGCGATGACCGGGGTTCGGGGGTCCGTGCACCCCGGGATAAAAGGTGCGGCGTTAGTATATCGGCGCGCTTGTTCAGGACGGCCGCCGTGGGTAGCGCGCGAGAGGCCTCGGTGCCGTTGACATGTCACGTCGGTACCGTGACACGAATCCTTCGTCAAGCCGAACGGTAAAACCCCGCCTGATGGGTACCCCTACGTTCATCGACAGCCACACGCACCTGACCGACCCTGCGTATGCGACCGATCTGCCCGAAGTGCTTGCCCGTGCCCGTGGCGCAGGCGTTGTTGCGTTTATTGCCGTGGGGTACGACCTCCGATCAAGTGAAGCCGCCATTACGTTGGCGTCGAAGCACGCAGACGTGTGGGCAACGGTGGGGATCCACCCGAATTGCTCCGAACCCGTAACCGACGGTTCGTTTCAACGGCTTGAGGAACTTGCCGGTATGCCTCGGGTCGTCGCAATCGGGGAATGTGGTCTCGACTTCTTCCGTGATCGGGCTCCGGCGGATCGGCAACGAGTGGCGTTCCAGACGCAACTCGCCATCGCTGCCGCGCGTGGTCTGCCCGTTGTCGTCCATTCGCGTGACGCGATGGCAGAGACGCTTGAGGTCATGACTGGCGCGTCGCTGAAGGCTGGGGGCGTGATGCACTGCTTCGACGGGACGGTCGAGGACGCCGCGCGAGCGGTGTCGATTGGGCTGTGGGTATCGGTCGCTGGGCCGATCACCTACCGGAAAGATTTGACGTTGGCAGCGGCGATCGCTTCGGTTCCGCCCGAGCGATTACTAATAGAAACGGACTGTCCGTACCTAGGACCGGTTGGCTTCCGGGGCCAGCGCAATGAACCGGCGCGTGTGGCGCTTATCGCGGAAGCCGTGGCCAAGGTACGGGGTGTGACCGCTGATCGGATTGGCGCCGAAACGACAGCAGCGGCTTCAGCCCTGTTCGGGATCGAAGCGGCGGAGTAGCTACGGGCGCCGCCAAGTGCAATCGTCAGTGGCAACCTTTGCTAGCCTAATGCGGTCGCCGCCCGAGGCTCGCGATCCTTGCGATGTGCGCGGGGTCGGAGTCGCGTCACGAGAACCGCACGGGCTTTCGACAGGGTGGCGAGAATCCGATGTCCATGGCAACCGAGACCAAGACAATCGCACCGGAAGCTGTTCGTGGCGCGCGGTTAAATGGAACCGCTCGGCCAGCGAGTGTGATGGATCGCGTTGCCTTCCAAGCACTCATCGCGGACGATTTGGCGGCGGTCGAACGGGCGATTGCCGGAACGGCCGAGGTTCCAGTTGCGCTCCTTTCCAAGACGCTCCAGCTCGTGCTTGGCCCCGGTGGCAAGCGGCTCCGTCCGACGTTGGTGTTGCTGGCGAGTCACGCGAATCCGCGCGCGTCCTTACAGCGGCGGGTGGACCTCGCCGCGGCGGCGGAGTTGCTCCACACCGCCACTCTCGTCCACGACGACGTCATTGACCTCGCGGAGTCTCGCCGAGGCGCACCTACGGTCAATCACGTGTTCAACAACGCGTTGGCAGTGTTGACTGGCGACTATCTCTTTGGGCAGTCGGGGGCACTGGTCGCAAGCCTTGGAAGCCCAGCGATTATGCGTGTCTTCTCTTGGGCAGTCATGGAGGTCGTCCAAGGAGAGATGCTTCGGCCGTCGGTCGGCCCCGATCTTGACCTCACTGAACGAGACTATCTCGCCAAAATACGCGGCAAGACGGCCGCCCTTCTTGCAATGGCATGTGAAACGGGCGCGATGCTTGACAATGACGATGCTGTGGTTCGTAAGGCGCACCATGACTACGGAATGAGCTTGGGCATGGCCTTTCAGATCGTTGATGACATTCTCGACTTCACTGCCACGGAGGCCGAACTTGGCAAACCTGTCGGGCACGACCTCGAACAGGGCACGATCACGCTTCCTTCACTGATTTATCTGCGCGCGAATCCCGGCGACACGATTGTGCGTGCCCACTTCACTGGGGGTGACGGTTTGGGCGAGGGCGCGACGAAAGCGGCGGTCGAGGCAGTTCGCGCGAGCGGTGCAATTGACGGTGCGAGGCTACGCGCGGCGGCGTACGCCCGTGACGCCATCGCCCAGTTGGCGCCACTGCCGCGTACACCCTCTCGTGACGCCCTTGAAGCACTGGCGTCGTATGTGATTTCTCGTCACGACTAACCGGTTGTTGACGGGCTGCCCTCGGCTCAAGTCAGGCTGTGGAAGGGCAGGTGGGCAGCGTGACTTCGGCGCGGTGGAGTGTGCCACTGTTGGATTGCCGGAGCGCCGTCGAAGGGCTCGAGCACTTTTCACAGAGTTGCACGCGGTTCGCTGACCGTATGCGCTGCCGCACTCGGTGAGAAAGACGCATCGTGGCGGGGAATCGGTGTGGCTGACGCGCCCGCCCGCAAGTTCAACGTCGATACGTGCTTTTGCAGTCGCGAAGTGACCGCGACCACGACGGTGTCATTCGGAGGCGTACCCGATGGCGACGACAGGCGAAGACGTAGACCTTTCACATCCACGCGTCCACGCCGGTGCGGCGAAGCCGACGTACGTGCGTGCAATGTTCGACGGAATCGCCCGCCGTTATGACCTGATGAACCGCCTCATGACTGGAGGGTTCGATGGTGTCGCGCGTGGGATCACCTCCCGTGCGGTGGCGGGGCCGAACGTCCGGGTCGCAGTTGATCTCGGGTGCGGCACGGGTGATCTCTCGTTCGCTCTGGCGCGGGTGGCGCCCTCCGCAACGGTCGTCGGCCTCGACTTTTCCGCGGGGATGCTTCGCGTCGCGGCGGCCAAGCGTCTTCACGACGCAGACGGAGCGCGTGTGCCGCTGATCCGTGGTGACGGGACCGCGCTCGGAATCGCCGACGGTTCAGTCGATGCTTTGGTGTCGGCGTGGGTGCTGCGAAACGTTGGCGACCTTGCGATGACGTTTCGCGAGGCCCGGCGGTCGCTTCGCCCGGGGGGTCGGGCGGCGTTTCTTGAACTGACGCCCGTCAAGTCACGGCTGTTTGGCCCACTATTCCTTCTCTATTTTCACGGCGTGGTGCCGTGGGTTGGTGCTCGACTTTCGGGCCATCCGGCGGCGTACACCTACCTGCCAGAGTCGGTCGATCGTTTTCCCGATGCCGAAACCGTCGCCGTGATGATGAGTGATGCAGGCTTCCGAGACGTGACGGTACGTCGCCTTGCCTTTGGCACGCTCGCGCTTCATGTGGGCATTGCAGGTGACGATCAACGCGTTGCGTTGACCCAACGGCTGTCAGTGCGTCCAGTTGACTGGGACAACGCCGTCCAACAGATGCCGGGTGCGCATGCCTTGCAGTCGTGGGCGTGGGGCGAGTTCCGACGCGCCAACGGGTGGGACGTCGAACGCGTCATCTGGGAACGCGACGGCGTCGCGGTGGCGGCGGCCTCGATTTTGTTCCGTGATCTACCGGTTCCTGGAATTCGAGTGGCCTACGTGCCGCGCGGACCGATCATCGACCCTGCGTGCCCGGAAGTCTGGCCGAGAGTGTTGGAGTACCTCGTCAACACCGCGAGGACTCGTCGGTGCATCTTTATCAAGCTTGACCCCGACGCACACCACACGGACCGGGCACTCGAAACGGACCTCGTAGCCGCCGGCTTTGGACGGTCACGGCAACAGATTCAGTACCCCGCCACAATGGTGGTGGGTCTGGACGGCGACGATGTTGCGCTGCAATCGCGAATGCGCCAGACGTGGCGGCGGTATATCCGAAAGGCTGAGCGCGAGGGGGTCTCGATCGAACGGAGCGCTGCGCCGACGGACAAGGAGATTGACGCGTTTCTTCAGGTCTACCGCGAGACGGCGGACCGTGACGGGTTTGTGATCCGTGATGGTGCGTACTACCGACGCGCGCTGCGAGAACTCTGCCCCGCCGGACTCGCAACGCTTTTCTTGGCGAAGCGAGATGGCGAGGTCCTCGCGGCGGCAGTGGTCCTCACGTTTGGCGCGCGCGCGTGGTACCTCTGGGGGGCGACTTCAGCTGCGGGGCTGGAGCGACACGCGATGTACCTGCTGCAGTGGGATGCAATGCGTGCGTCGCGCGATGCGGGGTGCACGGCCTACGATATGTGGGGCGCGCCGGACGACCTTGACGACGCTCAGGACCCGTTGCATGGGGTGGCGTGGTTCAAGACCGGTTTTGGCGCGGCACATGTGCGCTGGATCGGGGCGTGGGATTACGCCCCGTGGCCCATCTTGTACCGGCTGTGGCTTGAAGCATTGCCGCGCGTTTTTGCAGTGATCCGACGCCTCCGCGGCGAGAAGAGTGGCCACGCAGTCGTCGGGCCGAGTTGATCGTGCCGGCTCGAGACAAAGCGTCAAGGCGGCGCCGCAGGCGCGGGTAAAGGTTGTCGAATCACGCCTTCGCCCGTGGTGTCCGGCACGAGGTGCTCTGACTGAACCGTTACGCTTGCAATCCTTAGCACTCGGTAGAAGCGCAATCTTGCAGATGCGTACACCGACATAAGCGGCCCCGCGTTCGGCACCCGACTCAGGTGAACGCTGGCGCGTTCTGATTTCGAAGCGTTTGGTACCGCCGTTCCGACGAGCGCTGCCCCCAACCATGCCGACATTGAACGACATCTTGAGCGAGCTGACGGTGCCAGTCCTTGCCGTTCGGCAGAGGGCGAATGCACTCGTCGACTCGGTCACTGCGGACTCGCGAAACGTTGGTCCGGGTGTGGCGTTTGTCGCGACGCACCATCGGGGGTACGCGCGTGACGGTCACGCATTCATCGCTGATGCCGCGCGGCGCGGCGCGCCTGCGGTGTTTGTTGAACAGCTGCCGGAAGTGCTGCTGTCTGTACCGGTCGTCGTGGTCGCGTCGACATCGGTCGCGTTCGCGCAGTTGGCGGCAATTCTGGCTGGCTGGCCGGCACAACACCTCGCCGTCGTCGGGATCACCGGCACGGACGGCAAGACCACGACGTCGGTCATGACCCACGCGATACTCGCCGCCGCTGGGCGACGCCCTGGCCTCGTGGCAACGGTGGCGACCGGCGTCGGCGACGCGCTGTCTCCGAACCGCGCGCATGTGACGACGCCCGATCCGGTGGCGGTTCAACAGGTCCTCGCCGCGACGGTCGACGGCGGTGGAACAGCGGCGGTGCTTGAGGCGACATCGCACGGGTTGGATCAGCGCCGAGTTGACGCGATTGAATTCGATGTGGCGGTCGTGACACGCATCACGCACGATCACCTTGACTACCACGGTACGTATGAGGCGTATCGCGAGGCCAAAGCAGGCCTGATTGATCGTCTCGCCCCAAGCGATGGGCCGGCCAAGCAGCAAATCGCCCATGTGCCAAAAGTCCTTGCGCTACGTGCGACCGATCCCGCGTTTGGGTTTCTTTCAAATCGAGCACGCCGCGTCGGGGCGTCTGTCACTGCGTTTGGTGTTGGCGATGATCAGCGACCCGTCGACTCAGACCGCATGGTGCGCGCCACCAATCTCAAACAGGCCGCTTGGGGAACGGTTGCAACGGTAGAGACGCCGTGGGGACGAGGCCACCTCGAGGTCCGACTCCCAGGTGAATATAATGTGCTGAATGCGCTGGCGGCGGTGGCGGCAACCGGTCCTCTTGACGTTCCCCTCGAGATTGCGTTACCGGCCATTGCTCGGGTCGCTTCGCTACCTGGGCGCATGGCTCGCATTGACGAAGGGCAACCGTTCACTGTCGTCGTTGACTTTGCGCACACGCCGGACAGCTTGGCAAACGTCTTGCGCGAAATGCGCGCGCGGACCGCAGGGCACGTGATTGTGGTCTTTGGCGCGGCCGGTGAACGGGATCGTGCGAAGCGCCCCGAAATGGGACGCATTGCGGCTATGCACGCCGACGTTTCGGTACTCACCGACGAAGACCCACGGCTTGAGGATCGAGACGCGATCATCGACGAGATCGCATCAGGCGCGAGACGTGCGGGTGCTGTCGAAGGTGCTGGGTTTTTCCGAGTTCCAGACCGACGCGAAGCAATACGATTTGCGGTTGATCGTGCGGGGCCCGGGGACGTTGTGGTCCTTGCTGGGAAGGGTCATGAGACGACCATCGACGGTGCGCTACTCGGCGCGCCGCACTCGATTGTTTGGGACGAGACTGCGGAAGCGCGCGCGGCGCTACGCCGTGCCGGGTTTGGAAGCGGCGCAAGCGTGAAAGATCCGTCCTAAACGTCAAACCAACTGACCGCTTTCGGCCGTGGCTTCAAAGCGTGGCCGTCCACGTGTGGCGGGACCCAAGGATGGCGGGGGTCGGTGCGTATACTGGCGGTGCTACGGGTTAGTCACGGCCATGATCGGTCGGGCTCCGCCGGGAACCGCCCGGCGGCCTCGGATGTCGCCGGCGCAGTGTTTGCGCAGTGTGACACCGCCCTTGGACATGTCACCACATCACACACTATGGAACTGACCTGGCATGGGCGTGCCCGCTTCCGACTTCGCGCAGGTGGACTGACCTGGTGGTTCGACACCGGGATGGATGCTGCGGGGTACGAGGTCGACGCCGCGACAATCGTGCTTGACGCTCGTGCGACGCAAGCCGTTGGACGGATGGGGCCAGGAGCGATGCCGGTCCTCGACGGGCCAGGCGAGTACGAATTGCGGGGCGTACCGGTGGTCGCCGTTCGGACGTCAGCGCCGGGAGTAGCGCGTGAGGGTCGGCATGTCGCATTTCGCGTCGGTGTAGATGGACTGCACGTGGGATACCTTGGTGCAGACGGCGGGGTTGCCGGATTCGCCGGAGTTTCACGGGTCGTTGGCGATTTGGCGCCCGTCGATGTGGCCATCTTGCCGGTCGGTGACGGCTACGGCTTCGGGGCGAGCGATGCGCTCTCGTTCGCGCGGTCCCTTGAGGCGAAGGTGACCGTTGCGTACGCCCCTGAAGGCGACGCGAATGCGGAGGAGGCGGTACGGCGCCTCTGCCGCGAGATGGGTTCGGGGGTTGATGTTCGCCTACGCTCGGTCTCCTTCACCGGGACGTCTATTCCGTCTGTGCCGCAGGTAGTCGTCCTTGCCAATCGTGCGGATGCGGACGCTTCGTAATGCTCGGCCAGGTCCGTCGGCCCGCAAGGGTCAACGTCTTTGGCCGCCGCGTACGGTATGAAGCGCGTCAGAAAACTCCTACAGTGGTGCAAGCCATGATTCGCCGTTCTGGGGTGGGGCCGGTTCATCGCTCCCCGGTCATTGCGCGTGCGCAGGAGAGGAGTGAGTACATCCGATGACCAAGTACCTCTTCGTGACGGGCGGCGTGGTTTCGTCGGTGGGCAAGGGAATCACCGTCGCATCAATCGGGCGGGTGCTAAAAGCGCGCGGACTTCGGGTGTCAATTCAAAAGCTCGATCCGTATATCAATGTTGACCCGGGTACGATGAGTCCGTATCAACACGGTGAAGTATTTGTTACGGATGACGGTGCCGAGACCGACCTGGACCTCGGTCATTATGAGCGGTTTATCGATGAAAGTTTGACGCGCGACAACAACGTCACGACAGGGCAGATCTACGCTGAGGTTATTCGAAAAGAGCGTCAAGGCGAATATCTTGGTGGGACGATTCAAGTCATCCCACACATCACCGATGAAATCAAATCCCGGATCGCGCGCGTGGCGAAAGCCAGTGGTGCTGACGTCGTGATCGTCGAGGTCGGCGGCACAGTCGGCGACATTGAGGGACTCCCGTTTCTCGAAGCGATCCGGCAGTTTCGTAAGGATGCTGGTCGACAGAACGTCTTCTACGTTCACGTCACGCTAGTTCCACATCTTGGGGCTACCGGCGAGTTGAAGACCAAGCCCACGCAGCATTCAGTCCAAGAGTTGCGGCGAATCGGGATCCAGCCAGACGCGATTGTGTGTCGCTCCGACGGGCCGTTGTCACAGGAAGTCAAGGACAAGATCGCGCTCGCGTGCGACGTCGCACCGCAGGCCGTGGTCGCGATGCCAACCCTCCGAGACATCTATGCCGTGCCACTCCTCTTGGAAGAAGCGTCGTTCGGTGATCTCATTTGCGATGAGTTTGGGTTGCAGGCACGAGTGAAACCGATGGACATGGCACCGTGGCAGGCCATGGTCGGCCGGCTTGGGGCGGACGTTCCGGAGATCGAAATCGCGCTTGTCGGCAAATACGTCCAATTGCACGATGCGTACCTCTCGGTAACCGAAGCCCTTCGGCACGCCGCCGCACAGGTTGGGCGTCGCCTTCGTGTGCGCTGGGTGAACTCCGAAGAGCTTGAGCGCGATGCAGTTGCTGATGCAAACGCGGTGCGTCGGACCCTTGATGGGGTGCGCGGCTTGATCGTTCCGGGAGGCTTTGGAAGCCGGGGCATTGAAGGAAAGATTGCTGCGATTCAGTTCGCGCGCGAGACTCGGCTGCCGTTCCTCGGCCTGTGCCTTGGAATGCAATGCGCAGTGATTGAGTTTGGGCGAAACGTTCTCGGCATCACCGACGCGAACAGCACCGAGTTTGACCCTGGGACCGATGGTCCGGTGATTTCGTACATGGCTGATCAGCGTGCCGACGGCGCCAAAGGTGGCACGATGCGCCTAGGCCTTTATCCATGTCAGCTCGCACCCGGTAGTCGGGCAGGGGATGCGTACGGCACCTTGCTTGTCCAGGAACGTCATCGCCATCGATTGGAGTTCAACAACGATTTCAGGGCACGGTTTGAGCGCGGCGGCATGGTGTTTTCAGGGCAGTCTCCTGATGGGCGACTCGTCGAAATTGCGGAACTTGCTGACCATCCATGGTTCGTGGGAAGCCAGTTCCACCCAGAATTTCGGTCCCGTCCGAACGCACCCCATCCGCTATTCAGAGGCTTCGTCGAGGCGTGCGTCCTGCAACCAGTCGCTGGGGAGCAGGTGCGACTGCCAATCGAAGAAGCACGACTGAGTGTGACCGCATACGCTGCGGCCGAGACGGGGCATCATGCTTGACGACTAATCCCTCCACTGCTATCGTTGAACTTGGCAGCGTTTCGTACCTCATCCTCTCGCAAGCGCTTCGTGAGCCCAGTAGCGGTTCTTTGCAAGCGTCTGGTTGTTTGCTTTGCATTCGACGAGAGGCACTGGCTGTACCCCACGGGGACTCAGTCGGCATCTCAGACTTGCGGTTGACGCACACCCCACTGCAGTTGTCCCACGTTGATTTTCACTTCGTCGTTCGCGTTGCGTGAATGACAGACGTATGTCGTGCAGAGCAGTGGCTTTGTGCGTCGACGAAGATTCCCACTGCGATTGCTCTGGAGCCCGCCCTGTGAACTATTCCGAACTCGAACTCAAAACGGTCGATCAATTGCGTGCGCTTGCGCGCGAGCGCGGCATCGCTGATGTCGGCGGTCTCCGCAAGGCGGCGCTGATCACTCGGATCATGTATGGCACGGCGGGTGAACCTGCGGGTCGACCTGATGAGGAGCTGAGTGCGGAGCGTGTCGGACAGGGTGCCGAGAATGGTGCGCGAGTGGCCCCAAACGCCGTTGGTACCTCGACCCCCGAGGCGTCTGGAGCCGAGTCAGTTCAGAATAAATCGGGAGAACCTGCAGCTACCTTGGACGGCGCATCACCAAACGCGCAGGTACCGGTCGAGGCTGACGGAATCTCAACGCCATCTCCTGCAACGCGTGGGCGGGCACCGTCCGGTCGGAGAGTGGCGGCGGCGCGGACCGGGGCGAAATCTGAGGTCGAACTTGGCGACAGCGATGTACCGCCGGTAGGCGTGGTGGAGGTCGTCCAGGAGGCGACCCGGAGTGGGTCGGAGGATCTACCGGTCGCGTCCGCTCCTCCTCAGATTGGGTGGGAACGAGCGTCTGCGCCTGGAGCGAGCGATTCACGAGCCGCGATTGATACCTCCGCGCCTGAACGGACCGAGGCGCGACCGGCACTGCATCGCGCCGCTGGCTCGAACGACCGGCCCAGTGCCGAAGCACGGCAAGCTGAGCCGACAGCCGTGCCGACCGACCGCGTCGGGTTCGGTCGTGAAGGACTGGACGACCCCCACGTGCCACTCGGTGCGCTCGAACCGTCAGTAGTGGTACCCACGGCGACGACCTCGGTTGCCCCGGGATCAGTTGACGGTGAGACGCCCGCAGCGCCGGAACGAAGGGCTGGCGATGAGCGCGGTCCGCAGGCGGGGGCGCGGCCGATGGGGGCGCCGTTGGCGCCAGGGACGCCGGCGGTGCGTCCGTTCGAACGACATCGCGGGCGAGATCGCGATCGTGGGCGTGGAGGGTTTGAACGGGGGGAACGGGGCGACCGTCCCGAAGGCATGCCGGGTCCGCGAGGGCAGGCGATGCCTGGGGAGCGGCTTCAGGGCCTGAATGGGGATCGGGCACCGGGCCAGTCTGGTGGTTACGGCTTTCAGTCGCAGCCGGCGCCGGTCCGCCAAGGCGTCCTCGAGATCATGGACGAAGGTTTTGGATTCCTTCGCCTAGATCGACACTGGATGCTTGGGCCCGACGACATCTACGTTGCGCAGGCGCAAATCCGACGATTTGGCCTCCGGACAGGCGATGTCATCATCGGGCAAGTACGACCGCCGAAAGATTCGGAGAAGTACGCCAGTCTGCTCCGAATCGAATCAGTAAATGGTCAGGACCCGGAGACTGCGAAGCGACGCCCCGTGTTCGACAACCTCACGGCACTCTTTCCGAACCGGATGTTTGATCTTGAGATGACCGACATCCAGGGTATGCGCGAACTGCAGCAGGCGAACCTGTCGAACCGGGTGATCAACCTGCTTGCACCGATCGGAAGGGGGCAGCGTGGCCTCATCGTCTCGCCGCCGAAGGCGGGTAAGACCATGCTTCTGAAGGGAATCGCGCATGCGATTACCCGAAATCAACCGGACGCGTACGTCATGGTTGCGCTTATTGGTGAGCGCCCCGAAGAGGTGACTGACTGGCAGAAAACCGTCCCTGGTGCGGAGGTTATTTCTTCCACGTTTGACGAGCCGCCCGAGAGCCACACGCGAGTCGCTGAGATGTGCCTTGAGCGGGCCAAGCGGGTCGCCGAACTTGGCAAAGACGTCATCATCCTGCTTGACAGCATCACGCGTCTGGCCCGCGCCTACAACCAGTGTGTCCCCCCGAGTGGTCGCACGCTATCGGGTGGGATGGACCCTGCGGCGTTGTTCCCGCCGAAGCGGTTTTTTGGGGCAGCGCGCAACTTGGAGGAGGGCGGCAGTTTGACGATTGTCGCGACGTGCCTTGTGGAGACCGAGAGCCGATTGGACGACCTTATTTATGAGGAGTTCAAGGGCACTGGAAACATGGAGTTGCGTCTCGACCGGAAACTTCAAGAGAAGCGAATCTTTCCAGCGATCAGCGTGCAGGCTTCAAGCACGCGGCGCGACGATTTGCTGCTCGGCGAGGCCGTGCTTCGGCAGGCGGTCATGCTGCGTCGAATCATTGCGTCGGTTGGCACGACCGATGCGGTTGAACGCATGATCGAGACGATGGGCAAGACCGAAACGAATCGCGAGTTCTTGCAAGCGATGTCGAAGGTGCCGGCCTAGCCTCCGGGGTTCGGTCAGGCGCCCGGTGTATACTCGCGACTTATCTGGCCGAAGTGGCGGAATAGGTAGACGCGCTACGTTCAGGGCGTAGTGAGGTTACACTCGTGTGGGTTCGAGTCCCACCTTCGGCACCATGGGAGGCGTCCTACCCGCACGGGTTGGGCGCCTCTGCGATTCCAGTAAGGACGCGACGGTGTACAGCCGCGCTCAAGGCCGCTGATATACTTCGCGGGCGCAGAACAGGGGTGTTCGCGCGCTTCGATCATGAATGCGTGGCGGGCTGCTGGATTGGCTACTCAGTTCGGCGCAACTGTCGCCGGTTGTCTCGCCTCCGGCATCACTTTTGGACGATGGCTTGACGATTGGGGTGGGACCTCTCCAACCTTTCTGCTTATCGGCATGTTCGCTGGTTTAGGCGCGAGTCTCGGGTTGGTAGTAGTTTTGTATCGGCTACAAGATGACGGCTCCACCCAGCCTCGACGTTGATTCCCCAACCTATCCCTTCGCGAGTCGGAACGGTAGTTAATGGAAATACATGCGAGCCTGAAGGCTGAAGACCTGTTTCTGATCGGGCCGGTCGCCATCACTAACTCGATGGTGATGACATGGTTAGCAATGGCCCTGCTGGTGATTGTTTCTCAACGCGTTACTCGCGGAATGTCACTGGTCCCTTCTGGGATGCAATCGCTTGTTGAGTATGCTGTCGAATTCCTTCTAAATCTCGTGGAGAGCTCGGCGGGGGGTAAAGCTGGTCGTCGCTTTTTCCCACTTTTTGCAACTATTTTTCTTTTTATCATCACTGCGAACTATATGGCGCTCTTGCCAGGTGTAGGGACGGTGTGGATAGGGAACCCGCATCAGGTGCATGGCGCGAGCCACACCGCGAGTGTCATACCTCAAGCAGCATCCGGCACCGATGGATTGACATCCGGCTTCGTCTCGGAGAGTGGTACCGGACAGAATTCCGAGGCTACGCACCACGAGGCGCCGACGGTACACATCTTTCGTGCGGCGAACGCTGATCTGAACATGACCCTTGGGATGGGCATCATCGCGTTCCTATTTATTCATTGGTCAGGTATTCGGGCTCATGGGCTGAAAGGGTATTTGGACGAGCTGGCAACTCCTCCATTCTTAACACCTGTAAAGGTTATGATTGAAGCGTTCGTTCCTGTTTCCCTTTCAATGCGACTTTTTGGTAACGTGTTCGGCGGGGAGATGCTCATGGCGGTGATGAATCTGCCGATCATAGCTATTCCCTTCATTGGTATGGAACTCCTTTTTGGTTTCATTCAGGCGATGATCTTTGCGATGCTTACGCTAATCTTCACAGTCTTGGCGACAACGTTGCTCCCGGGTCATGGTTCTGGTCATGACGGTCATGGTCACGACGGAGGCCATTAGGTCGTTACAGCTTTGCAGCGCAATGCCGTTGGGCCGCGCAAAAGCGGGGTGGCAACGGGCACAGACGCGGTGACGAGGTGCTCCGAGGGTGAAACCACAACGGTCGCCCGGCACCTGTTCGCCGACTTGGCGGGGTCGGCGTCCTACGGTACGCACTGGAGGTCACTTGGATGTTTCTCAGTTTGGACGGTGCGCAGGCGGCGGCGCTTGCGAAGTTTGCGGCGGCCTTCGTAATCGGCGTCGGGGGTCTCGGTCCCGGGCTCGCGATTGGCATGGGAGTCCGAGGTGCGATGGACGCGATTGGTCGGAATCCCGAGGCTGAAAATGCGATTCGTGGCACCATGATTATTGGCCTTGGCTTGGCCGAAGCCATTGCGATCTACTGCTTGGTGGTCGCGCTAATCATTCTCTTCGTGTAAGCCAGACAGTGTGTGGCGTCGTAACGGCGCCACACACGTCAGTGACCCCTGCAGACGTAGCCAAGCCTGGTAAGGAATCGACGTACGTATGGGCATCTTCGACCAGTTGGGCCTCGACCCGCTCAAGTTGTCGATCCAGGCCTTCAACTTCTTATTGCTTTTATATCTGCTGAATCGCTATGCCTACAAGCCTGTCGTAGGTATGTTTGACGCGCGCGCAACGCGGATTCGCACCGACCTTGAGAATGCGCAGGCGATGCGTGAGGAGGCGGAGCGGGATCGGTTGACGTATCGAAACCAGCTGAACAAGGCGCGCGACGAGGCGCGGGCGATCCTCGAAGAGGCGAACAACGTGTCGGCGCGCCTGCGGGAACAGGCGCTGATTGATGCGGAAGCGACGATTGCCCAGATGCTGGCGCGAGGTCGCGAGGAGATTGCGCGAGAGCGGGAGAGGGCGGTTGCCGAACTGCGGCGCGATGTTGCAAATGTCGCGATCCTTGCAGCTTCACGGGTCGTCGAACGCAACCTAGACTCAGCGGACTCGCGTCGGCTGATTGACGAGGCGCTGAGGGGCGCTGGGGTCAATTAATGGCGCGTCGTTCATTAGCGGCCAAGCGCTACGCAGAGGCAGTCGCCTCAATGGCGTCGCAGGCTGTCACGTGGGACGAGTGGCTCCGCGACCTTACGCAGGTCGCTGACGCAATGCGTGAGCCGTCAATCCGTGCCATTCTTGCGGATCCTAATCAAGTAGTGAAGGTAAGCGCTTTCCTAGATTCCCGGGCGATGCGCGAGGGACTTCGCCCGGAGACCATCCGTCTCCTGCATGTCATGGCTGCGCGTCGGGCGCTTGGTCTGGTTCCCGACACGGTTGAGTGGCTTCACGAGCTTGCGGACAAGGCCCGAGGTATTCGCCGCGTCGATATCACGTCGGCGGTTCCACTCGACCAAGCGCAGCAGTTGCAGGTTCGGACGCATCTCGCTGGGGCAAACACTGATCCATCCCGCGTCGTACTGACGTTGCATGTTGACCCAAGCATTATCGGCGGTTTGGTCATACGCGAAGGTGACCAGATTAGAGACCGGAGCGTCCGTGCCCGGCTTGAGACCTTGCGCGAGAACATGGCGTGACGCGCGCGACCTTTCGCACAACCACGGCTAGCTAGGGGAACGATTGCATGGCCATACGTTCGGAGGACATCGTCCGGTCGCTCGTCGACCAGATCGGCGGCTTTGACCAGCGTGAGCGGACGTCCAACGTCGGCTCGGTCGTCGAGGTCGGTGACGGCATCGCGCGGATCTACGGACTGTCGCAGGCGATGTCCGGCGAGCTGCTCGACTTCGGCCACGGCACCATGGGCATGGCGCTCAACCTCGAAGAGGACACCGTCGGCGCGATTATCTTGGGGGATTACCAAGAAATCGGTGAAGGCACCGAGGTCCGGACGACCGGACGGATCGTGCAGGTCCCCGTCGGTGACGGGCTTCTCGGTCGAGTGGTTAGTCCGATTGGCGAGCCGCTCGACGGCAAAGGCCCGATCAACGCAACCGAGTATCGGCCGGTTGAGGTCGTTGCGCCTGGCGTGATCATGCGTCAGGAGGTTCGCACCCCGCTCCAGACCGGTATTAAGTCGATTGACACGATGATCCCGATTGGTCGTGGTCAGCGTGAGTTAATCATCGGCGACCGTGCGACCGGTAAGACGGCGATCATTGCAGACACGATCATTAATCAGGCCCGCCAGAAGACGGGCGTCGTGTGCATTTACGTCGCGATTGGCCAGAAGGAGGCGAAGGTCTCCCAATTGGTCCGCACTCTCGAGGAAAACGGCGCACTTTCGAACACGATCATCGTGGTCGCGGGCGCGTCATCGTCCGCTTCATTGCAGTACCTCGCTCCCTACGCCGGTTGCGCGATGGGTGAGTTCTATCGCGATAAGGGAGGCGACGCATTCATCGCCTATGATGACCTGACGAAGCATGCGTGGGCGTACCGTCAGGTATCGCTCTTGCTGCGTCGACCGCCCGGGCGCGAGGCGTATCCGGGAGACGTCTTCTATTGCCATAGTCGCCTCCTTGAACGCGCGGCGCGCTTGTCGGAGGAGTATGGCGGCGGGTCGTTGACGGCATTCCCCGTCATCGAGACCCAACTCGGTGACCTCTCGACCTACATTCCGACGAACGTCATCTCGATTACCGACGGCCAGATCTTCTTGCAAGGCGACTTATTCAATGCAGGCATCCGGCCGGCCGTAAACGTCGGCTTGTCGGTTTCACGCGTGGGTGGTGCTGCGCAGACGCGCGCCATGCGCGGTGTCGCGGGCCGGCTCCGCCTCGACATGGCCCGTTTTCGGGAGTTGGCTGCGTTCGCCCAATTCGGCTCAGACTTAGATCGCGCGACGCAAGCTCAGTTGACACGGGGGCAGCGTTTGCAGGAGCTGCTCAAGCAACCGCAATACGGTCCCATGCCGGTCGAAGACCAAGTCATCGCGATTTATGCCGGTGTTTCTGGACGGCTTGACAAGGTTGACATCGGAGATGTTGGCCGGTATGAGCGCGAGGTTCTGCAGTTCATGCGCTCGGCACACCCCGAACTATGCGAACGTGTGCTGAACGAGCGCCAGGACAGCACCAGCCGACTGAATGCGGGCTTGGCACAGGCGCTCGATCAGGCGTTCGACGAATTTGAGAACCGGGTCTGGCGCGCATCCAATTGACGTGGCCCTCGAGTTCGGCATGGACTGGACTCGGGGCGCCTAGACGGGGCTGACGAGGCACGAGCCAACAATGGCAACCGCACGCGAAATTCAGCGCCGAATGCGTTCGGTGCGGAACATCCGCCAGATCACCAAAGCGATGGAGCTTATCGCCGTCACTCGTTTGCGCCGTGCGCAACAGCGAGTAATTGCGGCGCGCCCGTACTCGGCCAAGCTCGGTCGGATGGTCGCGGAGATTTCCGCACACACGACAAGTCAGGCAGACGAAGGTGCCGTGCCTCATCCGCTCCTTGATATCCGTGAGGCGTCGCGCGTCGCGATTGTGTTGATCACCAGCGACCGCGGATTGTGTGGCGCACTCAACGGCAACGTTATCCGGGCCGCCATGGCACATGCATCGCGTGAAGTAGCGAAGGGGCGTGAGGTGTCGTTCATTGCCGTAGGTCGTAAGGCGATGAACGGGTTGAAGCACGCGCCGTACCGAATAATCGGGGAATTTCAAGGCATTGGCGACTACCCATCGATGCTGAAAACGAGTCCGATTGCCCACGCTGCCATTGAAGCATTTACGACCGCTGACATTGACGAGGCGGTTGTGGTCTACCCGAAGTTTGTGAGCACGCTCCGCCAAGATCCGACGGTGATGCCGTTGCTTCCGATCATTCCTGCGGAGGCCCGCAACACGGACCCGACGTTTGTGCCTTCCGGTGGAGCCGACGACCAAGGCGAGTTCTTGTTCGAGCCGAGCGCCGATGCCTTGTTGTCGGCAATTCTGCCGCGGTTCGTAGAAGTTCAGATCTATCAGGCGATCCTTGAAGCGATTGCGAGCGAATTCAGTGCGCGAATGGTGGCGATGCGTAACGCTACAGATAATGCAACGGAATTAATCAAAAGTTTGCAGTTAGGCTATAATAAGGCACGTCAGGCGACGATTACGCGTGAGATTATCGAAGTGAGTTCTGGCGCGGCTGCCCTCGGCAAGTAGGGGGCGCGACGGCGAAAGACACCGGGGGAGGCTCATGACCCCCGCGCCCCTTCCGTGTTTCGGGCAAGGGCGTATGTAGGAAGAGGACGGACGGCGATGGCAAAGGGCACCGTCGGCAAGGTTGTGCAGGTACTTGGTGCGGTCGTTGACTGCGAGTTCCCGCAAGACTCAATGCCGAGCATCTTCAATGCGATTGAGATTCAGCGTGACCCTGAGTCGGTCAAAGCAGCGACTGCGGACGGAAGGTCCGCGTCGAAACTGGCGTCGGTACTCGTCCTCGAGGTGGAGCAGCACATCGGGAACAACTGGGTTCGGTGTGTTGCAATGGATACGACTGACGGTATCCGCCGAGGCATGGATGCGATTGACCGCGGCACACCGATTGCCGTGCCGGTTGGTCGGTCAACCCTTGGTCGCCTCTTCAACGTTGTAGGTGAACCGTCAGACGAACGCGAGCCGGTTGTGTCGGATATCCATCTGCCGATTCACCGTCCGGCGCCAACGTTTGCCGACCAGGCAAACAAGGTTGAAATGTTCGAGACCGGCATCAAGGTTATCGACCTCGTTGCGCCGTTCACCAAGGGAGGCAAGACCGGAATTTTCGGTGGTGCCGGGGTCGGCAAGACGGTCACGATCATGGAATTGATCAACAACGTCGCGCGCCAACACGGTGGCTTTTCGGTGTTTTGCGGCGTGGGTGAGCGGTCTCGCGAAGGGACAGACCTCTACAAGGACTTCAAGGAGTCTGGTGTCCTTGATAAGTCCGTGCTTGTGTACGGCCAGATGAATGAGCCCCCCGGCGCACGACTTCGTGTCGCCCTCACTGGCTTGACTATGGCTGAGTACTTCCGCGACGAAGAAGACCAAGACCTTCTTCTTTTCATTGACAACATTTTCCGGTTCACGCAAGCGGGTTCCGAAGTGTCGGCCCTCTTAGGGCGTATGCCTTCGGCCGTTGGGTACCAACCGACCCTTGCGACCGAAATGGGAGAGCTGCAGGAGCGGATTACGTCCACGCGCAAGGGTTCGATCACCTCGGTGCAAGCGGTGTATGTGCCGGCTGACGACTATTCCGACCCTGCGCCGGTCGCGACGTTTGCACATTTGGATGCCACGATCACGCTTGAGCGGGCGATCCTAGAAAAGGCGATTTATCCCGCCGTGGACCCGTTGACGAGCACGAGCCGAATCCTCGACCCGATCATCGTTGGGAAAGATCACTACGACACCGCCCGTGGGGTGCAGCGAATTCTTCAGCGGTACAAGGAGTTACAAGACATCATCGCCATTCTCGGCATGGAAGAGTTGTCTGACGAGGACCGGCTGACCGTTGCACGCGCGCGCCGAATTGAAATGTTTCTGGCACAGCCGATGTTTGTCGCTGAAGTGTTCACGAACGTTCCCGGTCGGTACGTGCCGATTGCCGAAACGGTCCGAGGCTTCCGTGAAATCCTCGACGGCAAGCACGATGACCTGCCAGAACAGGCGTTTTATCTCGTGGGCGGTATCGACGAAGCGGTCGACAAGGCACGCCAGATGGCGGCGCAGTGACGCGGCGCGACGGTCGTACCTGCACGACCCGTTCGTGCAAGCGTCCACGCGATCGGTCGTATCGGGAGGCACGATCATGCCGTTACATGTCGAAGTAATCGCCGCCGAACAAGTCATTCTCGCCGAGGATGCCGACATGGTCGTGGCGCAAACGGCCTCTGGTCAGATTGCGATACTCCCAGCGCATGCGCCATTGGTGACGTTGCTCGTGCCAGGTCAACTGCGTCTCGTGCGTGGCGCCGGCGAGCAGGTATTGGCGGTTGCCGGAGGGTACTTGGAGGTTCGCGAGAACCAACTCGTGGTCTTGGCAGACGCGGCGGAACGCGCTGAGGATATCGATCTTCAACGTGCGATCTCTGCGCGTGAGCGCGCCGAGGCGGTGCTTGCCCAGAAGACCTCAAACGCTGAAACGGCGCGGGCAACGGTTGCCCTGAGCCGCGCGATTGCTCGAATTCGTGTCGCTGAGATTACGCGAGGTCGTGCAACGACGCGCCGAGGGTAACCGCACACCAGCGGTGATTGATGAGGCAATCAACGTGCGGACGCACATCGTTCGCACGACGCTGCATCTTTGCGCGTGCAGACAGGCGTTGCGTGGCAGAACCGATGGTGGCGCGTCTCGCGGTTGTGCAATACATTGCGGCGGCACATGCCGCGCGTCCCTCCGCTCCCACGCCGGATACTCCCATGGCGCGTTTCACGGCACGTGGGAAGGCCCCAAAACGTGATCGCCGACGCCGTGCCGTTGCCTGAGGTGATCGTCCACCCGAACGCGGATGGCGGTGGACGCCGCGCGATTGTCCAGGGTGGCGCACGCCTACGCGGCGCCGTCTGCGCTGGTGGCGCAAAAAACGCTGCCACCAAAATGATGGCGAGCGCCCTTCTCACTACGGAACCCATCACCCTCGAGAACGTCCCGACGATAGAAGCCATTCGCACGCAGGCGTTGCTTCTAGAGGCGTTGGGAGCGAAGGTCGATTGGGACCCCGGTGCGCACCGAGTCACTGTTGACGCCTCTCGTCTGACGACCGATCGGCTTGAAGGCGCGCTCGCGTCTCGTGAACGTGCCTCGTTTGTCATGACTGGCCCCTTGCTTGCCCGTTTGGGCCATGTTCAGGCACCTCGACCCGGTGGCTGCAACTTGGGCGAACGTCCCGTCAACGTTGACATCCGCGGTTTTCAAGCGATGGGTGCGACCGTTGATCAGGGCGACGGAATCTTCAACATTCGCGCAACCCGATTGCGCGGGGCGGGTATTTACCTTGATTACCCGAGCCATACCGGCACGGAAAACCTCATGATGGCGGCGTGTCTGGCGGACGGGACGACGACCATTCGGAATGCGTCGTGCGAACCGGAGGTGGTCGCACTGGCGGACCACCTCAATCGGATGGGCGCGCACGTTCGGGGTGCCGGCACCCCACGGATTGAAATTCGCGGGGTAACGCGATTGCGCGCGGCGAAAACGCGAGTAATCCCCGATCGGATGGAGGCGGGTAGCTTCGCAATCGCGGCGGTGGCAACCGGCGGTGATGTCGAGATTCATGACATCGTGCCAGAGCACCTTGACCCGGTCCTTTACAAGCTCGCTGAGTGCGGCGCAACGGTCGAGGTGATGTCGGACCGCGTGCGGATCGCGGCGAGCGGCCCGTTGCAGGCCGTTGAAGTTCAGGCAATTCACTATCCGGGCTTTCCGACCGATTTGCAGACACCTTTCGGTGCGCTCCTCACACAGGTTGACGGGCAAAGCATCATCCATGAGCGGGTTTTTGAGTCGCGCTTTCGCTATGTCGATGAACTTCGGGCGCTTGGCGCACGAATCGAGACGAACGGCGGTCCGGGGCCTCGCGAAACGGAACTCGCAACGAAGGCGTACATTTACGGACCAACCCAATTAGTCGGTGCTCGCGTGCGTGCGCTCGACCTACGGTGTGGGTTGGCGTTGATCATCGCGGGGATGTGTGCGTCGGGTGAGACGGAAATCACCGACTTTCATCACGCCGAACGCGGCTATGAAGATGTGGCGGGGCGTCTGGCGTCACTTGGCGCACGGCTGCGTATTGAGGGCACGTAGCCGCCTGTTCTGGCAGGCACATGATTAGGCGCCGGTCGGACGAGCGGCTCTGTCATAGTGAGGGAGTGCGCCGCGATCGGCCGACCGCCGAGTTGGGCGCGGATACCGGCCCAAGACGTGGGCAGGTCGCACGGAGGAACCGCGCGTGTTCGGCCGCCAGTTGGGCATCGACCTCGGGACTGCGAACGTCCTCGTTTTCGTTCGTGGCCAAGGCATCGTGATCAAAGAACCGTCAGTCGTCGCGATTTCGACGGTTGACAATCGGATTGAGGCCGTTGGCGACGCGGCCAATCAGATGCTCGGTCGGACACCCGGCACCATCCAAGTGATTCGGCCAATGCGGTCGGGTGTGATCGCGGACTATGTAGTGACCGAGGCGATGCTTCGCTACTTCATCCACCGCGTCTGTGGGCGGGTGCGATTGTGGAAGCCGGAGGTGATGGTCTCGGTACCGTGCGGCGTCACGAGTGTTGAACGGCGCGCCGTGACGGACGCGGCGTACTCGGCAGGGGCGCGCGAGGTGTATTTGATCGAGGAACCGCTCGCGGCGGCCATTGGTGCGAATGTTCCGATCAATTACCCGTCCGGGAACATGATCGTGAATATCGGCGGTGGGACGACCGAGGTTGCGGTGATCAGTCTGAACGGCATCGTGGTGCAACGATCCGAACGGGTTGGGGGGAATCGGATCGACGAGGCAATCGCGGCGTACATCCGTCGCCGCCATAACCTCAATATTGGCGATCACATGGCCGAAGAAGTCAAGATTGAGGTCGGTTCCGCGTTGCCGCTTGAGACAACGTTGCGTACCGAGGTCCGTGGTCGCGACCAAATATTGGGGCTTCCGAAGACCGTCACGGTGACATCAGACGAGATTACCGAAGCAATTGCCGAGCCGCTTGAGCAGATCGTCAACACTGTCAAGTTTGTCCTTGAGCGAACGCCACCTGAACTATCCTCGGACATCCTTGATAAGGGATTAGTGATGACGGGTGGCACGTCAATGCTGCGACATTTGGACCGGCTCTTGGCAGACGTGACGGGTATCCCGTGCCATGTGGCGGAACGCCCACTGGAATGTGTCGCGCTTGGCACAGGCCTCGCCCTCGAGAACCTGCACCTGTTGAAGCGATCGCTCGGCCGGTAACCCAATCACGTATTTGGCGGGTTATCTGGAACTCCGGGGTGCGCAAGGTTGCCGCTTGGTGAAGCACTCCACGTTCGTACGGCCGCCACGAGGAACGAGACGGCAGCAATCGCGGCGACCGCCGTTCCGGGCCATGAAAAGGTAAGGGTGAGTGGAATCGCAATGGCCGCGACCACGGTAGCGCCCATCATCACGGGGATGTGACCGAGACGAAGCCACGCACCATACGCCAGCGCGTGACGCGCAACTTGGGTAACCGACAGCGACGTGACTGCCGCGGCGACCGCCCCGAGCGTCGCCACGATGGCCGGGTCTGCGTCGCTTCCGACGCCGACAACCGCGCCTGATGCGCCCGAGGCGGTCGCGACTGCGAGGCTTGCCCACCTCATCACGAAGAATCGGTGGCGCAACTTCCCCAACGTTAAGTCAACGGCGGCGAGAAGGGCGGCGACGGCGATTGCCGCACGCCACGCGTTCGGTTCGACACCGGCGAACGGCCCCGTTAATTGCACGCGCGACGAAGTGCCGGCGAGGGCGGCGACGACAAGTGTCGCGACGTACGGGTTCAATCCGGCCGCGAGTGCGATTGTCGTTCCCAAAAACATGATGGGTGACCTCTCTCCGGCCGGATACTCAGGTCGCGGCCTCTACTGCTGCGTTAGCCCGTGGGCGATGCTACACTCGCCGCGCGGCGGATCCGGCGGGGGAATGCCGGTTCAACGCAGGGGGAAGATGGGGGAGACCTACAAGGCGCCGACATGGCGCGCGTGCCACACGACGTTCACTCTGAAGCAGACAAGCTTCTGGAGTTTTGTCGCAAGCCGCATGAAACACCGGTGTCGCGCGGCAGATGGCCGAAGAGTTCAGGTGACGCCGGACGGATTCGTCGTCGAACAGTCCCACCGCGTGCGCGGCGCGTTGGTTGCCGATGAGGCAACGCCGCCCCATCCGGATTGGGCCAACTTGGTGTGAGGAAACGGCATGGCAAGCGTAACCCTCGAACATGTCACAAAGCGCTTTGGCGAAGTGACGGCGGTCCGTGACGTCAACATTGAGGTCAAGGACAAGGAGTTCCTCGTTC
Source organism: uncultured Thermoflexus sp. (assembly GCA_964343985.1). Taxonomy (GTDB): domain Bacteria; phylum Chloroflexota; class UBA11872; order UBA12225; family UBA12225; genus CAILQO01. Next base: position 24,499 of record CAYFLJ010000001.1, read on the forward strand.
TCGTCGGCCCGTCTGGATGCGGCAAATCGACCACGTTGCGCATGATTGCCGGGCTTGAGGAGATCAGTGAGGGCGCGGTCTACATCGGTGATCGCCTCGTCAACGACGTGGCGCCGAAAGATCGCGACATCGCGATGGTGTTCCAGTCGTACGCCCTCTACCCGCACATGAGCGTGTATGACAATCTTGCGTTCGGACTGAAGTTGCGTCGTACGCCGAAGAAGGAGATTGACCGGCGCGTCCAAGATGCGGCCGAACTCCTTGGTCTCGCTGACCTGCTTCAACGGAAGCCAAAGCAACTTTCTGGTGGACAACGCCAGCGTGTTGCGCTCGGACGTGCCATTGTGCGCGAACCGAAGGTCTTCCTCATGGACGAACCGCTGTCGAATCTGGACGCAAAGTTGCGCGTCCAGATGCGTGCGGAGCTCATCCGCCTGCATCAGCGTTTGCAGACGACGGTGATCTACGTCACGCACGACCAAGTCGAAGCGATGACGATGGGGAGCCGAATTGCGGTGCTTCGCGACGGTGTCCTGCAGCAGATTGACTCGCCACAGGTTCTTTACGATCATCCTAAGAACATGTTTGTCGCGGGCTTCATCGGCAGTCCGTCGATGAATTTCATCGATGCGAAGCTTGAAGGCGACATGAATGACATGTGGGTGAACTGCGGGGCGTTCCGTGTGCAAGTCCCGACTGGCCTTCGTGACAAGCTTGCGCCACTCGTCGCTAAGGCGAACCGTGAGTGCTTCTTCGGTATCCGGCCCGAGGACCTTTACGAGCCGAAGTACGCCCCACCGGAGGTTGATCAGTCAGCGCGCATGCGCGCACGCGTCGACGTCACTGAGCCCCTTGGCGCAGAAATTTACCTCTATCTCCTCGCTGGAGAAAAGATGTTGGTCGCGCGCGTGGATCCGCGGACCCGTGCCGACGTTGGCGACGAGGTCGAGATGGTCATCGACATGAGCAAGATGCACATTTTTGACCGCGACACGCAGGAGGCGTATCTCTAGAGAACAAGCCGGTCAGGCCCGGTGGGGGCGAAAGCGCAGCCACCGGGCGATGATCGATGTCGCGCCGATACCGATGCCGAGACCGAGTGCGCCCCAAAAGCCAACGATGGCCCGAACGTTTCCACTGACGCGCGGCGAAAGTACGGCGACTGCGTAAATGGTGCCCGCATTCACAACACCGCCAATCATCCATTGGGTTACGACCGTCTTGGCTTCGAGTTTGGCAGTGAATGCGGCGCCGATACTTGACCAGTTGGTCTCCAGACTCCGAACAGCCGCGGCGCCCACGGCGCTAAATTGGAGTCCGGCGCGCTTAGCTGAGAGTCTGGCAATGGCGCTTCGATTGAGTGTCGCCACCGACGCTTCCAAACTTTGGAGCGCCACATCCCGAAGGTCGATGCTTGTCCCGGGTGGTGCAGTCAGGCGATACGACTCGGCGGGGGCCACGATTGTCGCGCCAGGGTCAATCTCTCGGGTGTCAGCCATGGCGTAGTCCCTCAGTTGGAGGATTTCACTCGCAGTCGTTGTGAAGGAGAGTCTACGTTTCGTCGGAATGATGGGCCGACGAGGTGGTTGGGGAGGTGTGGATGATCGAGCTCGAAGCTGGCGGTCGCCGAGTTCATGTGCCGGTCGCGGCGCACGCGTGCCAGTTGTCGACGACGCCGTCTGAAGCCGATCACACGGCGCGCGCCTTTTTGCGAGACGGCCTCCGGGCTGGCGAACGCTGCGTCGCACTGCTTCCGCGCGCGGCGGCCGACGATCAGTGTGCGAACTTAATTTCCGACGGCATTGACTTGGATGAGGCGATCCACACTCATCAGTTGGTTGTCGATATGGAGCTTGATCAACGCCCGTCGGTGGGTTCCTTTGATCCCTACGGACTCGCGGCGCGGCATCTCACTGACCTTGCGTGGTCCAAACTCGCCGGGGTCACTCGCTTACGCATCCTTGTAGACATGCACTGGTACGCCGGACCGGCGAGTGCAGCGGCACTTTTGCGCTACGAGGCAACGTGCCACGCAGTGATGCGCCAACACGCTGGTCGGGTAGTAGTGCTCGCCCAATACCGGTACGGCGAACTTCCTAGCGACGCGGTCATCGACCTGCTGCGGCTGCATCCGACGACCGTCGTCGCACACTACATCCGACGCAACCCGAATCCGGCGGATCCGGTGACCTTCATGGCGAGAATGCTTAACCGCGCGTCGGCATAGCGTTTCCACTCCGTTTGTCAGTGTCAAGCGAACCGTTCAGTGCGGCGCCAAGAGTCCGTCGCGGCGGCCATAACGGATTGGAGCGAAACGTCGGCCTTTGCCGCGGCGATGCGGCAGTCTTCGAATTCTGGTGCGACGCCGCGTACCTGCGATCCGTGGAACGCGACCTTCACCCGTATCGGACCATAAGCGGTTTGGACGACATCCGAGCGGCGCGGAAGCATGAGACGCCGAGTGGTGCGGACTCGCACGCCGAGCGTCGTGGTCTCTCGGAAGAGCGTCGCAACCGCGGAATCGGCGAGGTCCGGGCGCACCATGACACTGACGATGGTCGCCGGTCGGCCCTTCTTCATGGTGGCGGGCGCCATGGTGACGTCAAGGGCACCTTTCGCCATGAGGGTGTCAGAGAGATAGCCGAACCATTCGCCGCTCATGTTGTCGACATTGGTCTCAATTTGCACGACCTCGTCCTCAAGGTACTGAGAGCCGGGCAGTGAGCTGACGTCTCGAAGTCCCCCGGACGGCTGGATGGGCCCGTCAGTGTCTTCGGGGCGCCCATCGTGAGCGTGGGTGTGTCCGTCGTGAGCGTGGGTGTGTCCGTCGTGAGCGTGGGTGTGTCCGTCGTGATCGTGGGCGTGCCCGTGGCCGTGATCGGCGCCTTCGACCATATTTGCCGTAAGGGCGGCTCGTATGCGTCCAATCGGATCGGGGCCGGCGAGGGCGGGTCCGATCGACACGCGCAGCACATTTGGGATCTGGAAGTCTTTTTGGCCGGCGCCGTAGCCGATCCGTTCGACGGTCATCGGCGGGAATGGGCCGGCACTCGTTGAGAGGCAACCAAGGATAAGCGCGCCGGTTGGCGTCAAGAACTCTGGACCGTACGTCGACGAGTACATCGGAACGCCCCGCCGTCGGAGCAGTTCAAGCGTAGCTGGACCCGGTACGGGCAAGATGCCGTCGCGCGTATCAACGAGTCCACCGCCGACATTAACGGGTGAAACGCGGACGACGGTGACCCCGAGTGCCTCAAGCCCGGCGACGGCGCCAACGATGTCGAGGATTGAGTCGACGGCACCTACCTCGTGAAAGTGCACATTGTCGGGTTCGTCGGCGTGTTGCAGGGCCTCGACATTCGCCAACTCCCGGAAGAGCCCGATGGCTTGCGCTTTCACCGACGCAGAGAGTCGGCTTGCCTCGATGATCGGGATGATCTCAAGGACTGAGCGTTCAGGCTGCGGAGTGGTCACACGTATCGTGACCTTTGTTGAGCGAAGCGCACCTTTTTTTGTCGGAGTGACGCTCAATTCCCACCCGTCGAGACCCATAGCTTCGAGGGTGGCCCGGAGCGACTCGATTGGCCAACCGGCATCGACGAGAGCGCCGAGGATCATGTCGCCGCTCGCCCCCGAGAAGCATTCGAAGTACGCGATGATCGGGACTGACGGCGTACGAGTGTCGGGCATCGATTTGCCTCCGAGGTCTTTGGTGTTGAATGAACTCATTCGCGCGCGGTACGGCGGGCGATTGTGCCGGCCAAATATCCCGCGCCGAACCCGTTGTCGATGTTTACGACCGACACACCGGGCGAACACGCGGTTAGCATGCCGAGCAGTGGGGCGACCCCGCCGAAGGCCGCTCCGTACCCAACACTTGTCGGGACGGCGATGACCGGGCAGGCGACGAGGCCCGCGACCACGCTTGGAAGCGCGCCTTCCATGCCGGCGACCGCGACAATTACATCCGCATCATCGAACCGACCGGCGTTCGCGAGCAATCGATGGATGCCCGCGACGCCGACATCCCAAAGGCGTTCGACGGTGACTCCAGTTAATTCGGCGGTGAGCGACGCTTCCTCAGCGACGGGGATGTCGGTTGTGCCTCCAGTGGCGACGACCACGCGTCCTGGCACCGGCTTGATTGGGTACGGAATGGCAATCACGCACCGCGCTACCTCGTGATAGGTGGCAGTCGGTAGGTGTTCGGCGACGGTTTTTGCCGCGTCTGGACCGCAGCGGGTCGCGAGGACTGGACTGCCGCCTTCGTAGAGGGCGACGGCGATGGCGGCGACTTGTGCAGGCGTCTTTCCCTCGGCGTAGATGACTTCAGGGAAGCCTCGCCGGATTGCGCGATGGCGGTCGACCCGCGCGAAGCCGAGGTTAGCCGTGGAGAGTTTGAGTCGCCGGACTGCGTCGCCCACTTGGACGGTACCTTGGGCGACAGCTTCGAGGAGTGTGCGCACGTCGCGTTCGTCCATGGCGACTGATTGTCCTTGGCCTCAACGCCTGCAGGCGGGTCGGCGGTAGATGCGTTCGGAATCGTTCGGGGGGTGTCGTTCAGACGGTGTCGGAGGGTGACTTGCCCGCGATTGACGTGGCTATATTGTGAAGCCATGGGGGCGTGGATGGCGTCCTGACGCTTGTGGCCTTTGAAGGGTGGGCGACTCGCGGCCGGTCGGATATCTGGGCCGTGATTGTTGAGGTAAGTGCTTGGCCGAACCTGTCGCACCCGCCGCTTCGCGGCCAATCGTGTGCTTTTCTCATCTTCGCTGGGATTTCGTTTGGCAACGCCCGCAACAGTTGATGTCTCGATTCGCACAAGATCGACGGGTCTACTTTGTGGAGGAACCAGTCTTTGAACCCGACGCCGGTGTAGCACCGGAAGGGGCTTCGCTCCGGCTCGACCGAACTCCGGTGGGCGCGCCACCGGCGACGTCTTCAACGGGCGTGACGGTCGTACGACCGGTTTGTCGCGACCCCGGTCCGGGAGGTGGGCTTGCGCTTGACCGAACCTACGAGCGATTGATCGCCAATTTACTCGCGGACGAGGGGATACGGGAGAGCGATGCCACGGCCTGGTTCTACACGCCGATGCTGCTTCCGGCAATTGGCGGGTTGCGTGCCATCCCGGTCGTCTATGACGCGATGGACGAATTGACCTTGTTTCGTTTCGCCCCTCAGGGGTTGGCTGAGCGAGAGGGGCAGCTCTTGTCGCGAGCGGTCATCACGTTCGCTGGAGGCGCGAGTCTGGGAGAGGCTAAGGCTCGACGTCATCCACGCGTGCGAACCTTCCCAAGCGGTGTGGACGTCGATCACTATCGGCAGGCACAAGATCCATCGTTGCCGTGCCCGGAAGACCTATCGCGGCTACCGGAGCCGCGCATTGGCTACGTCGGGGTGATCGATGAGCGAATCGACTACGAGTTGCTGCGCCAAGCGGCTGCGATGCGACCGGACGTGTCATGGGTGATGATCGGGCCGGTGGTGAAAGTAGCACCGGACGAGTTGCCGGTAGCGCCAAACCTCGCGTACCTCGGGCAAAAGACGTATGCCTCACTCCCGTCGTATTTGCGCGGACTGTCGATTTGCATGATGCCGTTCGCGTTGAACGACTCGACGAGGTTTATTTCGCCGACGAAGACGCTCGAGTACATGGCGGCGCACCTACCAGTCGTCTCAACGCCGGTGACCGATGTCGTCCGCCTCTATGGTGATGTCGTGCGCATTGGGTCAGATGCCGAATCCTTTGTGGCACATGTTGACGATGCGCTCGCAGAGTCGCCTCAAGCGCGTCGCATTCGAGCAGCACTCGAAGGGTCTCACCTCGCGAGGAATGCTTGGGATGCCATTGCGAACGCAATGGATGCAGAGATGCGCGAGGCGATCGGCGTGACTCTCAGGGGCAGTGCGTGAACACTGCCGACAACGCGACAACCGCGTCGGTCTTACATATCACTGACGGGGCAGGGCCCTCGTGGGAGGCACCGCGGGTCGGCCTCATCCCTGGTTACGACGCAATCGTGGTTGGTGCCGGTTTCGCAGGGGCGGTCATTGCAGAGCGATTGGCATCTCAAGCCGGCAAACGGGTTCTCATCTGTGATCGACGCCCACACGTCGCGGGCAATGCGTACGACCACCGTGACGAGGCGGGAGTGCTCGTCCACAAGTACGGCCCACACATCTTCCACACGAACGCGGCGCGTGTAGTCGCGTACCTCTCGCAGTTCACCGAATGGCACCCGTACTCGCACCGAGTGTTGGCGCATGTTGAGGGGAAGTTGCTGCCATTACCTATCTCACGTGCGACGGTCAATCAGCTGTATGGCCTCGATTTGAAAACCGATGCCGCGTGTGCGGCGTACTTCGCGTCGGTAGCGGAACCAATTGCTTCAGTACGGACCTCGGAAGACATCGTCGTTTCGAAAGTTGGGCGTGACCTCTACGAAAAGTTTGTGCGGAATTACACCCGAAAGCAGTGGGGACTTGACCCGTCTGAGCTCGACTCGAGTGTGTTGGCACGGATTGCGCCGCGTACAAATGAGGACGTGCGGTACTTCACCGACAGTTTTCAGGCCATGCCGCGCGACGGCTTCACGGCAATGTTTGAACGCATGCTTGCGCACCCCAACATCACGATCCGACTGGGGGTGGATTACCGAGAACTTACTGATGTCGTGCCCCACCAAATCCTTGTGTATACCGGGCCTATCGACGAGTTCTTCAGTATGAAATTCGGTAAGTTGCCGTACCGATCACTGGAGTTCCGCCACGAGACGTTGCGGGTTGAGTGGGCGCAACCGGTGGCCGTCGTGAACTACCCCAACGAACACGAATACACTCGTCGAACCGAATTCAAGTATCTCACCGGCCAGACGCACCCAAAGACCTCAGTGGTCTACGAGTTTCCCCGAGCGGACGGCGACCCGTACTACCCGGTGCCGAGGCCGGAGAACGCGGCGACGTACCGAGAGTACAAGCACTTGGCGGATGAAACGCCGAACACGTTTTTTGCCGGGCGTCTCGCTACCTATCGGTACCTAGACATGCACCAAGTCGTCGGGCAGGCGCTCACGGTATTTCAAACCATCATGGAGACGCCAGTTGGGCGACCGGCGAACGTTTCAAAACCACTCATGCGCCGCGAGGGCTTATCTGAGTAACGAAGCGGGTTACAGGTCGTCGGCCGGAGCGGGTACGCCAGTTTTGATGACGACCGTTCCGCGAGGGCGAAGGTTGGCGCCGCGCCGCTTGACTTGGTCGACCGCGTCGCGCACCGCGGCGTTGGAAGCGAGCCAGGCGTGTTGCAGTCGAGTCGCCGCGATTGTTCGCGCCGCGGTAGCCGCCGTTGAGTAGCCGACGCCGACGGCGAATGGACGCACGACGAACCGTTCGAGTATTCGCGCTGTCGCTTCGTCCGCATCGGCCGATTTCTTGCCGACCCACCTGAGTCCTCGAACCATGGCACCTGTCGCTGCGCCAGTGCCGGCAGCGAGCCCGAACCAAATTGCGAAGCCGATCAGGGCCGCAATCCATGTCATGAAGGCGATAACGAATATGCCGAGGTCGCGACCGACGATGACGGCGTTGCGACCACCGAGTTCAACCGAGGCGATTCCGATCGCGCACGATCCTAAAAGTGTTGCTGCGACGGCTCCGAAGACCCAAGTGACGAGTTGCTTCACAGAAGTCTCATGCCCGAAGCGGCGCCGTTGATTGCGCCGGGGACACCGCTTTGGCACGTACGTCGCGGTACCGTTCGAGGATGTCTGCTTCGGCCTGCTTACCGGCGGAACGTGCTTCGTCGCGGGTGCGGAGGAACTCCCGCTTCAGTCGAGCAAGCAAATCTCGTCCGGCTTCTGGGGCGAACAACCAAACGGCGGCGACTGCCACGAGCGTGCCGACCAGAAGGCCGGCGGCGAACCACGGGTCTCGGCGGCTCATCGAAGCCCCCCGCGCAGAATGGTGCCCATGTTGGTCGAGAAGGTTCGCGCGGCGGCAGCCATACCTGCGAGCCGCGCGACGGGCCGAATCACCGCGTCACCAACGACGGTGCTTGTGCCCCGAACGGTTTCGCTGGTTCGCCGCACCGATTCGAGAATGGGTGCCACCTCCTCGCGAAGCGATCGCACCAAGACCCACATGCGCCACGCTAGAACGATGAGGGCGACGTTCGCCGCAAGCGACGTCAGGGCGACTGCGATGATGACGACGTCACGCGTCGCGCCAAGCCACTCCACTCGTGCCTCCCACGGGGCACATGTTCCCACATGGCGGTATAGCGCCGCCGTTGTTCCTGTCGTGCGTGCCGTGCGTTCGAGGATCAGGTGGCGCGGCGCGTATTGACAGGAACGAACGGGTGAACGCTCTCGCGCGTCTCGAATCTTGGTTACAAGCGGTCGTGGAAGGGCCGGCGCGATGGCTTACGGGTCAACGGATTCAGCCCGTGGAAATCGCGCGCCGATTGGCGGTGGCGATGGACGATGGGATCTTGGTCACGGGTGATAGGCCGTTGGCTCCGAACCGCTACGTGGCGACGTTGGCCGAGGCAGATTATGCACCGATCGCCGGAATCGTGGAGTCGCTGCAACGCGAGTTCGAACGCTTCGTGGCCGATGAGGCAACCGGCCGGGGCTATCGCCTTGCGGGTCCGGCTCACGTCGAGGTGCGTCTCGATACGGCGTACCCGGCGGGCCGTGTGACCATTTTCGCCACCCACGACGCGCCACAACGTGAAGTACCCACGGTCACTCGCGCAATGCCGACCTCGCCGCGGGTTGCCACCGGCGTCGTCGTTGAGGCTCTGGGCAATGTGTGGCCCATCGCGGACGGTCGACGATACGTCGTCGGGCGTGACGCGGCGTGTGACATTGTTTTGGATCACGACAGCGTGTCGCGGACTCACGCCGTAATCGTCCGGACGATCATGCGTGGGCAGAAAACTCCCGCGGTGTCCGTGGTGGATCAAGGCAGCACCAATGGAACGTGGGTTGACGGAACATTGGTTTCTGATGCGGTAGTCCTGCCTGGCGTACCGGTCCGGTTTGGGACGGTGGACGTAACGGTCCGCGGGTTCTCGAAATGACCGCGCTCGCTGGTGCGGAGGCCATGATTCTTGCCTTGCGCGTCGGGTTTGCGGTGTCGCTCTACCTCTTCGTGACCATTGCAATCCTGGCGCTGCGCCGGACGCTTTCGGCCTCAGAACTGATCCAGAAGGCAGGGGCGCGCCTTGTGCTGATCCGTGTCGGTTCCGCAACGGACGAGGTTGGACGGACGGTCAAACTGTCCGGCGCTTCCGCAACGCTTGGAAGGTCGCCTGCGAATGACATTGTTGTGCGCGACGACGGAGTTTCGGCGCGTCACGCACGAATTGACGTCGACGGTGATCGTTGGGTTCTCGTCGATGTTGGCAGTCGAAATGGCACGACGGTGAACGGCAAGGTGATCGGCGGGTCGGTGCGTCTCGGGCATGGCGACGAGGTTGGCACTGGAGACCTCATTTGGCGTTTCGAGACGGGCGTGCGGTCGAGCGCAGAATGAGTACGGCAGCGCAGACGGGCACGCAGGCGAGGGGCATCAGGACGCCGGGCGTGTAACGCTGCGCGCATCTCAGCCGTCCACACGGATCGAGAAAGGGTGCTGTCCGAGTGACTCGTACGTGGATGCAGCCGCGATCGCTTACAGATCTGCGCGGACGATGGCTTGAAACGCTGCTCATGGTGTTTGCCGTCGTTCCGACGTTTCTTGGCGTCGCGATGCTTGCAGTGACGTGGGAGCGACCGCTCGATGATGATCGTTTCTGGCCGGCGTACGCCGTGACGGCGGTGCTTGGCGCGGTGCATCTTGCCCTTGTTGTGTCGGGCCACCGGGGGGATGAGGTTGTCCTGCCGGTGGTGGCCTGCCTTGCGGGAGTGGGAATCCTGCTCGTGACGAGGCTCGTCCCGGACGCGGCGATACGTCAGGCGGTATGGGGAGGGCTCGGTGGCGTTGGTGCGGTCGTGGTGGCGTGTGGCCCATGGGAGACGCGGCGTCTTGAACGGTTCAAGTACGCGGTACTGGTGGCGGGTATCGGACTGGTGGCGATCACCCTTCTCGCAGGACGTGACCTGAATGGCAGCGGCGACCGGCTTTGGCTCGGACTGTTCGGGTACGTTTTCCAACCGAGTGAACTGCTCAAAATCCTGCTCGTCATCTTTCTCGCAGGCTATTTGTCCGAAAAGCGCGACGTGATCTTGATCGCGCCGACGCGGACGCTCGGGATGCCAATTCCCCTGGCGTATCTGGTGCCGGTAGTCGTAATGTGGGGCGGGTGTCTCGTGCTCCTCGTGGTGCAACGCGACCTTGGGTCGGCGCTCCTGTTCTACGGCACGTTCTTGGCGATGCTGTACGTCGCGATTGGTCGCGTGCGGTACGTACTTGCGTCGCTGGCAGTGTTTGGCGCGGCGGCAACGGCGTGCTACTACGTGTTTGCCCACGTCCGGCTGCGCGTTGAGGTATGGCTGGACCCGTGGGTTGACCCGCAGGGACGGTCGTATCAGATTGTGCAAGCGATGTATGCGATGGCGTCAGGTGGTCTTGCCGGTCGCGGACTTGGCAATGGGTATCCACTGTATGTTCCTGCGGTGCATACGGACTACCCGTTCGTCGCGTTCTCCGAAGAGGCTGGCCTCGCCGGGTCGCTTGCGTTGCTCTTGCTGTACGCCATATTGAGCGTTGCCGGCCTCGGCATCGCGCTGCGCGCCAGAGATCCGTATCGCCAACTCCTCGCGACGGGACTCGTCGCGCTCATCGCCCTGCAGGTCGCAACCATTGTCGGGGGGAATGTGCGCATGATGCCGTTGACGGGCGTGACGTTGCCGTTTGTCAGTTACGGCGGGTCTTCGATGCTTACGTCGTGGCTGATGATTGGCCTGCTCCTGCGGGCGTCTCATGAGGAGGCGGTCTCGCCGGCTCGTGGATGACGGGCAGTTCTGGGGGAATGTCGCGACAGATTCGCGCATTGGGCACGTTTCTGTTAGTGCTATTTGGGGCACTCGCAGGGTTTACCGGGTACTGGCAAGCCATCGCTGCGAGTTCGCTGTCGTCCACAACGCAAAACCCGCGTGTTTACCAAGATGACCGGCGCGCGCAACGCGGGCGCATCCTTGATTACGCGGGAAACGTCGTCGTCGAATCTCGAGCGGATGGGTCACGACGACTGGCCGTTCCATCGCTCGGCCATGTGGTTGGATACCGGTCTGCTCGATACGGCACCACAGGTGTAGAACTGGCGGAGGATGCGGCGCTGTCTGGAACGGGCGGGCCGCTGTCGACAGACGACCTCATTCGTCAACTCGCGCAGCTGCCGGGACGTGGGGCGGACGTCCGGCTGACCATAGATCGGGACGTGCAAAGTGCAGCCGCCGCGTCGCTTGGTGCAAGTGGCGGGGCAATCGTCGTTCTCGACACTCGGTCTGGCGCGGTTCTTGCGATGGCGAGTAACCCGACGCTCGACACTGACGGGATTGATGCGAGGTGGGCCACGCTGCTTGCGGACCCGGCGAAACCGCTGGTACATCGCGCGGCGCAAGGGCTGTACGTGCCTGGAAGCACCTTCAAACTGGTGACGGCGGCGGCGGCGATCGAACTCGGAATCGTGACCCCCGCGACGACCGTATCTGATCCGACGGGTGAGACGGTGATCGACGGTTTTCGGATTACCGACGCGGAACGGCCACCACGTGCGACGTTTGATTTCGCGCATGCGTTCGCATGGTCCTCAAACGTGGTGTTTGCCGACATCGGCCTTCGTATCACGGAGGCTCGACTTCGCGAGGTCGCCGCTCGCTTCGGGATTGGCACGGCGTTGGCGTTGGGGATTGACACCAGCTCGTCAAGCCTCGGTCGGACCCGCCCGATGCCGCCTTCGCTGCTTGCCTCAACGGCGTTCGGGCAAGGGGAGCTGTTGTTGTCGCCGCTTCAAGTTGCGGTCATCGCTGCGACGTTCGCGCGCGATGGAGATGTGCCTCGCCCGTGGATCGTGGCGGAGGTTCAGGCGCGCAGTGCGTCCGGGGTGCGTACGGTACGCCGGACAGAACCGAGTTCGCTTGGGCGTGCCGTGACGCCGCAGACGGCGGGAGCCGTACGCGCATTGATGGGATTGGCGGTTGACGAGGGGTACGCAAAGACGGCGGCGATTGCGGGGGTCCGGATTGGGGGGAAGACGGGTACGGCGCAGAGTGTCCCCGGCCAACCTGATCATGCGTGGTTCGTCGGCATCGCCCCGTTGGACGCGCCGCGCGTTGCCGTCGTTGTTCTCAAGGAGTTTGGCGGGTGGGGATCGGAAGCGGCTGCGCCTTTGGCGAGGCCGGTGTTGCAGGCGGCGTTGCAGGCGACCGCCCGCTGACCGGCGCGCCCCCGAGCATGCGCATGAGCCCGGCAAACGCCCAGATTGACGCGCCGAGGGTCGCACCGAGAGCGATAAAGGCAATGCCGATCACGGGCGAACCGGTTGTGCCAACGATCCACCAGGCGCCGGACACGATTGCGACCGCCATAGCCAGATACGCGAGGATGCGTGCCCCGGCGAGTTGTCCACGAATCGCGGTGAGGAACCACCGTCGTTCGTCACTAACCGCTCGTGTGCGCCGGCGGACTACGCGAACGCCACTCGGCTGCGGGTCACTCAGTGAGGACATGTGGCAAGTGTTCCACGTCGGCGACCTGTCCGGGTGTCAACACGATGGCGATCAGGTCGACACGCCAAGGGGTCGCGTCGGGATCGTGGCCCCGACTCACTAGGTATTCGTACGCGCAGGCGGCCATGCGGACGCGCTTCCGAAGTGTCAGGCTCTCTGGGCCGGTGCCAAAGGCATCGGTGCGACGCGTCCGGACCTCGATGAGGACGAGGTCATCTCCGTCGCGCACCACGAGATCTATCTCGCCAGACGGTGTGCGGACGTTCGTTTCGAGGATGGTCCAGCCTCGTCTCTGGGCGTAGGCCACCGCAATCGACTCTCCGACGAGCCCGGTACGCTGGCGCGCGGTTGACCGACCGCTCATAGGGTGTCCCACCCATCCAGAAAACCGAGCTGCCCCCTGCCCGTGGGGGCGGTACGGGTGGGTGACGGCAGTGCGGGCGCGTGCGCAGACGAGCATTGGTCGAGGTGGCGCATTGGCTGAAAACGACGGCGGTGTAGCGGGGTCAACCCGTGCGCGATGAGTGCGCCGAAGTGGTCCCGCGTGCCGTAGCCCACGTTACGGTCGAATCCGTAGTCCGGGAAGGGATGCGCCAAGGCCGTCATGAACGTGTCTCGGGCGACCTTGGCCACAAGGCTGGCGCAGGCGATGGCCAAACACTCTCGGTCACCGCGCACGATGGCGCGTTGCGGGGCCGGGGGATTGCCGATTGGGTACCCGTCGATGAGCATAATCTCGGCGGAACGTGCGACGCCTGATGCGCGTCGTGCGTGCCACCCGGGTCCGTCGATGGCGCCGTCTCGCGTCCTCGAAGCGAGGGCGGTGACTGCGGTACGCATTGCGAGGTGCGTCGCTTCGGTTGCGCCGAGGGCATCCATGAGCCAAGCGTCGACCCACCCGATCGCGGCGGACGTGACCGAGAGGATTTCGTCGGCGACCGCCTGACGGCGCCGGGCTGGGACGCGTTTTGAGTCGTCAGCGTCGCTCAGGACCAACGGGTTGGCGTAGATTTCGGGGGGGATTGCCACGGCACCGGCCACAACTGGACCGGCCCACGCTCCGCGGCCGACCTCGTCGATGCCGACGATACAGCGATGGCCCTCGCGCAAGAGGGCCATCTCGTGGCGGAGTTCGCCGAGGCGACGGGTCAGCGACGTCGAAGTTCTTTGATGCGCGCGGCTTTGCCGGTGAGGCCCCGGAGATAGTAAAGCTGCGCACGGCGGACTTTGCCCCTGCGGGTGACCTCGATACGATCAATCTTCGGTGAATGGAGAAGAAACGTACGTTCAACGCCAATACCCGACGAGATTTTGCGAACGGTGAACCGAGTGAGCACGCTCCCTCCGAGGTAACGCATGCAGACACCTTCAAACGCCTGGAGGCGTTCGCGCGTGCCTTCCGTGACCTTGACTTGAACGCGCACCGTATCGCCAGGTCCAAACTGCGGTACGTCCGTGCGGAGTTGTTCGCGATTGAGTTCGTCGATGACGTTCGCCATGATCGGAGTCTCCGGAGTCGCACCGAACCAGGCGATGGCGACGATGGCCGGCCCGCGTTGGCGATGCGAAGTTCGGGTCGCGGCGGTCGCCGTGCCCACTAGGTGCAGATGGTACCAGTCATGGTTGAGATGCCGAAGGTGGTGGTCGGCGCGCTGATCGTTTCGTGACGGGACGCTCTGACCGACGAATTTGCTCGCGCACCCACCACGTTGCGTACATGTCGGGGCGGCGTAACCGGGTGCGTTCGAGCGACTGGATGCGTCGCCACGCTTCGACCTGTCCGTGGTGTCCCGACCGCAGGACCTCTGGAACGAGGTGGCCTTCAAAATCGGATGGTCGCGTGTACTGGGGGTACTCAAGCAGCGGTGGAGCATTGCGTGCCGAGTGGCTGTCGTCGAGCGCGGATTCCGCGGAGCCAAGTGCACCGGGCAGCAGGCGCACAACCGCGTCGATGATCACCACGGCCCCGACCTCTCCAGCGGACAGGACGAAGTCGCCGATGGACACTTCTCGATCGATTGACGCGATGCGCACACGTTCATCGACGCCCTCGTAATGGCCGCAGACAAGGAGGAGGCGCGGACGCGCTGCGAGGTCGGCGACAAGGCTCTGGGTCAGGACCTCCCCCTGCGGGCAAAGCAGGACGCGTAATGGGGGCGGGCCGTCGTCGTCGGCAGAGATTGCGCGGATCGCGGTGACGAGCGGCCGGGGAGTCATGACCATGCCAGCCCCGCCACCGTACGGCGTGTCGTCGGCAGTGCGGCGCCGATCGGACGTCCAATCCCGAAGGTCGTGGAACCGCAAATCCGCGAGACCACGTGCGGCCGCGCGCGCGACGATGCTGTGGCGTAGCGGTTCGCGGACCATGTCTGGAAAGAGCGTCAGGACGTCAATCCGCATCGCTGTCGACATCGCTCATGCGCCGCGGAGGCTTTTCTAAAACCGCTCAGAGGTTCCATCTGCCAGACACGCCTGACGTTTCCCGGCCATCGCAAGGCAACCGGACCGGTGCTGTCGGGCCGCGACACGGATTAGTCGAGGAGGCCCGGCATTGGTGAGACAGTCACGCGACGGGCCACCACGTCGACGCTTTGGACGACGTCGGGAATCGACGGGATCAATATCTCACCGCGACCGCCGCGAACGACATACACATCGTTGCTGCCCGTGCGGAGGATCTCGGAAATTGTGCCGAGGTTCTCGCCCGTGTCCGTCCGTACGGCAGACCCAATGAGCTGGTGGACGAAGTACTCGCCAGGGGGAAGCTTCACGGCTTCGCTGTCTGGGACGTACAAGAGCGTCCCAAAGAGCCGTTTGGCATGTTCTCGTGTTGTGACGGCGTCGAGGCGCAGGGTGATTCCCAGACCGTGGATGCCGCGACCGAGGATCCGTGCCGGCAGTAGGTCGGGGCCGATAAACACCCGTTTGATCTTCTGGAACCGCCCCGGTTGATCGCTAAATGGTTGCACGCGCACATCGCCGCGCGGACCGAACGCCCCCATGACTTGGCCGACGGCGATGCAGTCGTCGATGCCACCGGCGGGCGGGATGAGCGCGGGGATTTCTGGGGCAGGCGGTGAAGACGAAACCAGTGACGGCGTGCGAAGCCTCGTTCGCATACCCGTCCGACGTGGTGCCGGCGCCATCAACCGATTTCGAGGATGGCGCGTCGGCGTCGGCGCATCGCAGCTGTCGCAAGAAGTGTGCGCATCGCCTTGGCGACTCGCCCCTCTTTGCCGATGACCTTGCCCGTGTCGCTCTGGGCGCAGGTTAGCGAGACGACAACGGTCCGACCGCTTTCGCGCTGCGTGACTTCGACGGCATCCGGTTCGTCAACGAGGCCACGGGCCACGAATTCTACGAGGGGCTTCATCTGTGGTTATTCCATCCGGCTGCCGTGGTTAGGAGGCGTGCGCCGCGTCGTCGTGTGCTTTGCGCGCCTTCTTCGCGGCGATGCGCGCCTCTTCCCACGCCTTGAGGATGCCAGCGTGGCGAAGGAGAATCCGGACGCGATCAGAGGGTTGCGCGCCGTTGAGCAGCCACTTGACGGCCAAGTCGGTCTTGAGTGCGACGGTCGCGGGGGAGGTCATTGGGTCGTAATGACCAATGATTTCGACGTGGCGTCCCTCGCGGGGGTGGTCGCTCTCAGTCACAATCACTCGGTAGCTCGGACGCTTTTTTGCTCCGAGACGCGTCAGGCGCATCCTCAGCACACGAATTCTCCTTGAAGGGACGGGTTCGATTAACGTAGGCCGCGTCACGCAATCACGTGCGGTGCGGGCGTACTGGCAATGGTGCGACCGGGCAAGCCGCAACCGCGTTGGGTGCCAACTCGCCGAACGCGAAGGCAACTCCACAAGTGTACGCCACGGCGATTACGAAACTCCCACTACAAGTTAGGGAGGCAGAGATACTCCGACATCAGCGGGTACATCCGGCGCCGCTGGTGGGGGTCCGCAACCTCAATGCCGTGATGGTTGATGAGGTTTTTCGACTCCTCGACCCACGCACCCCAGCATTCGGCACAGACGTTTGCACGCACGCGTTCACCTCGGGCACCCGCAAGGGGAGGCTCGTCAAGGCCGGGCGCGTGTCGCTTGCAGCGTGCGCAGGTGACGTAATCCATGGTCAGGAAATTGTATCGGCGCACGTGCGGGCAGTGGTAGTTGCGAGTGTGGGTCGGCCTCGCTAGCATCGGCGCATGTCGGAACGACTTGATGGAGGCGACCGCGAGGTCCGGGACCGTGTCGTGGCGGTCGCGAACTCGCTTGAGGGAGGCACGTTTGATCCGCAGCACACCGGCGCAATGTTCTTGCGCGAGAGTGCTGCCAAGGCCGTACGAGAGTCACTTCAGGGGACAGTCGATGTCGTCGTTCACCTCGACGGGAAGGCCAACCTTACGGGCGCTCGGTTCATGGGGTTGCGAGTTGCGCCGGACCTCGCGGTCTACCCGTTTGGTGGCGCACCGCGTCCGATCAGCTCATCGCAACCGCTCGACCTCTTTGACCTTCAGCCACGATCACCTCGAGAAGATGTCTCCGCCGGCATCGCAGTCACGATCACCGTTCTGAGGCAGGACGCTCGACCGGTGCAAAGTGCAATTGCCGACGCCGTGATCCTCGCGACGCGATATGCGGCCGTGGTCGTGTTCGTTCTCGATCGGCGCATGGGCAGTCGGGACGCGTTTGGAGGATTGGGCGAAGGTGATCAGCGAACGCTTTCTACGAGTGATCAGCGCCTGATCCAAGAGTTGTCGCGCGAACACCGGATCAGGATTGTGGTGTGCCGGCAGGATCCGTTTGGATTTGCCTAACGCGTCGCCGGGCATGGAAACGACCTCGCGTACACTCGCCGGCATGTATCGCCGCGCTGTAATTACCGACGAGATCTCTCAGGACCTCGACGTTGCCGTTGCGATGGCGGCCGAGTTCGGCCTCGACGGAATCGAGGTGCGTACCGCTTGGGACGTTCGGATCGACCGAATGTCGCGGGATCAATTGCACCACGTGAAAGACACCGCCGCGGCCAACGGCCTCGTTGTTGCAAGCCTCGCGTCGCCGGTGTTCAAATGCGCGCTCGACGACGCCTCGGAGGTCGCGGAACACTTTGACATTTTGAAGCGGTGCATGGATGCCGCGCACGCCCTCGACACGCGATTGGTGCGAGCGTTCACGTTCTGGCGTGACACCGATCCGTCGACACGTACCGCTGAGATCTGCGATCGGTTTGCCGAGGCGACTCGCGTCATGGACGGTTCGGGCCTGACCCTCGTGATCGAGAACGAACACACGTGTAATGTTGCAACGTCTGACGAGATCGTGGCATTCCTTGGGCGCCTTGATGATCCCGCCGTTCGTGCACTTTGGGATCCGTGCAACGCCTACTGGACTGGGGAAGCTGATCCCGTCAGTGCCGGCTATGAACGGGTTCGCCCGTATGTAGCCCATGTGCACGTCAAAGACGCAGTTCCTGGGCCGGATGGGAACCATCAGGCGACGGTACTCGGCGAAGGTGAAGTTGGGGTCGCGCGCCAGCTTGCAGCGTTGCGACGTGATCGGTACGACGGATTCGTCTCACTGGAGACCCACTACCGCGTGCATGCGACGCTCGACCACGAATTAGTGAAACGCCCTGGCGGATCCGCGTTTTCTGCCGGCGGAGAAGAAGGTACGCGTCGGTGCCTCGTCGCTTGGAACGCTATGCAGTTGGATGGCTTTCACGTGTCGAGGTAGGCGCTCCTCCCCAACCGCTCTCCGCCTGCCAGACGAGCGAAGCGACCATACGGCGGTTGTGTTCAAAAGCAGTTCTGGGTGACGGCGATCTCGTGAACCCCTCGCGTACGCGCCGCGCTCAACCCCCTACTCTTGAGGTCGAACCGATGACCGCGCGACTACTTGACGGCTCGGCCACGGCAGCGGCGATGCGCGCGCAGGTCGCCCGTGACGCGAATGAGGTCGCCGAGGCGCTCGGCCACCCTCCCTGCCTAGCGACGGTTATTGCCCCCGGCGATCCGTCATCTGCAGCGTATGCCCGGGCAATTGGAAAGGCGTGTGCGCGCGTCGGCGTGGAGTCGCGTCTGGAACCACTGCCGGATGGTGGGACCGACCTTGACCTCGTGGCATGCCTCCATCGGCTCAACCGGGATGAGCGAGTTCACGGTGTCATCGTGCAGATGCCACTGCCGCATACCTACGACAGTGTGCTCGTCGGGGAGACCTTGGCGCCCGGGAAGGATGTTGACGGGGTAACGCCGTATTCCGTGGGACTTTTGGCGCTCGGTCGGCCACGCTTCGTTCCGGCTACCCCACTCGGTGGGATCGAGTTGCTCCGCAGTCATGGCATCTCGGTGCGGGGCAAGCGCGCGACAGTTATCGGTCGGAGCGCAGTCATTGGGCGTCCCCTCGCGATGTTGCTAATTGCCGAGGGGGCGACAGTAACGGTGTGCCATACGGCGACGCGCGATCTTCGTGACGCGTGCCGCACCGCCGAAATCGTGTTTGCCGCTGCGGGAAAGCGTGACCTCGTCGATGCGACGATGGTCGCGGACGGCGCTGTCGTCGTCGATTTCGGCACGACGGTCGATCACGAAGGACGCGTCCATGGCGACGTCCATTTCCCGAGTGTCTCGCAAGTGGCGTCGTGGATTACGCCCGTGCCCGGAGGGACGTTGCCGATGACCACGGTTGCACTCTTGAGAAACACCGTGGACGCCGCGAAGCTTGTGGTGTCGGCGGACACGGCGACACGGTAAGCGACGTCGTACGCGAAAAGCGTTGAAGCACGGTTAAAGCGTCGGTCGCTTGAAGATGACCGTGGAGGTGTCCGCTACCTGCTGCCAAGCTGGTGCGGAACAAGACCTCCAGTCGCAAAACGTTCAGCGAATCTTCGCTCCACCAGAGAACCGCAACTCGCGCGGTGGGAGCTTGCTTCGGTCGCTGAGGGCAATTCTTAGCCAGTTGGCGAGGGGCTACGGGAAGCGGGCCTGCAACCACGAAGTCCAATCGGTCCCAAACGTCGCCCATGAGACCCCCGTGACCTGTTGGAAGGTGAGGTCCCAGGTACGAGACGTCGCGTACTCACGCGCCAGTGACCAGAAACGCTCCAGTCCGAAGCGCTCGACGTAGTAGCGGACGCCGTGCGCCGCATGTGCGTAGGCAAGCGAAATATCTGCGCTGCTGTAATTGCGCGCGGCGTCCAACCCCCATTCGATCACGTCGTTGACCTTGTCGAGGGTCCAAGTCCTGCCGGAACGAACCACGCCGGCGAGTTCGCCGGCACGCATGTGATCGGCAACGTGTTCCGCCAGACCCTCAGACATCCATTCTGGAATCCGAACGATCGAGACGATGTCGTCATTTACGAGATGGGTCATCTCGTGGGTGAGTGGCACAAGGAGTTTTGGATCCGGTGTTGAGTTGATAGGGACGGTTCCAGCACCGTACGACTCCGGGCTTCTAAGGAGAACGATGCCTTTGGTTCCCGGCAGGTACGCCGCCCAAGTGTTTGCGCCGCGCAAGCCGGAATGAGACCCATACGTGGGGTTTAGCGAAATAGTCGGACGGACCGACGTGGGGAGCGGAAGGATTGCACCAACCGTGGTCCACGCAGAACGCGCGACTTCGGCGACTCGGTCAAGTACGTCAGCGTCCCATTCGTAGTACGAGAGCACGAAATCACCGCGATCGTCGAGCAGGCGCGGGCCAAGCTCCTCGTTCGTTGGCTCGGCGTGGTGCCATATGCCCTCAGAGTCGCTGGAGAAGACCCAAGCGCCGCGTTCCGTCGGTGGCGAGCCATCTCGTGCAAACGCCACGGTTGCGCGGACGTACCCACCGGGCTTTGCATGGAGGGCAATCGGCGTCCCGCGAAGAACGACGTTTCGCTGCCCGTGACGACTGTCGAAGTACTCGGATTGGATGCGTCGCCACGTTGGATTACGAAGGTCCAACGTCGCGAGAAATGCGTCACGGTCGTCGCGTTCGAGGGCGTCCGCGCGGGCATTGAGCGACGCGCTGATGCCAGTGAACGCTCTTTCGAAGTTGACGCATCCGGACACAAGGACTGTGGGGTCGTCTTGTGGGACTGGGCACCTCGAAGGTGCCGAATCTTGGGCCGAAGTACGCGATGCGCCGTTTCCGGTCGCGAGAAGGGTCAGTGCGGCGCTCACCGCAGTTCGTCGCGACCACGATTGCTTTACGGTTGCGCCAACTCTGTCCATATCCGATCCACCAATGGTGTGTCGCTGAGACAAAATCGCCCCATGCACAAAGTCTAGCGAGATGTGTGTAGCCCTTGGGTCTCGACGGTGACACGGCGAGTGACACGGCGATCCGGTGAACTGCGGTGCGATACTGCGGCGCGATGAGCATCCAGACCGCCGCTAATTTGAACCATGTCCCTACGTTTTCCGGCGATCGAACCGACCCAGCCGAGGTCTTGGCGTGGCTCGGCACGGTGCCGACGGCGGCGTACCACGAAGATGGCATCGCTGCGTGCGTGTTTGCGTTTGCTGCCGAAATCGGTCTCGCGGTCGAGTCTGATCCCGATGGCAACCTTCAGGTTTGGCATCGAGGCGCGGGAGAAGACGTGTCGCGTCGACCGATCGCCGTGAGTGCGCATATGGATCACCCGGCGCTTGAGGTCACGGGAGTCGCGCCCCTTCGAGGACGACTGCTCGGCAGTATTCGCGCGGAGTCGTTCGCCGATGGCGTCGCGGTGAGATTCTTTTGGCGGGGTGAGGCAGGTTGGGTTGAGGCCGACGGTGCGGTCACGGCGGCGACGCCGCTTGACGGCGACGCGGACGCGCGGGTCGCGTTAGCACTCACCAGTGCCGAAGAGGTGCCGGTCGGCGCATTCGGCACGTTCGACTTCGGCCCAGTTCGACTGGACGCCCATGGGCGCATCCATATGACGGCGTGTGATGACCTCGCCGGATGTGCCATCACTCTGGCGTGGCTTGCGCAGTGCGTTCGAGACGGGGTTCGGGCCGATTCGGGTGGGGTATTTACTCGCGCTGAAGAGGTCGGCCTCGTCGGCGCGGCGGCGTTGGCATCGCGCCGCGGATTGCCCGAGGACGCGTTGGTCGTTTCGATTGAGGCCAGTCGCGAGTTGCCCGGCGCGACACTTGGAGATGGACCGGTCATCCGGGTTGGCGACGCCGCCACCACATTTCATCCGGCAGGTGACGCCTTTTTCCGTGCCGCGCGAGACGCCATGCGCCAACGTGACCCGGACGCGAAGGTCCAACGCCAACTGATGAGTGGGGGAGTCTGCGAGGGCACAACCTACACGGCGGCGGGCTACGTGACCGGTGCGGTGTGTGTGCCGCTCGGCAATTACCACAACCAGCGGCCCGAGGGCGGCTTGGGCGCAGAATACGTGCACGTCGATGACCTGCGCGGGTGCGCGAACCTGCTTCGTGCGACATCAGGCCTGATCGCCGCCGGCTTTGACTGGCCCAAAGATGATCCGTTGTCGCAGCGGTATCTTGCTCGTCCGGCGGCTCAGTTTGAGCGGCTTCGACGCACGGCACTATCGCAGGACTAGCGAGACGACGCTGTCGGACGCCCGAACCCCGATCAATTCATGTGAGCGCGGCCCACGCCGCGTTGTGAAACGTTGCGCGGGCCGCGCGAATACGTGTAGGGCTATCTCCATGGCGTGTCGGATTGACGCGATTGGTGAGAAACACCGCCCAAATCCCCCACGTTGGGTCGATCATGATCGAGGTGCCGGTGAAACCGGTGTGCGAAAACGCGCAGATTGATGCGAGGTCGTTCGGAATTGCGAACGGGTTTGGTGAGCGAACCCACCCGTAGCCGCGAGACGATCGGGGATCGATGTGCAAGGTGTGATCGCGTACGGCGGCGTTAACGGTCGCGTCACTCAGGAAGTGACGACCGTTTGGCGTTCCACCACCTGCCCAGAAGCGCGCCACTTTCGACACGTCATCAAGTGTCGCGAAGAGGCCCGCATGGCCGGCGATCCCGCCGAGCGCCATGGCGTTCTCGTCGTGGACCTCACCGAGAATGAGTCCACCGCGATCTTCCACGACCTCAGATGCGACGCACTCGACACCGATGTCGCGTGGGCGGTACGTTGCGCCAGAAAGGTCAAGCGGCGCTGATGTAACAGCACGCGCGATCTCATCAAGAGGCCGCTCATAGATTGCCTCGGCGAGGAACCCGAGGGTCATGTAGCCGAGGTCCGAATAGGTCACCGTGGTGCCAGGCTTCGACTCGATAGGTGTCGCGAGGACCCGGTGGCGGATGGCTCCGCCGGCGTCGCCGCTCTGCCAGAACGGTAGGTGTGCCGGTAGGCCGCTCGTGTGGGTGAGCAACTGCGCAACCGTGACGTCGTGCTTGCCGTCTCCGGCGAAATCCGGGAGCAGATCACTGACCCTCCATCCGAGATGCAGGTCGCCAGACTCGACGAGACTGAGGATGACGGGCATCGCGACGATCACCTTGGTAAGCGACGCAAGGTCGAAACGATGGGACGGCGTCACGGTTGCAGCGTCGGGGCGTGAGTCGACCCGACCCGCGAATCGCTGCCAACGCGTCCCGTCCCGATCGCCGATTGCGCATGCGACGGCTGGAATGCCGCCAGCGATGGACCGTTCCACGACGTGATCGAGCGCGTCGAACGGATTGGTGGGAGCGAGAGCGCTTTTTGTTCGCCACGATCCGCCCATGATGTGGCGCGACTGTACAATGACGGCGATGAACAAACGTCGACGTGTCGCGCTCAAGAAGCGCCGGAAGACCCGTGAGAAGGCTAGGATCAAAGAGCGTGTGGCGCGCACGGCCGTTTCGACGAGCCGGCGCAGCGGCTAAAGGAACAGCGGCTTCATCTCGAACGCTTCGAACCCGCCCCGTCATCGGCATTTTGCCCATATGATTGAGGGAGTGATCAGCATCTTAAGTGAGACGGCACGTGCATTGCACGTGCCGTTTAATCGTATATGGGGGCGTGTGCGTCGCGCGTCGCCGCGTCTCATCGTGGCGATTGGGTCCATTTCGATGGTCGTGGTTGCCTGCGCGCCGACCGATGTCTTTGCGCCACGAACGACCTCCGATGTGGTTGGAGCGCCGACCAATGGCGCGACGTCGACCGTCTCCCCGACGACGGCAGTCGACGCAAATCTGAAGCCGATCACTGCAGAGCAAGGCGTTAGTCTCGTCGCAAACGCGTGGTTGCTCTTTGTGAATGAGTACGTTGAGCCGATGCCTCACGGGCCGCTGTTGAAGGCGGCGTGGCGGGGCTTCGAGCTTGCAGCCCCAGGGCCAAAGGGTGCTTCGCCAGAGATTTTGGGCGCAGACGCGCAGTCCGATATCGACGCGTTTGAGGCTGCGTATCTTGAGGCGTCCGGAGCGATTCCCGGCGCATCGCCTGCCCATTCGGCAGCGGCGTACGCGGCCATACGTGGCATGGTCAAAGAAATTGGTGATTGCCATACAGGGTTCTCGACACCTGCACAGGTGGCGGAGGCAAACCAACGGCAAGATGGTGTCGTCCGGTTCGCCGGCATTGGGGTCCGGATCAAACGGAAAAAGGGCGAGCCCGCGATTGTCTCTGAATTGATCGCGGGCGGGTCGGCGGGGAAAGCCGGCCTCAAGCCCGGAGACGCATTGACGGCGGTCGAAGGTGTTGATCTGGCCGAGTTGGCACTCGACGACATCGCGGCGCGTATCCGAGGGAAAGAGGGGTCCTCGGTAAAGATCACGATCCAACGCCCCGGCGAGAAAGCACCGCGGGTGATTTCCGTGACGCGCGTCGCCATCTCCGAGAATGCGGTGGAGTCGCGTTTGGTCGGCGGTGATCGGGTGGCATACGTCCGGATGAACGGCTTCTCCACCGCAGCGCAAGATCAGGCATTGGCGGCCATTGGGACGATGCAGGCGAAGGCGACCAAAGGGGTGGTCCTCGATTTGCGGACCAACGGTGGTGGCGACTTAAACGTCTACTTGTCGTTTTTGAGCAAGTTTCTGAAGGATGGCCCGTTTGGGTTCGAGACAAGTCGCAAGGGTGATCGCATTGCCTTGGGCCCAGACGGATCGTATGTCGGTCTCAAGGTCCCGCTTGTGGTGTTGGTGAGCGATAGCACGGCGTCGGCTGCTGAAGCATTTAGCGCCGCCGTGAAACAGTACGGGGTTGCAAAAATCGTCGGTTCGCAGACGGCGGGATGCGTTGGAATCGGGTCGAGGTACGGGTTGCCGGATGGTTCGGCCGTTGCCGTGACCACGCGCAAACTCTCGGGACCGAAAGGTGAAGAGCTCAATCGGGTCGGGCTTACCCCGGATGAAGTGATCGATGTCACTCGCGAGGAGCTCGCCGCCGGCAAGGATCCTATCTTGGATCGGGCAGTAAAACTGCTCGGCGCCTAAGCTTCGTGCTGCACCGGCCAGGGTTTTGGGCGAAGATGACTAGGCCGCTCCGAGGCCCGACGCGACGTGCGTAAACGAACGCGTGACGGCGTCCTAGTTTGCTGAACCGACAAACGGCCCTTCCATGATCGCGGCGTATTCTATGGGCTTGAGCTGTGACGGTACCCAAGTCACGCCTTCTCGCTTGAGCGCGACTACGAGAGTTCGCAGGTTAACTCGGGATCGTTCGTCTAGTTGGCGGTAGACGGCATCGATGTCCGCGCGAGTTGACACGCGTTCGCGGATGTCGCGAAGGTCACGCTCCTCAATGAGCGCGCCGATCCGCAGCGCATCGACATACGACTTCAATCCAGTGGTGACCAACTCGCGATACATGGCACCAAAGGTCGGGTCGGTGACGCTAGAACCTTCGGGGCCGGGCGCCGGATCAGCGATGCCGTACCGGCGCAGCAGTTGGAGTACGGCGTCGCCGTGGGTGACCTCCGAGGCTGCAATGGAAGCGAACGGCCCTTTCCCGAACTTGAGGAAGAACGCGAGAAAGACATCGCGCGCAAGGTTCTCTTCGATACGCATCCATTGCAGGTCGTTGCGTTCATCGGTGGTGAGTGCCGTGGCGACCGGCATCGTGTCGAGCGTGTCGAGGAGCGTCCTGACGTTAATCGACGCCGCAGGATCTAGCGTGATTTCAGTCAAGACGGCACGAGAGGCTGCTTGTGATGGCGTCGTTGCTGAGGCCGCGTTGGGAGTTGATGACGCGCTCAAACGCGGCGCCTGACCGGCGCCCAGACGGGGCACGGTGAGATTACCCACGCTCGCACCCACGGCCGCCCAAGGCTCGGGAGGCATCCCAACCGCCGCGGCGAGCGCTCGGATCCAGTCCGTCCCGAGATACGCAGTGCTGACGGACCCGACAAGAACGACTGTGGCGGCTCCGGCGACAATCGTCTCTCGACGGTTCATTCTGGTAGCCCCTATGCAGGAATGATACGTGTCGAACCTACGTCAGATGTGTATGCTGCGAGAGTCGCCGCCCTGAGGTCGGCGCCGCACTGCCGAGCGCTGTCGTTTCTGGTTCGCGTCGGCGTGAGTGCGAACCGAGGTCCTTTTGATGTCAGCTACGTCTCCGTGAGGGAACACGACGACGGCGCCTTCATCGGTTATCGCGTACGGCCAACCTCAAGACTGCTCCCGATGATCGAGTCAAAGTCACTGCGCGTGATGTGCATAGGCGCATACTGCACACCTTGGCGTTCGAGCTGCCGGATGAACGCCCGCAGGTGGTTACGGGAACCCCGTTCGAGTTCGGCGTACACCGCGGCGATGTCCGGGAGTGTCGACGACCGTGCCTTCAGGTCTTTGATGTCGAGTTCTTCGATGCGAGCGCCGATCTTGAGGCCGTCGATGTACGAGGCGGAGCCGGTCGTAACGAACTCCTGATAGAGCCTGCTCAACGTAGGGGCGCTGTAGACACCTTCGACCGCACCTGGTGCCAACTCGTTGACTCCGTACCGTTCGATGAGCATTTGTACGGCGTCGATGTGGGTGGCTTCCGCCCCGGCAACGTTGGCAAACGGCCCGTTTCCCCATCGGCGGGCAAGGACGCGGTTGACGTCGCGTGCCAACTGCTCTTCTTCGCGCATCCAGATCACGTTGTCACGCTCCGTACTGGAGAGCGTGGTCGAACGAGAGATATCGCGTAGCGATGTCGCGACATCGTTCGCGTCAATGGCAGTCGAGGCATCCAATTCGTCATCCGAGCTGGAGGTGCGATTGAGGAACGTCGAAGCCTTTGGTGGCTGGTCAACGCTTGAGTTTGGCGCGACCGCAAGTTCTGGAATCGGTGCAAAGCCCGGACCGACGACTGGGGCAGGTTTGGGCATGACGTCGGCGCCAGTGCGGGCGCCGTTCGTCGCACGAATCACGTTGGCACCGTACGCGGCCCCCATGATGCCGACGACTGCGACGGCGGTGACGCCAACGGTGAGCGTTTCACGGCGGTTCATCGTCGAACCTCCTTGGATTTGAGCCTACCGCGCCGCAAAGAGCGTCGACTTCAGGCAATTCCCCGATACGGGTGCGTTGCCTTGTTCCGGCCACGGCGATGGCGTTCGTGGAACACCGTGTGCGCGAATGATCGAGTGAACATGGCGCGCACAGGCCGACGGCGTTGGGAGGCACTGGATCCCTTGCGGCGGAAGGATTGGTCGTGTTGCTGCACGCGCCGAACGACGTTTCAATTCGAGAAGTTCATCATGTGTAGCCTCATGCTGTGGGGCACACAGTACTGCGCTGAACTATCTTGTACGAGGGGGGCCTACCGAAATTGATGCGAGGCCGGGGGTGCCAAGGTGCCAAGATTCGAGCGTCTTCGGATCAAGTGTGGCGTCGCCGAAAGTTGTTATGACCCCAATGCCCTTCGCGACGGCGACCGCTGCCACGGCGGCGGCCGCATCTGACCCTCGGATGTGTCGACGCAGGTGCATCCCCAGTGCCTCGTCGCTTACCAAGGTAGATACGGCCAGCCAAGCGCCGGTCGCGGCGAACGCAATCCGTGACGCGTCGATGACGCCCGCGTCTGTTGCGACGCGGCCGTACAGGTGAACGGCACCGTGCCAGACGTCGTGTTCGATTGGTTCCCCGGCGGTCAGTCGCGACTGCGAAAGACCATCGCGTAGCGCGGTACGGGTGACGTTGTCGAAATCTGTCCACCCGTCTTTCGACGGAAACGGGAACGGGTCGACTCGAGTGGGGTCCTTCGTAAGGCGGCCCATCTCGCGGCGATACACTGGCCCGTCAAGGATTTCAAGGCGGAGCGCCGACGTGATGTGGCGCGACGCAGGCCCGAACGGCGGTGCGATTTGGCCGCACACTTCGACCGCGGGGACCACGACGTAGCGGTCTCGGAATCCGGCAATGGTGATGACGAGGCGCACGCCGCTTGAAGCGTTGAGCACGGCGTCAATCGTTCCGATTGGCGTGTAGTCTCGGTCGACCACAATGTCGCCGACACGGCAAGGTGCACCCCCTTGCGCGAAGCGGTCAGCCATATCCCGAATGACGTGAGGGCTCGGTGTCATCTGAGA
This sequence comes from uncultured Thermoflexus sp., assembly GCA_964343985.1. Classification (GTDB taxonomy): domain Bacteria; phylum Chloroflexota; class UBA11872; order UBA12225; family UBA12225; genus CAILQO01. The sequence goes on from CAYFLJ010000001.1 coordinate 52,642, forward strand.
CGATGCGCTCAGCGGTTGGAGACAACCCGGCTACACTTTGGGAAGGGTCGGGCGCGCTGTGATTGGCATCCGTCGGATCCTCATTCAGGAGTAGACCAGTGGCCGAGACGACAACCCCAACCATTGTGGCGTACCTTAAGCCGGTGTGTGGCTGGAGCAACAGCGTGCGCGCCGTCTTGCAGAAGTATGACTTGCCCTACGAGGATCGCGACATCATCAACGATCGCTCCAACTACAGCGAGATGGTCCGCAAGAGTGGGCAACCCCTATCCCCATGTGTTGAGATCAACGGAGAGATGCTCGCCGATGTCGCTGGCACGGAGGTTGAAGAGTATCTCGTTGCCAAGGGCTTTATCCCCGCTGAGGCGACGCAGTAGGTAGTTCGCACATCCGAACGGCGGGGACTGGCGCCAAGCGCCGTAAGTCCCCGCCCCGTTGTCAGTGTGCGCGTGGGGCCAACTCCGGAAGGTGCTGGGGCCAGTGAAGGTCAAAGACCAATTCCATGTCGGCCCACCACTCCGTTTCACCAGCTTCCGGCGACGGTTGTTGCAGGGTACGCATGAGTCGGTCCCACTCCAGAACGCGAGGATGGGGCGCGTGTCCTTTTGGGCGTCCACCGGGCACGTAATCGTCGTTGGCGGTCATGAACATGAACATGCGCCGTCCCCGCAAGAAAATCTTCATGTCGGTCACGCCATCGAGACGAAGGCCTTCAAGAACCTCTGGCCACACGTCGGCGTGATACCGAATGTACGCATCGACCTTCTCTTGGTCGTCGCGCAGATCGATCATGCGCCCGTAGGTCTTCATTGCACCGCCTCCTCAAGGCCCGCGCTCACGCGTGTGGCTTGTTCGCACCATCCTACTGTGGGCGACGCTTGACGAACGCTACCGGTCCTCGATGGAGTGCTGGGTCGTCGGCTGAGTGATCGGGTTCGGCGGCGTAGATCGTGGTGCCATCGACCACTACGGTTGCCGTGGGCGACAGCGCGCGTGCGCGGTCAACGGCCTCGTCGATTGCGATAGTGTCGCGCCCCCACGTGACTGACGTGTGCCCATGCGTACGCAAGGTGTCGAGGAACGGCAGGAGTTGCCATGGTTGAATGACGACCACATCGGTCGCCGCCTTTGGCGTCTCGTCGGGCATTCGAGGAACCTCGTTGGGTCGACGAACACAGGCCGTCAACCCGCCAAATGATGACTGGTGGCGTGCGCTTGTTGCGTGCAGCTCAAGTGCGTTGACCGATTCCGGTCAATTTCCTACCGCGAACGAGCGCGGCACGGTAGCATCGGGCGTGGCGGCGTGTTCACCGCCAGATAGAAGTTTGAGACTAGGCGGGGACTAATGCCAAACCATGTGATCGTGTCGACCTTGGGGTGGGGAGGCAAGACGCTCGACGCTGCCATGGCAGGGATCGCGGCGCTCGATATGTCGCAAGTCGAGCTTGCGGTCTTTCAAGCCTACGGTGACATCCGACCAAAGGCGTTGGCAGACGGCGGCGCCACCGAGATCGCATCGACGGCGTCGTGCGTGCGGGAACTCATGGCTGAACATGGCATCAAGCAAGTGTCGACCATGTACACCGGGGCCGGTGACGTTGGGCTTCCGTTGACCGAAGAGTTGCGTCGAATGACGGCGGTCGCGGACTTGGCGGTGTCGCTAGGCGTTCCGTTGGTGACAGTCCTCGGTTCAGCGACCGGTACAAAGTTTTCGGTTGCGGTTGACCGCTTGAGAGCCATCCGTGAGATACACGCGGCGCGCGGGTTGAGCACGTGTATGAAGACCCACCGTGGCCTGATTGGTGAAATGCCCGGCGATTCGGTGCGCTTGTGCGAAGCGGTGCCTGATCTGGGTCTGACGCTCGAGGCGAGTCACTTTATGGTCGGAGCAAACCAAGGCGAACCGTTTTGGCAGGTGATCCCGCATGTACGGCATGTGACTTTGCGCGACGCCCGAATCATCCCGGTCGCGCTGCAAATGGCACCAGGCTACGGCGATGTGGACTTCGGCCAAATCATCTCGCGCCTGCACGAACGGGGCTACGAGGGCAAGTTTGCCGTTGAGTACGTTGACCTACGCCCCGTTGATGGCCCGGAAGGTGTCGCGAAAGACATCCCAAGTTGCATCGCGGCGATGCGCAACTTGTTTGTCTCGCTCGAGAAAGAGCTTGGCGTTCGTTAGAGTTCGCGTCGCCACAGGGTTGTTGCGTCAGCGAACTCGAGACGGATCCAAAGACTCTTCGCGGACAATCGCAAGATAATCGAGAGCCGTCTCTGGGTGAAGCCCTGAGTCACGAATGACGTCCGCGACCGACGCCTCAGTTTGCGCGAGGCCCCTAATTGCCGTGAAGTAGGCGACCGTCGAAGCGGCGTCTGCTTCGTCGTAGCCGACGGCCGCAGCATTGCGGCGCCAATCTTGGCGGTCGACATACCAACCGACGATTCGGCGTCGTCGCCACGCGACTCGTCGGCTCAGGAGTTCCAAGTCTGGGAGTGCACTCGGCCGAACGATTCCGGCTTGGATCTGATCGACGACATCGTTGACCGACGAAACCGCGTTGGGGAAGACCGTGTGATAGGCGTGCAGGCTTATTGACCGATGAGCGTCAGACGCTGCCACGGCGACCTTTCCGCGACTCGCGATGTAGGCCAACGAGGCGACGTCGAGGTCGGCCCGACGATCAGGTGCCTTGACCAATAGGTCGTTGCCATTCCACCGCTCGACCGCGTGGATTGACGGGGGCAGGTCGGGGAGTGCATCGACAATCGGTCCAGGTGGCGCGAGTTTCACTACATCGCGAAATGGATGAGCCTTGATTGCAACCCACCGGTCTGGCAGGTGGCGCGGCGTCGATTGACCACGGCGCCAACCCCAGTCGCTTTCAACCCCTTCGCCGAACACCAACACGTGCCCGGCGTCACTGGTTGAGAGTTCCATGCCCACGAGCACAAGCAGGTCGTCCCCGGTGCTTGCCGCATAGTCGCGGACCGCAACCGCCCCAGCGGTTGTGTCGTGGTCCGTGACGGCGATCACCTTGCGGCCATGCGCCCGCGCGATGGCGACCACCTCCTCGGCGCTCATGTATCCACAGGCCGACGCGAGCGTGTGAACGTGCAGATCAATTTCAACCGCCCCGAATGGTAGGTCGGGTGCCTCTGCAGGGAGCGTCACTCACCCTCCCCGAACGGATCTACGCGAATTTGATCCGGGATTGGCAACCTGTCCGGCCCACTACCCGGTGCACGTCGCGAGCGGAGGATGGCGAAGCTGAGTCCTGCAGTAACGGCTGCGAGGAGGTATGCGCCCACGCCGACGAGTACGCCAATTGACGCAACGTTCCAGAGGCTTGCGGCGGTCGTCAAGCCGTGCACGAAACGCTCTTCTGGTGACTTCCAGATGACGCCGGCGCCAAGGAAGCCGATGCCGGTCACGACCTGGGCGGCGACGCGTGCGCGGTCGAAATTGGTGCCGCCGAGCGCAATGCCGGCGAGGGTGAATCCGCACGCGCCAAGCGCGACGAGTAGGTGCGTTCGAAGGCCGGCCGGGTGCCGATGCGACTCGCGGTCCCAACCGATGATGTACGCAAGTCCGCACGCAGCGGCAAGGCGGAAGGCAAGCTCGATTTCTAAGCGGAGTGACTCGGGAATGAAGTCGTACATTCGCGATGCAATGCCCGAGCGACACGCAAATCGCACGGGGCAACGTTGCTAGAGTTCTGCAGCGATCCTAGCGTGGTCGGGCGTCACTCCACACCATACTCAACGCCGATGGCACTTCAACCGCAATGGACAGCGTTCTCGTAAGCGGCTTGATCGCTTTCGGTCTCGTCATCGCGTTGGCTGCCTTCGTCAAAGGGAAGCCTTCGCGACGCCGTGGGCGTGTGCTGTCGGCAACAGAGCGGCGCGCCGCACTCGAACCACGGCGTGTTGGTGGCGGTGTAGACACGTCGCTGACGCTCGACGACATTCGACGGCTCGTGGCGTTTCGTCGGCGCATCCCAGACCTCCAGGGCGAGCCAATTGGGCCGATGACCTTTGCGCAGCGGTGGTCAGCGGCGCGGCGTCGGGGAATATTCGCTTGGGGGGCTGCGGCGGGCGCGGGTGCCTTCAGTATGGCTACGCATTTCATCGTGCTCTGGCTTGCACTGGGCGGCGGGTGGGTCGGCGCGGCGGTGATGACGATGGTGTCCACGATCGTGATGACAGGTATTTGCGTGGCTCTCGTGTTTCGGCTGGGGACCCGTGGATAGTCACGCCGGAGGTACAGGCGTGCGCCGCGAGTACGCCGTCGCGGTCTTCGTCGTTCGCGACGGAGCGGTCATGTTGCACTACCACCAGAAACTTGGTCGATGGTTGCCTCCGGGTGGGCACGTTGAGCCCAACGAGTTGCCCCACAGTGCGGCGGTGCGCGAGACATTGGAGGAGGTTGGTTTGACGGTTGAGGTCGTCGATGCCTCGACCGATCTGTACTCCGATGTAGAACGGCCTCGCGGTGTACCCACGCGTCTTCCCAGCCCGATCGGTACCCAGTTGGAAGATATCCCCGGGCGCCCGGGCAACTCCGCGCACCAGCATATTGACTTCGTGTTTGCAGCGCGCCTCATAAATGGGTCGGCAAGTCACCCAATAGACGTTGAAGGGGGTGCACGTCCGGCTTGGTTCACACCCTCCGAGTGGGATGCGCTTGCAGTGTCCTCAGAAGTTCGGTCGTGGGCGGAAGCGGCGATTCGCATCGTGGGACAACGGCGGTCTGAGGCAATCCGACCGACCCTTTGACGACCCGCGAGTGCGTGCCTATAGTAGGGACATGGCCACCATTGTCTCGCCCATCAATCACTCCGTTTTGCCGACGCACGGCTCGGCACCCATGGCGCCTGACCGACATGACCTGACGGACAGTGAACTCATTGACATGTACCGGACGATGCTCCGGATTCGTCGATTTGAAGAGCGCGTCAAGGAGTTGTTCTTGGAAGCGCGGCTCTACGGCAGCGTGCATCTGTATATCGGCGAAGAGGCTGTGGCCACAGGTGCCTGCAAGGCATTGAGTGACGGCGATGTCATCAGTTCGACGCATCGTGGTCACGGCCACTGCATCGCCATGGGCCTGGAATCTGGTCCGATGATGGCGGAACTGATGGGCAAAGTGACGGGCTACAACCACGGCAAAGGTGGTTCCATGCACATCGCTAGCATGGATCACGGCATGTTGGGCGCGAACGGAATTGTTGGCGCCGGCATTCCGATTAGCACCGGCGCCGCTCTTGGATTCTGGATCCAGGAGAAGGCGAACGTTGCCGTCTGCTTCTTTGGCGATGGCGCATCGAATCAAGGTGCCTTTCACGAAGGAATCAACTTCGCGGCGGGCTTGAAGTTGCCGGTCATTTTTATCTGTGAGAACAACGGGTACGCCCAATTTCAGTCTGTGAAGCAGGATTTGCCTATTGAGCATGTTGCGACGCGTGCGATCAGCTACGGCATACCTGGCGTGATCGTTCAAGGTGAAGACATTCTCGACGTGTATGGTGCGGTCAAAGAGGCGGTGCGACGTGCGCGCGCCGGCGAAGGCCCAACGTTGATTGAGGCGAAGACCTACCGGTTTGAAGGGCACTTTCTGGGTGACCCCGAACCCTACCGGACACGTGAGGAAGTCGCCTCGGCACGCGCGACCCGCGATCCGCTGAAGATATTCGGTGCGCAATTGCAGGAGATGGGCGTTGCCACGGCTGACGACTTAAAGCGAATCCATTCGCAGATTGATGAAGAGATGGATCGCGCCGTTGCGTTCGGCGAGGCAAGCCCTGAACCTTCTGGAAGCGTCTTGCTCACCGACATCTTCACCGGTGCGGACGAACACGGGCGCGTGGTGTAGTCCAACCGCATCGTTCTTCGTCGCGCCCCCGTGATGCGGGGGCGCATCGCCGCTATCCGAACTGATCACAACACGACGCCGGGAGTCCGGCCCAGAGGAGTACCGACGTGGCAGTCGTCACGATGTCGCAGGCCCTGAACATGGCCCTCACCGAAGAGATGGCGCGGGATGACCGCGTATTTTTGATTGGTGAGGACATCAAAGACAGCACGTATGGAATCACCAAGGGGCTATGGGAAACGTTTGGGCATAAGCGAGTAATTGGGACGCCCATTTCAGAAGCGGCGATTGCGGGCGCCGTGCTTGGCGCGGCGTCGGTCGGCCTCCGGCCCATCGCGGAATTCATGTACATGACGTTCATGATGTGCGCGATGGATCAGGTGGTTAATCAGGCCGCCAAATCGAAATACATGTTCGGAGGCAAAGCGGTCCTGCCAATCGTCTACCGGACGATGGCCGGTGCGGGTCGTGCGAACGCGGCGCAACACACGCAATCGCTTGAGGCGTGGTTCGCGCATGTGCCAGGACTAAAAATCGTCATGCCCACGACGGCGTACGATGCTAAGGGTTTGCTGAAGACGTCGATTCGTGATGACAATCCGGTCATATTTATCGAGAACAAGGTGCAGTACGCAACCACGCGGGACGAGGTTCCGACGACGGACTACACCATTCCGTTTGGTCAAGCGGCGATTCGTCGAACGGGCAAGGACGTCACGATTGTTGCTTTGCAACGGATGAATGAGGTTGCGCTTGAGGCTGCCGAAGAGTTAGCCGCCTCCGGGATTGAAGCTGAGGTTATCGACCCGCGAACGCTTGTGCCGCTCGACCTTGATGCGATCGTCGGGTCGGTACGGAAGACGCATCGCGTGGTGATCGTGCACGAGGCACACGAGCGCGTCGGCTTCGGCGCGGAACTTGTTGCGCAGATTGTCCAACACGCGTTCGACTACCTCGACGCGCCGCCAGTGCGAGTGGCGAACCCGAACGTACCTACGCCATTTAATCGAACCCTCGAACAGTTGTCGATTCCGTCGGCTGCGCAGGTGGTGCAGGCCGTGCGCGGGTTGATGCGGTAGGCATGGCTACTCTTGTCAAGCTGCCCCAGTTTGGGGTCACGATGGTCGAAGCCACTGTGGTCGCGTGGCTAAAAGCGATTGGTGATCACGTTGAACGGGGTGATCCTGTCGCGAACATTGAGACGGACAAGCTCAGCCAAGAGGTCACCGCGAACGCGACTGGCGTCTTGCGACGCATTGTCGCGCCAGTGGGCGAAACCATCAAGGTGATGCAAGCGATGGCGGTCATCGCGTCGCCGGACGAATCGGAGGCGGCGATTGACGCCCTGCTTGGGGGTGGTACGAAGCCTTCGAGCATCACAGAGGCGGCGCGCGCATCGGTTGACGTCGTCTTGTCGGTCGCCCCGGTCGTGTCGGCCAAGCCCGTCGATGATCGTGAAGTTCGAGCGTCGCCCCTCGCTCGGCGCCTTGCACGCGAGTCTGGCGTTGACCTTTCGCGCGTTCATGGAAGTGGGCCTGGCGGGCGCATCGTTGAAGAAGACGTGCGTGCGTACGTCGCCGCCGCAGCAACGCGAGCCGACGGGTGGGTCTTGGCTTCGCCGTTGGCACGGCGTCGTGCGCGTGAGTCTGGGATTGACCTCGCGACCGTACCAGGGACCGGCCCGGATGGGCGCGTGGTGGAACGCGACATCGAAGGTGCAATTGAGGCACGGGCGGTCGCGGCCGCACCAACTGAGGTTTCCGTCGTTGCCGGAGCCCTGCCGGCACTTACTCGACGCGCGACCCACCGTTTCGACGCGATGCGCCGCATTATCGCGGATCGCATGACGGCAAGCCTCCGCGACACGGCGCAGTTGACCCTCGTTGCCGAGGCTGATGCAACGTCACTCGTTGCGCTACGCAGCGCATTGGTGCCGGCGGCGAAGATCTACGGCCACCGACCGCCCACGTACACGGATTTGGTCGTCGCCATCGTTGCCCGCACCCTTCGCGATCATCCACGACTGAATAGCAGCCTCGTTGATGGGTCGGGTGGTGCCGAGGTTGCAGAGTGGCAGGAGATAAACGTTGGGGTCGCCGTGGCACTCGACAACGGTCTCGTCGTGCCGGTGATTCGCGACGCGGACCGGAAACCGTTGCAGATTATTTCTCAAGAAATCGCAGACCTCGCGGAGGCAGCTCGCGCCGGTAGGCTTGCCGCGGATGCGTTCCACAACGGCACATTCACCGTAACCAACCTTGGGCAAATGGAAGTCGACGCCTTCACCCCAATCGTCAACCCACCTCAGGCGGCGATCCTTGGGGTCGGTCGAATCGCGAAACGTCCAGCCGTTGTGGATGACGTACTGGCGGTGCGATCGATGGTCACGCTTTCGCTCACAATCGACCATCGGATCGTTGATGGTGCTCCTGGCGGGGCGTTCCTGCGAGACATTCGCCGGGCAATTGAGGCGGGCACCCTCTAACCATCACGCGTTGGCCGAGCGACCGATTTCGTGGGCGAGAACAAGCCCACGTTCGGTGCGTTGAGTGTCATGAGGCTTCGCTGCGTCGAAGCGTGCCCTGTCGCTGTTAGGCTTCGATAAGGTGCCGGTGTGACGTCCTTCCCATACAAAGCCGCGATTCGTGAAGTGGTTGAGACGGCGCTATTGACCCTCGCGCTTTTTCTCGGCGTCCGCCTCACGCTCCAGAATTATCGGGTTGAGGGCTTCAGTATGGAGCCGAATCTTCATACTGGACAGTACATTTTAGTTGACAAAATCTCCTATCGCGTAAGTGAACCTGATCGTGGAGACGTTGTCGTGATTCGGTTCCCCCTTGACCCAAAACGCGACTTCGTAAAGCGAATAATCGCGCTGCCTGGTGAGACCATCGAAATCTATGATCGACGCGTGTTCGTTGATGGCCACCCCTTACAGGAACCATATATACGTGTCCCTGGTACCTATCGCTACGAGAAGCGGCAGGTTCCTGAAAATCATTTCTACGTGCTGGGTGATAATCGCGACAACAGCCATGATTCCCACATTTGGGATTGGCTACCGCGAGAGTACATTATCGGAAAGGCAAGGCTTTCCTATTGGCCGTGGCAGTATGCTGGGGTCATTGATCATCCAGACGTTACCCTTGCGAACGCGCTGACAGCGTTTGTCGGCGCGAGTTCGTCCGTCGCCTATGCAGATGGCGACCTGCCTCTCACAGACGCCACTGCCATCGAGTGAACACGGTCGCCCTTCCCCGTTGGCGGATCGTGGATGGCGCGCGGCGCCTTGGGCTCCACCTGGATGGAGCTGCGCTTGATGCGTATGAACGATATGCGGCCTTGCTTGCCGACGGCCGGCGGCGATTGAACCTGACCACGATTGTCGAGCCGTCGGACGTCGCAGAGAAATTATTCCTCGATTCATTGACTGCAGTTCTTGGGATGGCTGCTGTCCCCTTGCCAGGTGCGCGCCTCATCGATGTCGGAACTGGGGCAGGTTTTCCGGGGGTGCCGCTTGCCGTGGCCCTTCCCCAAGTTGGGGTAACGCTTCTGGATGCGACAACGCGCAAGGTGCAGTGGGTGGATGACGCAGTACAGCGTGTCGGTATTCGCAATGCGTGGGGTGCAGTCGGGCGAGCTGAAGAATTGGGGCATCATCCCGGATGGCGCGGCCAGTTTGACATCGCCACGGCTCGCGCGGTGGCGCCGCTGGCGACCCTTGCCGAACTACTTATCCCGTTGGTTCGACCTGGAGGCGCGGCAATCGCCCTGAAGACAGCATCGACGGTCGATGAGGAGGTGGAAGCGGCACGCGTTGCGCTTAGCGAGGTCGGCGGTGCGGTCGCTCGGGTCATGCACGTGCCGGAGGATTTGCTGCCGAACCGGGCAATCGTGACACTCGTCCGTATCGGTGACGTGCCGCAGAAATATCCGCGGCGGTCTGGAATGCCTGCGCACCTTCCCTTGGGATCGCGAGTGGTTACGCGGACGCAGGTCGTGGCACAAAAGCAGGCCCGCACCACCGCTTGGTGGTACGGGCCTTTCGACCTAGCCGAGGATTGAGCTACGACTGGTGCGCGGGGTCCGGAGGCGGAGCAGCGTACGTCACTGGGACGCGCGCTTCGGAATGTTCAAGGGCGGGCGCGCCAGACCCACTCTCCACATGCGCGTCCGGCGTCACGGCAACCGGCGATACCGGCTGATCGGCTGATGCGATGCGAGGAGTGAGCTTGCCGTTCAGAATCCGCCGAACGTCTGCGCTCGAGAGTTCACCCTTCTCGGCAAGCGCACGGGCGAGACGGTGCACTTCCACTTCACAATCGCGAAGTAAGGCTTTGACCACGTCGTATTGCTCACGAAGCAGCTGATCAACTTCGCGTCGCACGCGTGCATCACTTCCGGCTGATGACCGACGGGCGCGCGGAATCCTGACCTGCGCGTCGTCAGCACTCTCTTGCCCATCAGGCGTGGCATTTGTCGTCGGACGCTCATCCTCTGCGCCAGATTCAGGTTCATGGACGAAGAGTGCGTCGGAGGGGTTCATGTACGAGATCACGTACTTCGCAAGGTCACGCGCACGTTTGATGTCGGTGGCTGAATTGTCGAGGACCAGGTCGAGAAAGAGTTCCTCGGCCGCACGGCTTGCGAGCTTGACTTGAATCTCGGCGAGGACTTCTTGCCGCGAGTACGTTTGTTGTCCGATCAACGGGCGCAACTCGTTGAAGGTCTGGGCCTCGGTGGTGCTCACGATAGAGACGCGCCCGATGTCTTGGCGACGCAGGAGAATGGCTTGCGCGACCGCGTGCCCGGCTTCGTGGTACGCAATCCGGCGCGTGTCTTCGCGCAACGTCGTGTCTTGGCTCTGACGCTCGCGCTCCTTCTCATCGATGATGCGCTGGATGTCATCGCCGAGAAGCTCGCCCCGCTGAATCAGGGCTTGAGCAATCGCGTGCACGGTCTCGGAGTGCACGGCCAAGAGTGTCTTAACTCTGGTGTACTGCTCATCAAGAAGTTGCTCGGCGCGTCGCTTGTCCGGCAGGCTTCCCATCATGTTCCCGCCCACCAGATGCGAGTAGAAGCTGCCTCCCATGCCGTAGACCCCAAGGTAGGCATGCGCTAGGCGAGTGGCATGTGAAAGGTCGCTTGTAACGCCGGTGAGTTGGGTATTCAGGAACAACTCTTCCGCGGCGCGACTGGCAAGACACACTTGAATCTCAGACAGCACCTCGTCGTTGGTTTGGGTGTAACGCTCTTCAACCGGCTTTGGTGCTGCGAAGCCTAATGCACGACCATGGCGTTGAATGGTGACCTTCGACACCCGAAACATTTCGCGCTGCAGCACCGCCATTGCGAATGCATGCCCCGCCTCGTGATAGGCAATGCGCCGTTTCTCTTCGAGTTTCATCCCTCGAATTGGTTGCTTGATGCCCCACTCATGGGCCTCACGCGCTTCCGTGAAATCGGCATATGAAATCGCGTCGCGTCCATTGAAGTGCGCAACAACCGTGGCCTCGTTCACGATGTACTTGATGGTGACTGGCGTATAGCCGATGGTGTCGCCAGCCATCCGATCAATCGGCATGTCCTCATGCCGGACCTTGGACAGGTAATACTCGATGATGTCTTTCCGGCCTTCAGCATCCGGCGCGTCGATGGTGAGTTGCCGGTCGAAGCGTCCTGCTCGGAGGAGCGCTGCGTCCAGGGTTTCGACGATGTTCGTGGCACCCATCGTTACCACGTTCGGACGAATTGCTGGACGACGAAGAATCCCAAGCCGACGGAGCAGACGGTCTTTCCATCCTTCATTAAGACGAGGAGGGTCCATCTCCATGAGAAGTTGGTTGAGCGCCCCGCCACCCCCCATGAACCCGCCCATCAAACCACCACCGCCCATCATGCCGGAGGTGCGCGCAGCGCCGATAGCGTCGATTTCATCGATGAAGAGGATGCAGGCGCCGTGCTGCTTCGCGAGATTACGGGCTTTCCGGTAGAGGCGCCACACGATGAGGACATCCATCCCCATGAACATGGCTCTGAAGGAGGCGGCTGACGTGTAGCCGAACGGCACCCCGGCTTCCGTGGCAATGGCTTGCGCGAGATACGACTTTCCGGTTCCGGGAGGTCCGACCAATAGCAGACCGCGGCTAACCTCACCGCCCATGCGCTTGAAATCTTTGACGCCGCGCAGAAGGGTGACCCAACGCTCGGCCGTCTCGAGAACGTCCTTCTGTCCGCGGTAGTCCTTGAACCCGACGCCGGTTTCTCCCGGCATCACCCAGTACGTACGGCCACGCCCAAGAAACCAGAAGAGTGCCGCGAACTGGATGATCATGAACAGGACAGCGAAAAGTAGTTGGAATAACAGGTACGCCCCGTACAGCACGTACGGCATCGCTGTATCGTAATTCGGCACAAACCAGAGGAAGAAGGCAGCGCTGAGGATCAGTACAACTAGTAAAGATCTCCAACGACGGCCAACGAACCCGGCGAGCTTTTCAAAGACGGCCATTGATGACGCCTTTCAGGTGCAGGTTGACAGAGTCGTAGACGTTCGGTCTGCGACCACGACTACACTGCCAGTCAGGCGAGTATAGAGACGCCGCTCGGACGATTCGTTCAGAATTCTCTGAGAATCCAAACGTTCTCGAGATGGCCTAGCGCTTGGACGCGGGTGTCAGCTTTCCGCCGTCACCAACGTCGTACAAGGTGCCAGCTGGGCCGCCGATGCGCACTTGTCGCCCTGGAGCGACGTTGTAAACCCCGCTCGGGTCAGCATCGATTCCCATGACTGCGACCCCGTCGGCGTCATACGTGACCCCTCGTTCGTCGGTGGTGTTTCGTGGTGCAGGTGCGTCCGTACGGGCCAGTGGTTTGCGAGCGGGATTCGGCGCCTGTTCGCCCCCGGCCCGGCCTATCGATGCGCCGGCACGTGCTTCGGCGCCACGGGGCGCGTCGGTAACCAAGGGCGGTGAGGCAGGTTGCGCCAGAAGGATTCCCTTCCATTGCCACCAGAGCCCGCGGACAAACGTGGCGACGTAGACCACAGTGATCAGTCCGAAGATCGCAAGAAAGGTCCGCGTTGCGGGCCGCATTCCTGGGGTGACCGTGCGGAACGCGGTACCTTCGGGGCTTGGTGCCTGCGCCGAGTCAACGTCTCGCCCGGAGGGTAGATTCGGCCCTGACTCGGTGGGAGTCTCGGTCATGGGGTGGCCATCGGTTCGTCGGGGAAGAACTCCGGGCCTTTGTCTTTGTACGCCTTGACAAAGCTCGTGATGGCTACTTCGTCAGCGCGGTCAAGGTAGGTCAGGCGGCCCCAACTGGTGAGTGCAATCGGTTTGCCAATCCCGGGGTATGGCGCGAGAATCACTTTTTTCGGATACGACTTCACAATGCGCTCAAGTTCAACGACCATGTCGGCACACCCAGCTGGGCAGTCGTACTGAACCATGATTTCGCCGTGTTCGAGGTTGTGAACTTGAACTTCGTTCGGCACGGGTTCAGCGTGAATCCCGGGTGATGCGACTTGGTCCGCGTAGTGCCACCCTGACGTCGGCGGTGTGCTGTTGTATGCCGGATGACTCTGGCCGCGCTGTATGTGTGTACGGCCCTGAATTGGAAATTCCTGCAGGTCGCCAAAGCCGTTCGACGCAGGTTGCATCGCCCAAGTGACACCTGCAGCCAGCAGAACAAGCATGGCCGCACCGACGCCCAAGTAGGACAGCCGCTGTCGGCGAGCGGACTTGATTCGGGCTTCGCGCTGTGAAGCGAGCGCCGCGTCCTGACGAGCGCGAGCCGACCCGGGACGAGGCTTGGCGGTTGGCGTGAGGGTCGTCACTAGCGTTGCACTGGAAAAGGTAGTAAGTGGGCGACTTCAGCGTACCACCCTTTCGGTCGCCATCGACGCGACGGCCGGAGGGCCTACGCAGGAGTTAGACGACCGTTTTGGAGGCGAAATGCAGCCGAAGAAGCTCTGAACTTCGCGCTGAACATGGACGCCTCCGTGCCGGTGACGATTGCTTGGTCGGCGGTAATCGCCAACGACTCGACAAAGGCGCGACGGCTTGGGTCGAGTTCTGACATCACATCGTCGAACAACAGCACGGGGGACTCGCCGACAACTTCGGTCATGAAGTGCGATTCTGCCACCCTCAACGCAAGCGCCGCGGTGCGTTGTTGGCCTCGGGACCCGTGAGTACGTTGATCCACGCCTCCCGCAAAAACGGTGAAGTCGTCACGGTGCGGGCCAACAAGCGTGGTCGCGGCTGCGCGATCTCGCGTGCGCGTCGCTCGAAACGCATCGTCCATCGACTGTCGTATCGCCGAGATCACCGGGTCGGCGTCGTCCCACCCTCTGATGTACGGTCCTTCGGGGGAGTCGACGTGGCGAAGCGCAACCGACGGTGCGTACCCCATCCGGATTGCTGCCCCGCCCGGTGCACTTTCATCGAGGGTGGCCAACGCGGCGTTCAATCGACCAATCGCTCGGAGGCGACAGGCAACCACTATTGCGCCGGACGTTGATGCCTCCGCATCCCATGGGTCGAGAAGTGAGGACGCCAACGACGGCTCGTCGCGTAGTCTGCGCAACATCGCGTTTCGCTGCACGATTGCGCGTTGGTAACGCCGAAGTCCGCGGACGTACGCGCGATCAATTTGCGCTAAGGCCACGTCAAGAAAGCGCCGACGCCCCTCACTTGCGCCCGCGACGAGCTCTACTCCTTCAGGCGAGAAGTGCACCGCGACGACGTTGCCCAAAACGTCGCCGATCGCCCGAGCTCGGCCATCAACGATGGCGCGCCGGCGGACTGATGACGGGAAGTAGGGTTCGTCGTTCGTGTCGTCAGTAAACGCTTCGGCGACCTGAGTCTCCGGCTCAACAAGCCGTAGTTCGACGGTCGTCTCACGGTGAGCCCCGTCACATGTCCCGACGGCCCGCGCAAAAGCCGGACGGTGCGGACAATTCCATGAGATTAGTTCGCGTTCGCTGGACGTGTACGGTGAACGGGTCGTCGCAAGTAGGTACGAGGCCTCAATGAGGTTGGATTTGCCGGCACCGTTATCTCCCCAGATGACGGTTGCGCCGCGTGCAAATTCGTGATCAAAACTATTGAAACGCCGGAAATACGCGAGGGCAAGGTGGCGCAAGCGCATGTCCCGCCCTCGCGAAGCGTTGGCTGAAGCCTAGTGTGCCCGGACTTCGATACCAGCCAAGGTTTCGAGTGGACGAATGACGGCAGCGATGTCTTCTTCGCCATGCCCGGCATCACGTGCTTCGGCGAAGACGCTGAGAACCAGGTCGGACAGCAGTGTCCGCACGTGCTGCTCCCGACCAACTTCGACTCCGAGGTTCACGTCCTTGTGCAAAAGATTTACCGAAAACATAGGGGCAAAGTTGCCCTTGAGAATCAAGTCGGGGAAGTTGCGCGCCATCTGGAAACTATTGCCGGTGGCCGACG
Source organism: uncultured Thermoflexus sp. (assembly GCA_964343985.1). Lineage (GTDB taxonomy): Bacteria > Chloroflexota > UBA11872 > UBA12225 > UBA12225 > CAILQO01. Next base: position 67,972 of record CAYFLJ010000001.1, read on the forward strand.
CGATGGTCTCATACAGCAATGTAGGATCGACGCCGGCTTTGGTGCCAAGCACCATCGCTTCCGCGGCCCCCGCAAGATTGATTGCCACGAGTAGCTGATTCATCAACTTGACGACGGCGCCCGCACCGACTGGGCCTGCGTGAACAATCTTTTTCCCGACGCTTTGCAGAAGCGGGAGAGCTCGGTCGTAATCGGCCTGCGCGCCACCGACCATGACCGTGAGGGTTGCCGCGGCAGCGCCCGTCGTACCGCCCGAAACTGGCGCATCAATGTACTTCGCACCCTTTTCTGCGAGCTTTTCGGCGACGTGTCGACAGGTTGACGGCCCGATTGTGCTGAAATCGACGACGATGGCCCCGGGTTGAATCCCCTCAAGGACACCGTTCGGCCCGAGCACCACCTCTTCGACGTGCGACGGCATGGGGAGGCAGAGACAGATCAGTTCGGCGTGCGACGCAACTTCGGCGGGGGTCTTCGCTGCAGTGGCGCCTTGCGCTGCGACGTCTGCGACGACGGCTTGGCTGCGGTTCGCGACGACCAATGGGAAGCCGGCCTTCATGATGTTGAGGGCCATTGGGCGGCCCATCTTGCCAAGGCCGATGAAACCGGCCCGTGCTGCGCTCATCGCGAGAACTCCTGTCCGGTCTCCCCGGAGTGGTCGGCAAAGTGCCCCGATTGGGCGCTTGCGAGGGCACGGCTTGACCGTTCGTACCGGCCATTCATCGTTCAGGGTACCAACGGCACTGGCCGCCCAAACTACGGGACTTTCACCTTCTGGCCAATATTCAACGTTTGATTCTTGTCTTTGAAATCGTTGAGGCGGACAAGCGTGTCAACGTTCGTGCCGTATTTTGCAGCGATAGCGCCGAGGGTGTCACCGCTCGCCACCGTGTGTTCACGTCCGGCAGTCACCGCGACGGTCGCGGTTGGTAGTGCGATTACTCTGGTTGGTGACGCGACGGCTTGTTGCGCGGGCGTTGATTGGCCGGGCGCGCCCACGCTCGGAGCGCCGGGTTGGCCGGAGATTGGTGTCGGTACTCCGGGGGTACCTGCGACCGTTGTGGTTGGCACTGTTGTGGGCGTTACTGGTCCGGCGGCGGTACGTCCAGCGCCCATCGGCGTGGAGGTCGGCGCGGCTTGAAAGGGGCTTATCGCGGCGGCGACACCTAATCCGGCGAGTCTAAAAAGGACAGCAGCACTCACGAGGGTCAGGGCGACGACGAAACCAAGCCCTAGGCGAGCTTTCCAAATTTCACCCGTGCGGCGCTGTGTTGACGGGCTTGGATAGGACCGGTCGGCAGGTTGGTAATCGTCCATCGCCGGAGGTGCTGGCCCTACGTCTGGCGACAGGCGGGGTGCGATTCCCCAATGACCCTTGATCGCCGCTCGACATAAGTATACTGGCACTCGGGTGGATCGGTGGCTTGGTCGGCGCGCCGCGTCGGGAGGCGGAATGGCCTGGCAACTTCAATTGTCCGCCGACGCGACTGGCGATCGTCTTGCACTCGCCGGTCGGCGCGTCCTCGTTCTGGGGCTTGGCATTCACGGCGGAGGCGTCGGAGTCGCGCGGTACCTCGCGAGCGAGAATGCGGTGGTCCGCGTGACCGATCTCCAACCCCGCGAACGCCTTGAGGCCTCAGTCGCGGCGCTTGACGGCCTCGACATCGCCTACACGCTCGGTCGGCATGACGAGGCCGATCTTGACGGCGTTGACCTCGTGGTTCGAAACCCAGGGGTGCCCCGCGAATCGGGGTTTGTTCGTGCAGCAGAGGCGCGGGGCATCCCCGTCCTGATGGAGATGTCCCTCTTCTTGGCCGCGTGCCCGTCAGATCGGGTTATCGGGATTACCGGCACGAAGGGCAAGACAACGACAACGACCTTGACGGGAGACATCTTCCGCGCGGCGGGATACGACGTTGTAGTTGCGGGAAACTTGCGCGTTTCGGCGCTGGCGCAACTTGCGAACATCACCGCCCAGACAACGGTCGTTCTTGAGCTTTCAAGTTTTCAACTTGAGGGCCTTGATGCGATTCGACGAAGTCCGCACTTCGGAGCAGTCACCAATATCACGCCAGATCATCTCAATCGCTATCCGTCGATGGACGCGTACGTTGATGCGAAGCGACGCGTCTTTCTTTATCACGGCAACAGGGGTGTCGCAGTGCTGAACCGTGACAACCCCACATGCGCGGCGTTGGCTGATGCTGTTCCTGGCACGGTCGCTTGGTTCGGCGCAGAGACCTATGTGCCCGGATTTGCGGAGAATCGCTCAGGGTGGGGTGGCGATCACAATCTTGCCAACGCTCGATGCGCCGCCGTAATCGCGAGGCAAGCCGGTGCGTCGGAGGCGTCGATTGCCGAGGCGGTACGCACCTTTGGCGGGGTGGCCTATCGGCAAGAACTGATACGCGTTCGCCGCGGCGTGCGGTACATCAACGACACCGCGGCGACGACACCTGACGCAACCGTCGCAGCGTGTACTGCGATCGAGGGGCCGCTCGTCCTGATCGTTGGGGGTGCTGACAAAGGCCTTGAGTTCGATCGGCTCGGTACAACGCTTCGCGCGCCTGAGTGTCCGGTCACGGACGTCGTTCTCCTCGAAGGTTCGGCGACCGACCGCTTGCTCGCCGCCATCGGAGACCACCTCGTCCGCGGTCGCCACGCCAACTTTCGAGATGCGGTTGTCCAAGCAACGTCGTTGGGCCGAGCCGGTGGCGCGGTCCTGCTCTCGCCGGGTTGCGCGTCGTTCGGCATGTTCCGCAATGAGTTTGATCGCGGTGATCAGTTCACTGAGCTTGTCCGCGCCCTCGAGGACTAGGGCCACACATCGCGCGACGGCGCGAATTAGCGCGCACGGGCGCTGTCGATGGCCTCGCGCTGCATCTGGAAGAGTGTCTGGAGCCCGACTTCGGCGAGGTCGAGGATGCGATTGAGGCCGTCGCGATCGAACGGACTGCGCTCTGCCGTGCCTTGTACCTCAATGAACTCGCCGGCATCGGTCATGACCACGTTGAAGTCGAGGTCTGCACGCGAGTCTTCTTCGTAGGAGAGGTCGAGGACGGGGTCGCCACCGACGATCCCAGCGCTGACAGATGCAACCTGTGCGATGAGAGGGGTCCGGCTCAGACGTCGCTTTCGGATCACTCCTTCCACCGCAATGGCGAGAGCGACGTATCCACCAGTGATCGCTGCGGTTCTCGTCCCGCCGTCGGCTTGGATAACGTCGCAGTCGATGTAAATCGTGCGCGCGCCCAAGCGGGAGAGGTCGATGGCGGCGCGTAGTGAGCGACCGATCAGTCGTTGGATCTCGTGGGTCCGCCCGTCGATTCGTCCACGTGTCGCGTCACGTTGCTTACGCGTATGGGTTGACCGGGGAAGCATCGCGTACTCAGCGGTGATCCACCCTTCGTCGGTGCCCTTCAAATGCGGTGGTTGCGTTTCCTCGACGCTGGCAGCGCAAAGCACGCGGGTGCCCCCCACCTCAATCATGGCGGAGCCCTCGGCGTAGTCGAGGACGCCCGTGGTGATGCGGGTCGGGCGGAGGGCATTGGCAGTGCGGCCGTCCGGGCGGGCCATGGGTGAATCCTTTCGGAGCGAGGTCACGCTGGAGGTGGGGCCGTGTCGCAGAGGCCTCGATTGGTCAGGCGCGGCGCGATGGCGAGGGTGTCGGTACGGTCGGGGTGGCAAGCGCCGGACGACCCTTGAGCGAGACTGCCTTCAGCCACGGTTGAACGACTGACGGCGCGGCATAGCCCTGAACCCATGGTTTGACGAGGATGTAGCGCTTGTTGTGCCAGAGGGGCACCCACGGTGCGTCTTGAAGGATCCGGGCCTCGATTTCTTGGTAGAGCTTGGTCCGCGCGGCGGCGTCACGTTCGGCACGAGCCTTTTCAAGGTCACGATCAACATCAGGGTTCGCGTAGCGCGCCGCGTTTTCGCGGCTTCGGCTGTGAAACAAGATGTCTAAGAAATTTTGTGGATCGGCGTAGTCCGCGATCCACCCCGTCATGAACATCTGCGGACGGTCGCGGTCACGTTGGGTTGCGCTCGCAAACGCGTCGCGATCAAGTTGGCGCACGCGCACGTCGACGCCGAGGCTTTGACGATAGGTAGCGATGATTGCGTTGACTTCGGGGGCGGGGGCGGTGCGCGTGCCCATCACGGTGAGCGAGATTTCTGGGAAGTTGCGTGCGTCGCGGTAACTGGATTCGGAGACCAGTTGGCGGGCACGCGAAACGTCAAAATCGAGACCACGAACGCGGTCGCTCTTGCCGGGCATGCCGGGGGGCAGGATTCCGTCGGCTTTGATGACGGTTCGCTTCAACGTGACGCTCGCGATTCGGTCTCGGTCGAGTGCGTGGTTGAACGCTTGTCTGACCTTTGGATCGTCGAAGGGTTTCGCGGTGACGTTCATCGCGAGGTACTGAATGTCGAGGTCGGTGCGAACGCGGAGCTCACGATTGAGTGGGTCGCTCTTGTCGGTCACGCGATCAATGTCGGCGAGGTCGACCACAGCAATGTCGATCAGGTCGCGTTCGTACGCCTCAACTGGTGGGACGGCGAGGTACTCGATGCCCGCGAGAGCTGGCTTCGTGCCGAAGAATCCTTCATGGCGCACGAGTGAAAGGCGTTCGCCGGGCGCGAGAGACGCGACCTTGAACGGACCGGAACCGTTCGGCTTGAGCCACCAATCTGGTCCGGCGGCAACGTTTTGCCGATCGACCACGTAGCTTACGGGGTACGTCAACTTCGCGGGAAAGTACACGCGTGGCTCATCGAGGGTGATGTCGATGGTGATGTCATCACGAGCCTTGATTCCGGCGACCTCAGAGGCTTGGCCGCTGAATCTGGCGCCGAAGCCCTGAATATCGCCGAGGTATGTCAGCGCGACTGGCGATGCGAGTCGCGGGTCCGCAGCTCGTTCTAGGCTGAACTTCACATCCGCCGAGGTGATTGGCCGTCCATCGTGGAACTTCGCGCCGCGCCGAAGCGTAAAGGTGTAGACCCGACCGTCGTTCGAAACGGACCACTTTTCGGCAAGGTCGGGCACAACCTCAAGCTTGTCGTTGAGGCTCGTCAGACCCGCAAAAAGATGGACGACGTACTCGGCTTCAAGGGCGCCAGTCGTGAAGGCTGGGTCGAGAGTGTCGAAGTTCCACAGGAACGTGCGCAGCGGTTGATCGTCGGACGTTTGCGCAAACGGATTAGTTTGGCAGGCAATCAAACCGCTGCCAGCGACGACCGCCACGAAGGCGCGTCCAAAATGGCGACGCGTGCGCACGGGCATTGCCGGACTATAACGTAGAGCGAGGCACCGTCCAGATGGAGTGGGCCCGCCTCTGGTCACCTACCGATGCGAAAGTCAAGGTGGCTCCGACTCGCCGTGGGTTCGTCTTGGCCTTGGTACTTGCTGCCCAACGCACCCGATCCGTACGGGCGCTCGGCCGCCGTCGTCATCTGAAGCAGGGAGAGTTGTCCGATCTTCATTCCCGGATAGAGGAGGATTGGCAAGCCGGCGGCGTTGCTCAATTCCAGTGTCAATCGACCGCGGAAGCCTGGGTCGACGTAGCCTGCAGTTGAGTGGATGACAAGACCAAGGCGGCCGAGCGAACTCTTCCCCTCAAGTCGGCCGACGATGTCGTCCGGAAGGTGTAACTCCTCAAAGGTGTTGCCGAGGCAAAACTGCCCGGGTTGCAACACGAACGGTTGATCGTCAGCGACGGAGATCAGTTCAGTGAGGTCGGGTTGGTCAGTGCGCGGGTCAATATACGCGTGCCGTATCGTGGCAAAGACACGAAACCGGTTTTCGAGTCGGAGATCGATGCTTGAAGGCTGGATTGCGCCCGGGTCAAACGGGTCAATCTTAAGCCGGCCCGCTTCGATGAGTTCTCTGATCGAGCGGTCGCTTAGAACCATCGCGCCACCTTGGGCGTGCTGAGCGCACGGGATGTGCCGGGCTGGATGCGCCGTCACAGCAGATTCGGGCTTGCGCGCCGAACCGCCACCGCATAGATTGACGGCGGAGCGCAGTATAGCGACCACGCGGGCTCGGCTACCCAGTCGGGCCGATATCGCTATACTGCGCGCCGCTTGCACCCGGTGGAGACGAAGGGCGGGCGGCGTCTAGGTGATCTGGCGCAGACCCGCGGAGGGACGTAATGCTTTCGGGAAGCGGCGCATGGAGCATGCGGCCAAGCCGGGCGACTGGGCCGGCAGGTGCGTGGGGCGCACGCGCTCGAACGTGGGTACACCGTGTTGTCGCGTGTGCGTTCGTCGCGTCGTCGCTTGCGCCGGTTTTCGAAGTACGCCCCGCGACAGCCACCTCGGCGCCAGTCGCGACGGGTGATTACCGTCGCCAAGCGCAGCCGCCGATGAAGTCAGCTGCGGGCGCAACCGAGAAGCTCTTCGAAGACATGCTTCCGGAGGACTTGGCCGGGCAACCGATATACGCTGATCAGAAGGCCGAGTGGGATAGGCAGTACAAAGCAACCTCAGGCAAGCGCGTTGAGGTCCGCGCCGTCGATTACGTTGCGCACGGCGGAAACGAGGGCCTGCGCGTTGAGCAGGGCTTTGAAGGCCGACCCGGGCCCACGCTCGTTTGGGCCGAGGATGATGGGTGGGTTGAGTGGGAGTTCTTGATCCCCGAAACCGGCCTCTACGAAGTGACGCTCGATTACTTCCCCATCAAGGGAAAACGTGCGTCCGTCCAACGTGATCTCCTTATAAATGGGAAGTTGCCGTTCCGCGAAGCGAAGCGCGTGGTCTTCCAACGCGTATGGCGAGATTCCGGCGACGTCAAGAAAGACAACCAAGGCAACGACGTCCGTCCGGCCCAAGTCGAGGCGCCACGGTGGGAAACCAAGACTATCGAGGATGCGGACGGACGTTACGACGCACCATTCCAGTTCCTCTTTGAGAAGGGTGCGCAGCGTCTTCGTCTGAATACGGTGCGCGAGACGATTGCGATCGGCACGATTGCCGTGCATTCTCCCGTCGTTGTTCCGAAGTACGCCGATCGTTTGGCGGCTTGGAAGGCCGAGGGTCTGAAGGAGATTGCTCTCCCGCAGGGGATCAAGGTCGAGGCCGAAAAGACCCTTGCAAAGTCCGACCCGACGGTACGTGGCGAGGTGAACTTTGACGCCCTCGCAAGCCCATACGCGAACGGACTGTTTGCCCTTAACTCCTTCGGTTGGTGGCGCTGGCGCCTCCCGGGCCAATGGGTTCGGTGGCAGGTTGACGTACCAGAAGATGGACTCTATGAGCTGAGTTTCAACATCTGGCAAGGATGGGCGGGGCGTCGGCCGCGGTTACGGTCACTTCGGATCAATGGCGAAGTTCCGTTTGCGGAGTCTCGGGCGATTCTTTTTCGCATGGAGCGAGACTGGCGTCTCGAAACGATGCGTGAAGAGCAGTTACCAGAAGGCAAGCCGTACCTCTATCACCTGAAAAAAGGATCCAATGTCATCCAGTTGGAGGTGACGCTCGGATTCATGTCGGAGACCATGCGCGAACTGGATCAGATGCTCTCAGAAATGAGTCAGATGAGCCGTGAGATGCTCATGATCACCGGTTCGCAACCCGACGTGAATATGGAGTGGGATCTGCACGAAAAGATTCCCACACTTGTGCCGAGACTTCAAAAGTTGCACGACCGCTTGGAAGTACAGGCGAGTCGGATGGAGCAAATCGGTCGGGCGAAAAATGACGCCTCGTCGGCCTTTCGCGTGGTCGAAGACCAGTTGCAGCGGATGATCGACAAGCCGGCCGAAATTCACCGCCTGCTCGAAGACTTCATGCGCAGTCAAGGGATCCTCGCCACTTGGCTCCTGAACATGCAGAATCACCCGCTCGCGGTGGAGTGGCTGATGGTGCATTCGGCAGACACGCCGATGCCCCGCGTTCGGGCAAACGTCTTCGAGATGACTCTTGCGTCACTCTCCACCTTTGCCTCCTCATTCACGCGAGATTACACCGGCCTTGGAAGTAGCTACGGCGCGGGTTCGGACGGTGTGGTTCTCGACGTGTGGGTCGGTCGCGGAACTGAGTGGGGTCAGATCATGAAAGACATGATCGAGGACGACTTCACACCGTCAACCGGCATCAAGGTCAACGTTCACGTCATTCCGCCGGCAAGCCTCGGCGAGGGTGCGGGTTCGGTCTTGCTCCTCGCAACGACCGCTGGCGAAGCGCCGGATGTGGCGGTCGGCGTGCCGAGCCAGTTGCCTGTCGACTTCGCGGTCCGCAAAGGACTCGTGAACCTTTCAACGTTCCCCGACTATCCGGAGATTGCCAAACGCTTCCGTGAAGGCGCGCTCATTCCCTTCCGGTACCGTGTGCCATTTACGAACGAAGAAGGTAACTGGGCGATTCCAGAAACTCAAGACTTCGCGATGACCTTTTACCGCACGGACATTCTTTCTGAACTCGGAATAAAGCCGCCGGACACATGGGATGACCTCTATGAGGCTCTCCTGAAGTTGCAACAGAACGGTCTCGACTTCTACTACCCGCCGCCAACGGGCGTGGCGGTGACCGAAGGCGCGGTAGGCTTCACCCCGTTTCTCTTCCAAAATGGGGGCCAGTACTACCGATGCGCGGATGGGTCGTGCCGTTCTGCCCTTGACTCCTCCGAAGCGCTGGTCGGCTTCCAAGAATGGACCGACCTCTACAGTAACTACAAAATTCCGCGTGAGGCGAACTTTTTCACGCGGATGCGTACCGGCGAACAGCCGATTGGGGTTGCTGGATACGGCGTGTACATCAGCCTCTCCGTCGCGGCGCCCGAACTCACGGGGCGTTGGGAGATGCGCCCCATGCCAGGCCATCGATGTGGTTCGACCACGTCGCTCGGCACGGTGGTGCCGTGCATTGACCCACAGACCGGACAGAAGGTTCCGGAAGGATCAGTTATCCGGGCGAGCGGCGGTACCGGTGCGAGCATGGTGATCTTTGAACAGTCCAAGCACAAAAAAGAGTCCTGGGAATTCGTTAAGTGGTGGTCGTCGAAGGACTCGCAACAGCGGTTTGGGGGCGAACTTGAAGCACTAATTGGCGTAGAGGCGCGCTGGAACACCGCGAACCTTGAGGCACTGCAAGCCCTGCCGTGGCCCAGGCGAGATATCGCGAACATCATGGAACAGTGGAAGTGGTTCCGGGAACCGCCGGTTGTTCTCGGGGGGTACTTCACCGGCCGACACGTCTTGAATGCATGGAATAAGGTCGTCCTTCAAGGGATGAACCCGCGCGAAGCGCTCGAAGACGCGATTTACGACATTAATAAAGAACTTGCTAAAAAGCAAGAAGAATTTGGCGTGAATGTTGACAAGTCGATGTATCGCCGTGGCTAAGGGCACGGTGATGGAGGGACGCGATGGCGACTGAGGCGTTCGTGCCGCGCGGGTCCGAGATTCGAGCCGCGTCCCGTGGCAGCCTGACGGTGTTCTGGCAGAAGTATGGCGCGTCCTATCTTTTCATGGCGCCGTTCCTCGCGTTCTTCGTGGTGTTTGTGATTGCGCCGGTTCTGACGGCCATGGCGTTGAGTTTTACCTACTTCAATGTACTTGAATCTCCGAGATTTATTGGATGGAGTAACTATAAACTCCTGTTTCTCGAGGACGACGTGTTCGTGACCGCCATCGCGAATACCTTGAAGTTTGCGATTATTACTGGGCCGATTGGCTTCTTTCTATCATTCATGTTCGCGTGGCTGATTAACCCGCTGAAACTGAAAACTCCGCTCGCACTCTGCTTCTATGCGCCGTCAATCACCGGCGCGGTTGCAATGGGCGTCGTCTGGAAGATCGTCTTTTCGGGTGATCGATATGGGTACCTCAATAACTGGCTCCTTGGCATTGGCGCCATTGACGAACCATATATGTTTCTTGCCGAACAAGCGGCGATTATGCCAGTAATCATGTTCGTGGCGCTTTGGATGAGTATGGGAACCGGATTCCTCGTCTTCCTCGCAGGCCTACAGACGGTGCCGACCGATTTATACGAGGCCGGAAAGATGGACGGCATAAAAAACCCCTTGCAAGAAGTGTGGTATATCACATTACCAATGATTAAACCCCAACTCTTGTTCGGGAGTGTGATGGCCGTGGTCGCGGGGTTCTCGGTGTTTGAAGTCGCGACAAGCCTTGCCGGCCTGCCTAGCCCGTTGTATGCGGGGCATACGATTGTGGCGCACATGTATGACTTCGCCTTTATTCGGTTCGAAATGGGCTACGCGACAACCGTGGCGGTGTTCCTCTTCGCACTGACCTTCGGACTAGGTCGGCTGCTCATGCGCGCGCTTTCGTCGAAGAACGAGTACTGAGACCACGTCCGTCTGGTTCCGGGAGGCACCAGACTGGGGGAACGAATGACTGCCATCGCCCAACGAGCAATGACGTACGACGATCCGCTGCCGCGCCTTTGGCGCTCGGTCAGGCGAGCGTCGCCTTCGGCTTCGTATCTGTTCTTAATCCCGATGGCAATCTTCTCGATGTTGCCAATCGTATACGTCATCTCGACAGCCTTTAAGCCCCTTGAAGAGTTGTTGCTATTCCCCCCGCCGTTTCTCGTCCGGAGGCCGACTCTCGATAATTTTCAAGACTTGTTGCTCGCCACCGATGCGCTTTCTGTACCGTTTACACGATATCTGTTCAATAGCGTCTTCGTTGTCGTAACGACGGTAATGCTCCAAGTGCTCATTTGCTCTATGTGTGCCTATCCCCTGTCGAAGGCACGCATTTTGCCAGGTCGAAATCTGATTTTTGGCACGATTGTCGCCGCGCTCATGTTTGCACCGCAGGTAACGCGTATCCCGCAGTATCTTGTGGTTCAGAAACTCGGACTCATTGATTCGTACGGTGCGTTGATACTTCCAGCGATTGCTTGGTCGTACGGTTTATTTATGATGAAGCAATTCATGGATAACTCGGTGCCCAATGAACTCATCGAGGCGGCACGAGTTGATGGTGCACCCGAATGGACGATATTCTGGAAGATCGTAATGCCGAACGTGGCGCCGGCGTGGAATACGCTGCTAATTTTCGGCTTTATACAAATGTGGAATGACAGTTTCAGCCCGCTGGTGTTCACCCGCAGTGAGGCGATGAAAACGGTCAGCGTCGCGATGATCAGTTTGACGAACGGGCCGGCAGCAATCGCCCGTCAGGGGGCGCAAGCTGCGGCAGCGTTCCTCATGACCGCGCCGACCATCACGGTCTTCTTGCTTCGGCAGGCGAAGGTCATCCAGACGATGGCGCACTCAGGGATCAAAGCGTGAACGCAACCGGACGCCGTTGGAATCGACGCCTACGGGCGTGGGCGGTGGGGGCCGGCGTGGCAATTGGGGCAATCGGAGTTGCACTTGGACCGGTAACGGCCTCAGTCGCACTGGCCGATCGTGAATATTCTTGGACCCTTGATAAGGACTCTCGGTCGCTTGCGTCGCCTCTGCCGTACATCTATGACTTCGAAATTGATGGGATGTACCAGAAATCGGGGACGTTAAAGAACCCAGCAGATATTTTTATCGACGCCCAAGGGTTCGTGTGGATTGCCGACACGGGCAATAACCGCGTCCTCAAATTCACGGCAGACGGCGACTTTGTATCGCAATTGGGTTCGCCAGACGGTCCCGCCAAGCTGAACGCGCCGGAGGGGGTCTTTGTCACCCCGCAAGGCGACGTCTGGGTGGCTGATCGCGGTAATGGCCGATTGGTGCAGTTCTCCGCCGCGGGCGAATTTGTCAAACAGTTCGGTAAGCCAACCTCGCGACTTCTCGCTGATGATCAGGTCTATCAACCAAACAAGGTTGTCATTGATCGTCGTGGGTATTTATATGTGCTCAATGGAGGTGGGGATTTCCGGGGGATTTTTCTCTTGGATAGCGAAGGGACGTTCCGCGGATTTTTCGGCGCAAACCGGTTGCAGTTTGATCTCGGTCGACTCTTTATTCGTACCTTCACGACAGAGACCCAGAAAAAGCAGATCTCGAAGGTATTGCCGACGCACCATGCGAATATGTTCGTTGATGAGCGTGGGTTCATCTACACCGTCTCGCCGCTAGGTGATGTTGACCAGATCAAAAAACTGAACTCCATTGGGAACGACGTCTATACAAGCGGTAACCGGAAGTACGGTGAAGTGGAGTGGCGGGCCGGTCAGGTTGTCAAGCCCCAGTTTGTTGATATTACTGTCGATGCACAGGGCATCGTGTCCGCGCTCGATTTCAACAGTGGGCGGATTTACCAATACGACCAGTCCGCGAACTTGCTCGCGATTTTCGGCGGACGGGGTGCGCAACGCGGTAAGTTCGAATTGCCGCAAAGCTTAGCGGTTGGGCCGAACGGTCGAATCTATGTTCTCGATGCTAATCGGAACAACATTCAGGCATTCCGCCCGACTGAGTTTGCCGAACTCCTCCAAAAAGGAAGTCGTCTACATTTTGATGGAAAATACCAAGAAGCAGAGACAATATGGCGCGAGGTGTTGCGCCGGGACAGCAACTTTGAATTAGCACATACGGGACTGGCGAAGGCGTATTTTAAGCGCGGCGAATATATCAATGCTATGCGAGAGTATGAAGTTGCCCGTAATCGGGACGGGTGGTCACTCGCATTTGGCGAACTACGCCACGATTATGTTCGCGAAGAGTTCGGGTGGTTACTCCCGGTGACTCTCGGCGCTGCGGTCCTGGTGTTCTGGGGTGGTCGACGGATTGGCACTGCGTTGATGGCGATGCGCTTTGACGAACGCGGGGGCGGCCAATGAACGGTGACGTAGGCACGGTCATCGGCGCGGACGATGCCGACGTTGAACTCGAGGTTTCGAGCGCGTTCGGTCAGGCGCCGTTCTACCCGGCGAGGTTTCCGGTCACGCGTCGTTCGACGCGACGCACTGAGGCGACCGGGTGGCGCCGCGTCGCTGCCGACGTGCAGTGGTACGGCACCAAGTGGCTACGTCAGATGGTGTTCGTTGCGTTGCATCCAGAAGATGGCTTCTGGGAGCTGAAGCGTGGCGGTGACTGGTGGTCCGTGGCGTTCATGATCTCACTCCTGATCGCGGCGAGGGGCGCCGTGATGTGGTTTATGGGATTCCACTATGTATTCTTTGCTATTGATCAATCGCAATGGTCCGTCGAACGAGCATTCGACCTCGTGACGCGTACGCTGAACTTTGGCCTTACATCGTATCTCTACGGAGGTAATCCAGAGGATACATCTATCCTCCAAGAAGGTGTTCGCATCTTTATTCCGTTCATTACTTGGTGCCTCGCACACTACGCGATTTCGATGATCTTTTTCGGCGAAGGTTCTTTTCGGGATATTTGTGTCAGTGCCGGATTTAGTTTCGGGCCGTATATTATTCTGGCACCATTAACAACACTTGTGTTGACGAACTCTATGACGCTTCAGGAGCGAGGACTGTATATGTCGTTGAGCTGGATCACGCGAGCGTGGGTGACGTATCTCTTTTATACGCACATGCGCGTGATCCATGATTTTACGGCGGCGCGAACGCTGGCGACATATGCAATCGGGGCGGCAACGGTAATCGTCATTTGGGCGCTTGCCGCGTTGGTGTTTGCCTTGTCGAGCAACACCTGGGAGTTCTTCTACCAGGTCTTCTACGAAGTGACGACGCGCTAGCGCGCCACTGGACGGTGGGACGAAGGACGACCGATGACGACGATCCGAGGCGCGGCACAAGCGGCGCGCGCAGCGACACGCGCAATCGCGGTGGCGGTGGCGCTTGCGACCGGCGTAGGGTCGGTGCACGCAGACACCGCTGCGTCTCCGCTTGCAGCGCCAATTCCGACGGAATTTGAGCAAATCGCCGAGACATCTACATTGCGATTGCACGTCAACAAGGCGGATTCGCGGTTCATCGTTGAGGACCGACGGTCGGGCAAGCAGTGGAGTAGCAACCCGGTTGAGCCGCTCGGGCCTCAGAAGGCTTCGCAAGAGGATGCGCTCTTTCTCCTCTCGGTTACCAACGCCAAGCGTCAGATGACCAACTTGCTGACGTGGAACTCCGAGAAGCCTCAGGTCACCGTGGCGCCAATCGCTGGGGGCTTTCGTGCGACCTACGATGTCGGCAAGTTCAAAATGAAGATTGCCCTCGAGTATCTCCTGAAAGAGGAGCGAGCCGCGGACGGCCATATCGTCCCGTTTCTTGAGGTCACCGTTCCTGACTCGGGAATTGAGGAATACGGTGACTGCAGACTCATCACTAGTGTTACGTGTTTCCGGATTGTGACACTTGAGGTTCTCCCGTTGTTTGGGGCGGCGCGAGTCGGGCAGAAGGGCTACGTCATGGTCCCCGACGGCGCAGGTGCGATTGTTGACTTCAAATCGGAGTACCCCCAGTACCGTCAACGGTATTCAGCGCAAATCTATGGCCCTGATGCCGCCTCAAACCTCCTTACATTCGGCGGAGGACGACGTGCCGGCGCAGCAATTACTCGCCCGACGCTTCCGCTTTGGGGCGTAAAGCATGAGGACGGTGCCTATGCCGGCATCGTGACGAAGGGGGAGTTTCAGGCGAATATCAACGCCTATCTCGCCGGCTACATCATGAATGCCAATCGCGGCTCGGCAGAATTTATATATCGGCGTCAAGCAAGTATTCCGAGGCGACGCAGCGTCTTTGTAAACAAAATCGAGGAAGAACGCCTCGCAGGAGACCGTCAGGTTCGCTACGTACTTCTGTCCGGTGACGACTCGACGTATGCGGGGATGGCGCGCGCGTACCGCGATTACCTGATGGTCGTCAAGGGCGTTGCGCCCGTGACGCAGCCGGTCCGACCACTCCTCGATTTGTTTATGGGCATTACCCGTCTGACATCGTTCCGTGAGGATTTTGTTCCGACGACAACGTTCGACCAAGCGCTCACCATCATCCGACAATTTATTGATAAGGGTGTCAAAGACTTTGATGTTCACCTGATTGGATGGGGTGATGATGGCTATCGAGGACGATGGCCGCGGCGATATCCAGCCGACAGTGAGCTTGGCGGCAATGATGGTCTGAAATCGCTGATTGAGGCGTCGCGCAAGCTTGGGATCAATATCATCCTCGAAGATGATTACATGTTTGGATACACGTTTTCATCAGGAGGAATTATTGGCCAAATCCCAGGGCTGCGGAATATCTGGCCGAATTGGAGCTACGGTTTCAATTCGCGTTGGGACACGGTGCGCGGCGTAAACAAGCTTCCGGTCTTTGAGGGCTCGGGAGGTATCTATCTTCTCAACCCGATCATTGCTCGAAACAATTACCTCGAGCGAGACCTTCCGACGCACAAGGCGATCGGCGCGTCTGGTGTCAATCTTCGTCAGATGGGGACGATGGTGATGTCAGACACGAATGACCGCTATCCGCTCTCGCGTGAAGAAGTCGCTGAGACGTGGATGAAGATGGCAGACCGCGAACGCGAAGTGCTTGGCGGGGCGATTGTGAGTGGACCGAACGCGTATGTGATTGGGCGGACCGACCGGGTGTATGACGCGCCGGTCTCGTCGCTCGACGCGTTTGGCGACGTCACCGTGCCGGTGTATCACATTGCGACGCAAGGGCTCGTTGTCCGCCACACGATTCGGGCGAACCTGCGCAATGACCCGAAGACTGAACTCCTGCGCCAGTACGAGTGGGGCATGCAGCCGGTCTATCAGTTGACATGGGCACCATCTTCGGATCTTATTCGCACAGATTATAACCTTCTGTATTCGAGTCAGGTCGATGACTGGATAGAGCCCGCGTCTCGTGAATATAAATTCATGCGAGAAACATTCGGGTTTCTTGAAAATCAAATGATTGCGAATCATGAGATTTTGTCGCGGGGATTCAATCGCGTGACGTACGCGGACGGGACGCGTCTCTATGTGAATTACAACCCAGAGGCGAAGAAGACCCCCGACGGCGCCGAAGTACGGGGCTACGGATACGCCCTTGAACGAAAGGGAGCAGGCCGATGAAGCTTGCAGTCGCGCGCCGAGATGTTGACGCGGGGTCGCCGGAACCACGACGGCGACGGATGTCGCTCACGACGCAACGCATGTTCGAAGGGTACTTCTTCGTTAGCCCATGGATTGTTGGATTTCTTGTGTTCCTACTCTGGCCATTATTCCAATCCCTCTTCTTGAGTTTTAATGAGTTACAAGCAACAAGCCTCACAGATCTTAAATGGAAAGGCATAGATAATTACAAGGAAGCCTTTGTAATCGATGCCAAATTCTTGCCCAAACTGTGGGAGACCCTGCGTAACAACTTACTTGATGTCCCGGTGATTATGATCTTTAGCCTGTTTTCTGCGATTCTCGCGAATCAGAAAATAAAAGGCGTTATTGGGTTTCGTGCGGTCTTCTTTTTGCCGCTTGTTATTGGTTCGGCACAGGTCATTAAACAACTGTTCGCGCAAGGTGTCGGTGGTGCGACCCTCACTCAGGGAGTGAACATCCAAGACCTTGTGTTTGAATACATTGGCCCCGACGCTGCCGCTGGTGTCTCGGACCTGCTCAACCGTCTCTTGTTTGTGCTGTGGAAGACGGGAGTGCAGATGCTGATCTTCTTGGCAGGCCTCAACAGCGTCTCGCCGGTTCTGTACGAGGCGGCCCGCGTTGACGGCGCCACAGATTGGGATCGATTTTGGAAAGTCACGTTGCCATTGCTTTCACCAGTAATTCTCGTTAATTTGGTATATACAATCGTTGATAGCTTCACCGACACCTTTAATAGCGTTCTTGAATACATTCAGATGACGGCGTTTGCTGGGGGGTTTCGACTGGGGTACGCGGCGGCCCTTGGCTGGATTTATTTCGCCGTCGTCTTCGTGGTGCTTTTCTTAGTCGTACGCGTGACGAATCGCTACGTGTTCTACGCTGGAGATCGCAATGGCTAGCCTCGCCGCCTCGTCGTCTCCGTTCGTCGTTGTTCGTCCCAAGTGGTACCGCGACGGTCAAGTGGTTCGACGACGGACGGTGACTTTTCTTCAACGCGCGTTCACATACATTGTGCTCATTGATATTGCATTTGTGTTTTTAGTACCGATTTGCTACATTATGGCAACATCGCTGAAAACCTCGCAAGATCTTAGCGATCCGACGATCGTCTGGATTCCTTCGGGGTTTTTTTGGATCAACTACCCGTTAGCATTCTTTTCTATGGCCTATATCAAGTCGCTGACGAATAGCCTGTATATTTCGCTCGGTTCGGCGGTCGGCCAGACGATCAGCTGCGCGTTCGTTGGATATGGGTTTGCTCGGATCCGCTTCCCGGGGCGCGATGCACTCTTCGCGTTGGTGCTGTTTACGTTTCTCGTGCCGCCCCAGACGATCATCGTTCCGTTGTTTATTCTGTATAAAAACCTTGGCTGGATTAATACGTACAACCCATTTGTTATCCCGAGTTTTTTTGGGCACGGGTTGAAGGGCGCGCTGTTTGTCGTCGTTTTTCGGCAGTTTTTTAAGACATTGCCATGGGAGCTCGAAGAGGCGGCACGGATTGATGGGGCGAGCGCGTTTGGCACTTGGTGGCGGATCATGGTTCCGCTCGCGATGCCGGCCGTCGTGGTGGTCTTCCTCTTTAGCGTGGTTTGGCATTGGAACGACTTCTTTGAGCCGTTCATCTACCTCAATCGCATGGAGTACTTCACGTTGCCGATGCGCCTATCGGTGCTTTCTCCGTCGCTTGATACGGCAACCGGAGGTCAGGCAAGCGATCTGTTCAACGAAGCGCTCGTCATGGCGGCGGTCTTCCTTGTAATTTTGCCGCCGTTATCAATCTACTTGTTTACCCAACGATTCTTTGTGGAATCGATTGACCGAACTGGCTTGGTTGAGTAGCATCACCCGGTCCGGGTGCGCGTGGGGCGCGCCCGGAACGATTGGCACGGATCGGTCTCGCGAGCGTCGGCAGTCGTGTCGATCAACACGACGTCGTCTTTGCCTACCACACGGACGCTACTCAATCTTCTGCCGAGCCGACCGGTATCGTTCGCGAAGTACACGAGTGCGACGCAGATGTCTGTCGCCATCTTGATGTCTTTTGCGTCGTCGTCGAGGGTCGTATTGGCGACGGCGTACGCACCTTGCACCTCGAAGCCGGCGACCGACGGCCACCAGTTCGCCACCCCGCCCTTGCTTCCGACGGTGCCGAAGTTTGCCTTGGCGTAGCTTCGGAGTGCGTCGGCCGTAATGCCTTCCTGCGTCGTCGGAGTTGCAGTCCATTGGGCGCGCGTCGCCCCACCCGTCGCCGCACCACGGGCGTAGCCGGCTAAAAACAAGACTCCGAAGCTAATCACTACGAGCGACGCGAGTGCTGGAGCCACCACTTTCCACGAAACCGTAGGTCGGGTGGGCGGGGTACCGTTCGATGCACCGCAACGCGGGCACGGTTGACCGGCACGGGTAAGTGTCTGGCCGCAGGTCTGGCAGATCATCAGGTGACTCCACCCGCGCGCGACGGAACGCAACGTAGTCTCCGTCGCCGTCGTATCGGTCGTCGGTTAATCCGAACCGACAGATTGATTGCGGAGTGTTGCGTTGTAGTGTGCGAGCAATTTGCTAATCGCATGAATCGTGCGGCGATTGCGGGCGGTTGCTAGGCTGCCAGTGACTTGTTCAATGGCACCGGCTACCTTTGAACGACCAATCCCATTGGGCGCATGCACTAGGATGATCCTCTGCTGAACTTCAACGGTTTCGGTCGGGTGGCAGAGCAACCGAAGTGACTCTCTGGCGGTTTGCGCAGGATCACTCGCGAGAAACCACGCGTGGAAATTCGCGTCCACCGCGTCGGGCGCGTGCTGAGTGAGGGCGGTGCATGCGTTTTCGAGCGAGGTGGCGTCGAGAGCAATCGCTGTCGTGGTGAACCTGGCAAACGACGACAGTGCGCGCGACGCGACACCGGCAACGACCGAGGCGGTGCTCGATGCGTAGCCCCCGACAACATTGCCGGATTGTGCGTATGCGGTTGGACTGTCAAAGCCTGCTGTGCAGAGGGCGGTCACGACGTCCGCCATCCCAACCCTGCTCGTACGGCCAACGTTTATCCCGCGAAAAAAGACTGCCCATCCGTACATTGGCGAAAATTGATACGAAAAACACAAACGTCCCGCCGCGACTGCGGACGGGACGCCATTGTTGTGGTGGCCCCCCAGGGACTTGAACCCTGAACC
>CAYFLJ010000002.1:0-59828 GCA_964343985.1 uncultured Thermoflexus sp.
CGACCACCAACCGCGAAGAGGCGCTGGCTGGTGCCGATTTTGTCATCAACACCGCAGACGTCAAAGGGCACCATCACGCGCGCCGCGTCCGCGAATTGACGGCGGCGCATGGGTATTACTACTACGGTTCCGGCATCATTGGGCACTACTACAACTTCTCGCTCATGCTCGGAATTGCCCGAGACATGGAGCGAATATGTCCAAATGCGTGGCTGATCCAGAGTGGGAACCCCGTCTTCGACGGCACAACCCTGATGACTCGGCAGACCAAGGTGAAAGTCATTGGTCTTTGCCACGGGCACTACGGGTACCTTGAGATCGCGCGGCGACTTGGCCTCGATCCGGCGCGGGTGACGTGGGAGGCGCCGGGCGTCAATCACGCGATCTGGTTGACGACCTTCCTGCACGACGGCGAAGACGCCTATCCCATCTTAGATCGCTGGATCGCAAACGAGGCACCAGACTTTTGGGCCTCTCACGTTGCGCAACGGACGCACGACATCCAGATGAGCCGGGGCGTCATTGACATGTATGAACTCTATGGCTTGATGCCGATTGG
Source organism: uncultured Thermoflexus sp. (assembly GCA_964343985.1). GTDB lineage: Bacteria > Chloroflexota > UBA11872 > UBA12225 > UBA12225 > CAILQO01. Next base: position 560 of record CAYFLJ010000002.1, read on the forward strand.
CGACACCCCTCGACAAGTTGGATGGTGGTATCACACGGATGCTGATACGAAGCTTCGTTGGTTCGGACCTCCGTGGGGTGGGCCTGATACCGAGACCGCGCGTCCAGTGCACGTGCAGCAGTTAAGCGACCGGCTCGCACAAGTTGATGCAGTCCTACGGGATGAGTCGGCGCAAGTGACTTCGGTGTTCGGTCGGGAACGGACGCGAGAACAGCAGGTGCCGATCATTGACGCGCTTGCGAACGGTGTTGCGAATTGCTTTCAGGTGAACGTGCCGAACACCGCCGGGGTCCTCAAGGGCGTCGCCGAGGACGTCGTGGTTGAAGGCCAAGCGTGGATTGACCGCGGGGGCGTCCATCCGATGAAGCCGGCACGTGCGTTGCCGTCACGGATCTTTCGAGAGGAGGTGGCACCCAAGATTGATGAAATGGAACGTGGGCTCGAGGCGTTCATGTCAGGCGACCGTCGCCTTGTCTTGCTTGACATTCTGAATGATAAGCGAACGACTTCTCGGGAACAGGCCGAATCGGTGCTCAAAGCACTCCTCGAGATGCCCGGCCACGAAGAGGCCGCGGCGCACTTTCGGTAGATTTCGTCGCCCGGCGTGAGACGTCGTGGCTCTACCCACTGGAGCAGACGTTGAGAAGCGTAATCGTTTGCAACAGAAAGAAACCGGGGCGCTTGGCGGACCAGTTAGTCGCCGGGCGTCACGCCGATAAGCGACAACTCAGTCGCGCGGTGGCACGACACGAGATGCCCGGGACGGACCTCGGTGAGCGGAGGCGCCGAGACTTTGCACGCTTCGACGGCGTAGCGGCATCGCGGATGGAAGTGGCATCCGGGCGGCGGGTTTGACGCGTCGGGCACCTCACCGGCAAGGAAGATACGTTGCCCGCGATGGAGCGGGTCCGGCGTCGGCACCGCCGAGAGGAGCGCTTCGGAGTACGGGTGCCGCGGGCCGAAGAAGAGGTCTGCTGTTGGGGCCAACTCGACGATTCGCCCGACGTACATCACCGCCACGCGTGTGCTGACGTGTTGCACGACCGAAAGGTCGTGCGCGACGAACACATACGTCAGACCAAGGCGCGATTGCAGGTCTTCGAGCAGGTTTAGGGTTTGCGCCTGAATGCTGACGTCAAGCGCCGAGACTGGCTCATCACACACCACGAGTTGCGGTTCGAGGGCAATGGCGCGGGCGATGCCGACACGTTGACGTTGCCCCCCGGAAAACGCGTGGGGGTAGCGCTCCATGTACTCCGGATGCAAGCCGACCAAGCGAAGCAGTTCGGCGACGCGATCCTCTAGAGCGGACCCAGACGCGACACCGTTGACAAGCAGTGGCTCGCCGATGATGTCTCGCAAGGTCATTCGCGGGTTCAGTGACCCGTACGGGTCCTGAAAAATCATTTGAACATTGCGCCGTACGTCGCGCAACTCAGACGACGACGCGGTTGGAATGTTGACCCAACCGAGCTTTCGATCTCGGAAGTGGATGGTGCCGCCGGTCGGGTCGTATGCGCGCATCACGAGGCGGCTGGTCGTGGTTTTGCCGCACCCCGACTCGCCGACGAGGCCAAGTGTCTCGCCTTGACGCACGGTGAACGAGACGCCATCCACCGCTTTGACATGGCCAACCACCCTCGACCAAAAGCCTTTCCGGATCGGAAACCACTTTTGTAAATCGTGGGCAACGAGAAGGTCGGAGTCGGTCGCACCGGCAGGTGCATTGGCCTGGGTCATGGTGGCGATTGCCATCACGCAACCTCTCCGGCGCGGCTGCAACGCACCCAATGGCGTGGCGCTACTTCGCGGTATTCGGGGGCATCACACGTGCCTTGCACGTAGTGGCGGCAACGTGTGTGGAAGGCGCAGCCTGTGGGAACGCTGAACGGATCTGGAACCATGCCTTGAATTGCCTCGAGGCGTTCATGTGCGCGACGCCCCAAGCGGGGCATCGACCGAAGCAGTGCTTGCGTGTAGGGATGCTGCGGGGCACGAAAGAGTTCGGTTACCGGAGCGCGTTCAACTTGTCGGCCCATGTACATCACCACGACTTCATCAGCGATTTCCGCGATGACCCCTAGGTTGTGCGTGATGAATTGGATCGCCATGCCGTTCTGTTCTTGCAGACTGCGAACGAGGTCGAGGATCACTGCCTCGGTGGTCACGTCCAACGCGGTGGTTGGCTCATCGGCGATCAAGACGCTCGGGTTGCACGCTAACGCGATTCCGATTACGGCGCGTTGACGCATTCCGCCCGAAAGCTGATGCGGGAAGCGGTCGAGTACTGCGTCCGGTCGCGGTAGGCCGACTTGGCGCATCACCGATTCGGCGCGGGTTCGCGCTACGTCTTTGGTGGCGCCGGTATGTAGCCGGATGACCTCAGTAATTTGATGGCCAATCGTATGAATTGGGCTCAGGGCCGACATCGGTTCCTGAAAAATGTAGGCAATCTCGTTCCCTCGGATTGCACGGATCTCTTTACCCCGTGGGTCGAGGCTTGTCAGTTCAAGGTTCGTGCCGTCGCGGCGCGTCAACGTCACCGTGCCGCCCACGTTCTTGCCGGGGCGCGGGACGATGCCGAGGACTGACTGCGCAGTTACAGACTTCCCACAACCACTTTCGCCCACGATTCCGAGCGTGCGACCGCGGTGGAGGGTGTAACTGACGCCGTCGACCGCTCTCACCGTCCCGGCGGTTAACGCAAAATGCGTTTTCAGGTCACGAACGTCGAGAACAACTGGTGTATCGAGCGGGCGCGGTGCAGTTGCTTGTCCCACGCGCGCGGGCGGTTCGATGAGGTCGGTCGCCATCGTTATCGTCCGTACGGGTCGGCGGCGTCGCGAAGCCCATCGCCGACGAAGCTAAACGCGAGGACGATCAGGATGACCGCCGCGCCCGGAATGAGGAGCCACGGAAAGAGCGCGACGGTTTGGATGTTCTGCGCCTCCTGCAGGAGAACTCCCCAACTGATGACCGGTGGGCGGAGTCCCAGACCGAGGAACGAGAGCGACGTCTCCGAGAGGATCATCCCTGGAACCGCGAGTGTGATGCTCGCGATGATGTGACTTGCAAAACTTGGGACCATGTGCCGGAAGATGATCCGGGCCTCTGAGCAGTTCGAAAGGCGTGCCGCCAACACGAAGTCTTCTTCACGCAGCGCGAGAAATCTCCCGCGGACAACTCGTGCTAAGCCCGTCCAACCGAGGAGTGAAAGGATGATTGTGATGCCGAAGTACACGTAGTCGGGTGGCCACTTCGGAGGCATCGCTGCGGCGAGGGCCATCCAAACGGGGATGGTTGGCAGCGATCGAATGAATTCGATGACGCGTTGGATTACGGCGTCAAGCCACCCACCGTAATAGCCCGAGATTCCTCCAAGTAACACTCCGAGGATCAAACTGAGCGTGACGCCGACGAGGCCGATTGACAATGAGATGCGCGCGCCGTACGCAATTCGCGACAGCATGTCGCGGCCTAAACGGTCAGTGCCTAAGAGGTAGAAGGGTGTGTTGGCCGGAACGTCCTTACCGAGGCCGAACAGATGAATGTCCGTCTCCCACAGGCCCCACATCACGTATTTCTCGCCCCGCGCGAAGAATTGGATTGGGTACTTCTTGGTCGGGTCAGGCACGTACGTCACACGCAACGTATCGGCATTTCGGGAACTCTTGAGTCCCAGCGCGTACGGGCGCAGCGAGAAGTTGCCATCTTTATCTGAAAACTGGATCGTCTGTGGAGGCGCATACCGATATAAGTTCGAGATTTTATTCGGATCGGTCGTTGCAATTGCTTCAGCAAATGCGGCGATAAGGTAGAAGAGAATTACGATCACCGCACACACAAGGGCGAGCCGATGGCGGCGGAACCGCCACCACATCAGGGTCCACTGAGATGCAACTAGGGCCTTATTCGTCGTGCGCGCACGCTCGTCCGGGCGCGGTTCAAGCGGGGCGGCGGAGGCGTTGGGTGTGAGCGTCGTGGCTGTCACCGTCGTCTCCTAGCGGTCGAGGCGGATGCGCGGGTCAATCCACGCAAGGAGCAAGTCGGAGATCAACGTGCCGAGGATCGTCAGTGTCCCAAGCACAAGGATGAAGGCGCCTGCAAGGTACATGTCTTGCGACTGCAGGGCACGCAGCAGGAGTGGGCCGGCGGTCGGCAAACTCAGCGTGACGCTGATGATTGTGCCCCCATTGACGAGCCCAGGCAGTGCCCACCCAAGCGTCGAGATGAACGGATTGAGTGCGACCTGGACCGGATATTCGTAGGTGAGGACCGTCTCATCGAGGCCGCGAGCCCGAGCCGCCGTCACGTATGGCTTGTGCAACTCATCGAGCAAGTTGGCGCGCATAGTGCGAATGAGACCGGCGGCGCCTTCCATTCCAAGGATCAACATGGGCACCCAGAGATGCTTCACGAGGTCCCACGCCCGCCCCATCGACCACGGCGCGTTTTTGTACTCATCCGAAAAGAGGCCGCCGACGTCGGCACCGAACCACGAAAACGCGAGCCACATGACGACGAGCGCCAACATGAAGCCCGGCACTCCAAGGCCAATAAATCCAATCGTCGTGAACAAATAATCAAAGAAACTATATTGATTTGTTGCGGAATAGATGCCAATTGGTATCGCAAGGAGCCATGTGAAAAGCAACGTACTGAGGGTGAGTGCGATGGTCAGACCCATCCGTTCCCAAATGAGCGAGGCAACGGGTTGGCGCCACTCCAAGCTCAAGCCGAAGTCTCCACGGCTGAGAATCCCCCAAATCCATTTGTAGTACTGCACATACATTGGCTGGTCGAGACCATACGCTTCGCGCAAAAGCTGAAGCGTATCGCCGCTCATCTGTTCACCCATCGAGGCAAGGGTGGCGGCGTAGGACGACAAGAAGTCACCAGGCGGGAGTTGAATCAGCACAAAGGAAAGCACTGAAATAACGAATATGGTTGGGATTGCAAGAAGGAGGCGCTTGAACGAGTAGGCAAGCATCGTGGCCTCAATGGTTCCTCTGGACCGCAGCCCGCCCTCGCCCCGACGGGTTGAGAGCGAGGTCAGGAGGAGACTACGCCGTCATGACGACGTCGACACAGGGTGAGTTGCCTGCGCGCGTGCACTGACGCAGCGGTGGACGGTGACCCTGCGAGGGCCTAATTCGGAGGCCCTCGCCGTAGTCAACCGCACTGGGTAGGTCGCTCGCGACCGTCTTAGGGTTACGCCTTCCCGATGCTGAACTGCTGAGGGTTGACGATGCCGTAGTCGCGCAGTGTGTCGTCCGAGATGTACCCATCGAGGACGTTAATGACCGCATTTGAGACGATCATCGGCGCCACGATTTCGCCGACCACACCCACTACGTTTGGCGCAGCCTTATGGACCCCAAGCATGTCTTGGAAGAGGGCGTTACGCCGTGCTTCGTCGGGCTCAACTTGCACCTTGTCCCAGAGGTCCCAAACCTTGCGGATTGGATGATCTGCCGGCGGCTCCTCTTGTTTGAAGGGTGCCTTGGCGTACCAGTTGCCGTACGTCGGTGCCCATGGGCCGTCCGTGATCGTCCCAAGCCACCGGCCCGGGTCTGCTTTGACGACCGACGAACGGTCAAAGCCCCAGTTACCGACCTCAATCTCACCGGTACGGCAGTGCTCTTCGTAGAGCGACCGCTCGACCTGCTTCATGGTGGCGCGGATGCCGATTGCTTCCCAGTATCCCTTGACCAACTCATGCTGATCGTTCTCAGGTGAGCCGGTTGCGGAAATGTGCTCGACCACGAACTCAAGAGGCTTACCGTCTGGGCGCTTGCGGATGCCGTCGGAACCCTTGGTCAGGCCAAGTTTGTCGAGCAGGTCGTTGGCGAGTTTCGGGTCGTACTGCGCCCAAACCTTCGGGAAGTCGGCGTCAAACTCCGGTGAACCGGCGACTGGGCTCGCCTGCCGACCGACGCCGAGTCCGTTGTAGACGACCTCAGCAATCTCGTCACGATTAATGGACACATTGAGTGCTTGGCGGAACTCGGGTGTGCCAAACAATTTGGCGAGTACCGTATCGGGGCAGTTCTGGTTCGGGAAGTACGCCTGAGTGCTTGCCGCACGCCACTTGAACACGCGGTAGTTGCCCTTCGCCGCATTCTCCTTAAAGAACACGAACGAACCGGCGCTCATGTGGCGCATTTGCAAGTCAATCTTGCCCTGAGCTACCCAAAGGTTGACAACGTCGGCGCTTTCAAAGAATGCGTGTTCGACTTTGTCGATATACGGAAGCTGATTGCCTTCAGTATCGACCTGCCAGTAGTACGGGTTGCGTACCATGACCATCGGGTCGGCAGGGGCAGGGACCGTCACCATCCACGGAACCAAGACTGGCAGTTCTGGGTTCTTGAACCAGAAGGCGATAGCCCCCTCGAGGTTGCCGGCATCGCCCCAAAGGGCTTGCCATGCGGGCAGGTTCTTTTCAGTAGCAACCTTGGCGATGTCCGCCTCGGGCGTGTACTTCGGATGAAACTTCTTGAGGTAGGCGGACGGTGCGAGGAATGCCGGCGGGTTCGGGAAGCCGCCAACTTTCGCGATCGAAATCGGCAGAAGAGGGTTCGGCGCCGCGTACGTCACTTTGAAGGTGATGTCGTCGACAACGGTAAGCGCCGCGACTTTGTATTCGGCACCGACTTTTTGGCGGATCAGATCGCTCGGCGCCGGACGAATGTCCTTATTCTGCTGAATATCCTCGAACCAGAACGAGACGTCCGCCGTGGAGACCGGCGAACCGTCGGACCACTTCAGGCCCTTCCGAAGGGTGAAGACGTACTCTGACGCGTCGGCGTTCTGCTCCCACTTTTCGACGAGGTTCGCGATGAGGCCGATTTTGTCGGGCGAAGGCGCGTCCCAGTCAATCAGCATTTCTTCGACCAGTTTGGTCGGGCCGACGCGGTCGGACGGTCCTCGATACGCGCGACGCCAGGTGCCGCCGTATTTGCCAGTCGCCTCAAGCGGCTTCAGGACCCTCGGGTTCTCTGGAAGTCGCTTTTCAACTGGCGGGAGTTTTCCGGCCTTCACCTGATCGGCGAGGCTGGGGGCCTCCTTGAACGCGCCTTGAAACGTCGCCGTGGCGGCTCCGTGCGAAGCGTCGACGCTCGTGCTGGCGGCAAGGGCGCGTGCCGGTACCGCGGCGCCCGCTGTCAGGGCGGCGGCTCCGAAGGCAAAGCGCCGAAGCGCTTCGCGACGTGGGTGGCCATGTGCGTGCGACGCAGATGGCTCAGACTGGACCATGACTTCCTCCTGAATGTTTCGCGAGCCTCAGTGGCCTTGAGCCAGAGTGTCGCACGGCGCTTCTTGCCCCTTGGCGGCCGATTCGGCGAACCGTGCCCAACCGATGTACGCGCGCACGATACCGAACTCGTACCCGGACTGCCACGGCGAAAGCAATGGACGACCTCCGAAGAGGAAGGCGCGCCCCTCGTACACTGGTGCCATGCAGCGCTTGATAGATCCCCACGGTACGTGGGCGTCCCCGCCGCCCCAGCATCGGCCGTCATTTACTGGCTTCCTGATCTGGAGGGACATTGAGCACAAGGTTTCGGTGCTCTATCCTCGGGAGTGGACGGTCCAACCGGGCGAATGGACCTTTTTGCAGTCGCCCGCCGAGGCACCGCACTGGGCGACAGTGACCCTTCGGGCGCTGCGCTTGCCTCATCCGGTAGAACCGGGCGATCTCGAGGCGCTCCGTGACGGCACCGTCAACGGGGTGCGCTCGATCCCGGGTGTCGATTTGGAGCGCGTTCAAGCGGACACGGTGGCGTCACTGATTGACGTCGAAGTTGAACACACCCATGATGGCCCGACGTCATCAACCGGCGAGACCGGTGAGCGTCGACGTCGATGGCTGCGCGTGATGTTCCAGAATGACGTGCAGTTCTCGATTTCGGCCGAGGCGCCGGATGGTCCATCGTTTGAGTATTGGCGCCCGGCATTTCATTCTTTGATGCGGATGGCGATCTTTGCCGACTGGACGGCGGAAGTGACAGGGCGATCTTGGGAGCCGCTCGACGCTGATCCCGGCGAGATTGCCCCCGATCAGAAGGCCTAAATCAGCCCGATGGTCTCGCCCCACCGACCCGACGTGCCTCTCGATCCACTATCTGGTTCGCGGCGGGTCGTGTTGTCGTTTTCAATGTGGTGGGTTGTCACCGCCGTTGTTGCAGTGACGAGCTGGGGAGTGGTCGGTACTCGCGCTCTTTTTCAGGTGTCCGCGACCGTGCCGGCCAACAGCCTGCAGGCGGCGTCGGTTCGGATCGTCTCTAATCGCCCTGGCGAACCCGTATTCGACGCTGCCTCGATGCTCCCAGGGGAGGTCGTTGAACGAGACATTTCGCTCAGAAATGCCGGGTCCGTTCCTGTGGACATCAGCCTGATCGCGGTGCCAGAAGCGGGAGATTCATCTCAGCTCACTGCCACGATTGAACAATGCCTCACCGGCCCGTGGATGACGGTGACACCGTCGTCAGCGGCGGTCGGCGTGGAGCGTCCACATCGTTGTTCTGCCGCGACACCTGGCGTGGGTTCGACGGCAGTCGTTGCCCATTCGGGCGCGCTTGTCTCCCGCGGGCAGGTTGTTGCCGGCACGCCGACCACGACGCCGGTCCCGGTCGCGGTCGCGCGAGGAGTGAACCCGGGCGGCGATGCGCACGTGCGAGTACGTGTCGGCCAACCGGAGGGTGCGACGACAAGCCAACGGGCATCAGTTCGATTTGAATGGGTAGCGCAAGGCGTGACAACGAACCTTCAGGGGACCCCGCTCGCTGCCGAACCCATCGCTGCGTTGGGAACCGTCGTGCCGCCCCCGGTGCCTTCGGTGACGATTGCATCAGGACAAACTCCGCAGCCAACGCCGTTCCCAGTGCCCACTGCGACGACAGCCTTTATCGATCCGCCCTTGAACCAATTGGCAGGGTACGCACTGGCGCTTGAGGGTGGGTTTGATGGCGTTTCGATCCCGTGGGGAGCGGTGGCAGGACTCGCGTCGCGCGCTTCGTGGACGTTTGAGGCGTGGCTCAAGCCGGACGATCTCACCGGGACGCGGGTCGTTTACGCCGAGGCTGCGCCTGTGCCGAGTTCGATGAAGTCCGTTTTGGCGATCAGACTTGTCGATGGGGTCGTTCAGGCCGGGACTTGGCGGGGCGATCGTAGCGGCGATGGTTGGTCGTGGTCCGCCGCGCCCTCGACGAAACCACTAATAACGGGTGTGTGGCAGCACCTTGCTGTGACTTGGGCGGGCGATGCGTCGGTATCGATCGCCATTGATGGGGTGGCCTTGGGATCCGGCGTCGGCGGTACCGTTGGTCGTCTCGACGGCACTGACGTGCCTTCTTCCACCGGGTGGCTTGGGCGCGGACCCGGTTACGACGTCGGCGCCGGCTTCGTCGGTTCGATCGACGAAATTCGGATGTGGGATGGGATTCGTACAACCTCGGAACTCACAACGAACCGGCAGCTACGACTGCAGGGGAACGAAGTCGGACTGGTTGCCTATTTCCCAATTGGCGTGACCGAAGGACGGGGCGTTTCGCTCGTTGACGCCTCAGGTCACGCCGTTCCGGCCACGCTTACCGGGGGCGTCCGGTGGGTTCCATCAGCGGTACCGATGACCGCGGTGGCTCCGCTCGGGTTTGGCAATCAATGGCGCGAGGTGACGATCACAAACACTGGGACCAGTCCCCTGAAAGAAGTGCCTATTCGGATTGATAACGCGTTTACGTCTGTGGCGAGTGACCCGTCAACCATTGCCGCGTGGACATTTGACGAGACGGACGGCGACAGTGTGGAAGACCTCGCCGGGAAGCAGTCGAACGGCACCATCATTGGCGCGTTTGCACGGACGCAAGGGGTCAGTGGAAATGGCCTCGCGCTAAATGGAGCGGGGTACGTCGACGCTGGGAACGGACCGGCAGTCGTTGGCACCGGTCCATTCACGGTTCAAGCTTGGTTCCGGACCTCTTTTGGCGCGGCGCAAGTGATTGCACAGCAACGGAGCGTCGCAGCCTACAACGGCGAATGGCAACTTGGTCTCGATTCGGGTGGACGAATCACATGGTGGTCCTATGGCGATGGCGCCTACGGAGCCAAGGTGACCTCGTCAAATACTTATGCAAATAATGTGTGGCATCACGTTACGGCCACAAGGGAGGCAGACGGGACTGGGAAGGTTTACGTGGATGGTGGCCTCGACGGTCAGCAATCAAGCCAGGCTCGCAACCTCGTTCCAACGACCGTGTACATCGGCGCAGACGTGCGGGATGACAAACAGTTCTTTGTCGGTTCACTCGACGACGTGCGGATTATCAACAGGGCGCTAGCGGCCTCGGAAGCCGCAAGCGCGGCGATTATCGACGCGCCGGGGTTGACGGTTCGGATCACCGACGAAGGAAACCACCCAGTTCCATTCTGGAGAGAACAGGCGGGCACATACTGGGTTCGACCCTCCATCGCCGCGGGCGCATCTCAAGTCTTACGTTTCCATTGGGGCAATCCGGCAAACTCCGACGCGTCCGACGGCGCGGCGGTATTCGATGACTTCGATGGGTTTTCAGGTACCTCGCTAGATAGCAATCGATGGCAGGTCGTTAATCAGGCGAACGGGTCGATTGGCGTGGCGGGTGGGACATTGACGATTACCGCCGCCGGTGACTGGTGGGAAATGTCGGATACGGCGGCGTCGGTGGTCGCTCGCACACCGGTCGGCGTGCCATACATTGCCGAGGCGCTGATCACGACGTGGATTGGAAAAACCTCAAGAATATTTGGAGTACGCGCTTCAACATCGAACGCGAGTGCGTTCCTCGCACTGGTCAATGATTCTGACACGTCGAATGCCACGATCGTCTATCGAGATGGCACCGGTCAAACAGCCGGATGGGCGGGAGAAGAATCCGGCGTGCCGCGTATTGCGTTCCCGAGCCTTGCAAGGTTTGACGTTAGTTTGGGGTCAGTGACGGCGAGATATGGTGGTCGAATCGCCGGGAGTCGAACCGTCCCGAATTGGACCCTGACCTTGCCAGCGTTCACCGCAAGTCACGGTTACACCAGTGCAATTGAGTGGTATCGCGTGCGACGTCTCCCACCCGTTGCGCCGACGATAGGTCGGGGCGCAGAACGCGCGAACCCGGGTCCCGGCATCTAAATTGCGGCGTTCGATTTCCAGATTGCGAACGGCGCCAGACTGTCACACTGTGTGACGCAGTCGTGGCGCAAGAACACTTTCGCGTTGACATAATCACGGTGGCCCGTGCGTTCCCTCCCCGTCGGCGACGAGCCACGCTGGCGAGGAACTGCAAACGCGCGCAGGGGTGGGCGTCGGGCGGAGCCAGTACGCGCGTCGCCCACCCGGCCTCGACAGTGGTGCATTGAATCCGTCAGTGCGCGTGGCGGGAGGACCGTCCGACCACGTCGCGCAACCGGTCAATCGGGCCAGGTGAATCTAGTCCGGAGAGGTCGCCTAGTTCTTCTTCACCGGAAAGCACGGCTCGGATGACGCGACGCATGACCTTGCCGCTGCGCGTCTTTGGGAGGTCTGGGACGGTCAGTACGATGGCCGGACGCAGAGCCTTCCCGATTGACAGGGCGACGGCGTCGGCGACCTCGTCTTCTAGCGTTGCGCGTTGCGTAGCGTCTTCCATGCCAACGTGTGCCTTTGGCACGACTACGACGGCGACGACTTCCCCCTTGAGCGGATCCGGGATGCCACAAGCCGCCGCCTCGGAAATTGCCGGATGCGAGAGGGCGGCGGCTTCGACTTCGGTCGGCCCAATACGCTTCCCAGCGACTTTCAATGTGTCGTCCGAACGGCCAAGTAGGTACCAGGCGCCGTTTGTGTCAACGCGCGCCCAGTCTCCGTGTACCCACATGCCTTCGAGGCCGGGTCGCTGCCAGTAGGTCTCAAGGTACCGAGCGTCCGCGTCGCGTTGCCGTTCGGCGTCGTGTTCGGTGTACTCCTTCGCCGGGCCACCCCAGAAGGATCGCGTCATCCCGACCCACGGTGCGCGGACGACGAGTTCGCCAACCGTACCGACGATCGGGTTGCCGCTCGGATCGACGACGGCGGCGTCCATGCCAGGGACGGCGCCGGTGAACGCGCATGGATATTGCGGTTCAATCGTTGTGCAGGCGAGGATTCCGCCGGCGACTTCAGTTCCCCCGGTGTAATTGATGATTGGGCATCGCGAGCGACCGACCTCGCGAAAAAACCACCACCACGCTTCCGGAGTCCATGGTTCGCCACTCGACCCAAGGGCGCGAAGCGACGCTAAATCGGCTTCACGAGGCGGGGCGTCGCCGTGACGCATCAGGGCGCGAATGGCGGTCGGAGCGATGCCAAGAACCGTTGCCTGATGGCGATCAACGACGGACCAGAGGCGATGAGGGTCCGGCCAGTCGGGTGTGCCGTCAAAAAGGATGGCCGTAGCGCCGAGGATCAGCGACCCTTGGATGAGCCACGGCGCCATCATCCATCCGGGGTCGGAGTACCACAAGACGCGATCGCCGGGTTGGACATCGAAACAGAGCGCCATATCCGTTGCGGCCTTGATTGGAAAGCCCGCGTGAACGTGGCGGGTCGCTTTCGGGCGGCCGGTAGTCCCGGACGTGTAGATGAGCATGTACGGCTCGTCGGCGCCGGTGACCGCACGCGGGACCATGACGCCATTGGTGTCATTAAGTGCGTCGTGCCACCAGATGTCGCGCCCGGGAGTCCACGGCACGTCGCCGGCGCGTTCGCCAAGGCGTCGGACGACGAGGATGCGTTCGATCGTGGTTGCCAACGCCGCGGCCTCGTCGGCGATCTTTTTGAGTGGCACGGGACGCCCACGTCGCGAGGCGGCATCGACCGTGATGAGAAGCCGGGCACCGCTATCGACCAGGCGTGAGGCGACTGAAGGCGCTGCAAAGCCTGAGAAGATCGGCGTGAAAATCGCACCAAGTCGGGCACAGGCGAGCATAGCAATCGCGCATTCGGGCACAAGTGGCATGAATATTGCGACGCGATCCCCTCGCCCGACACCCACGTTCACCATCGCAGCGTGCGCGCGCGCCACTTCACGTCCGAGTTCGGCGTAGCTCAGACGAGTGGTGGACCCCTCATCACCTTCCCACTCGAGTGCACAGACTTCGCCCTTTCCTGCGTCGACCCACCGGTCGATCGCAATCGCTGCGAGGTTCAGACGCCCGCCGGGGTACAGGTTTGCGAACGGTATCCCTACCATCGAATCAATGGAACTCTGCGGCACCGAATCCCATTGGAGACCCAACTCCGCGGCCATTTCCGCCCAGAACCAACTTGGGTTGGCGGCGGCGCGGCTCCGCAAGGCATCGAGGGCGGACTGCCCGTCCAGTCCACTACTTCGTGCCGCGAGCGCGGCGAGGCGGCTCCGTTCGAGATGGAGCGGCGTGGGCAACCAAGCCGGCGCGTCAACGGCCATCAGCACATCACCTTTTGCCAAAGACTCAGGTTGTCAGACCCTGTAGCGTACAGGCACGTGTGCTTCCCAGTCGTGAAGCCGTGACGGATTGTCTCGAAACGTTTCGTGGCTGCACGGCCCTTATGGAGGGATCGGATTCGTCCCAAGTCAGAAGGATGGGCTGACTGTTGCACACGACCGAAGTGCGGACGCACCCGCTTCGTCCTGATCGTTCGCGATAGTCTGCGGACGCCATTTTGTTGCTGTCCGCAGGCATGCGGAACATCGTCAGGAGGTTCATGGCGTGGATTTAGATCAAGTACGTCGGCTCGTGGAGTTCGATACGCCGACGGTGGCGAACGGGTTAGAACGGTTGGGTGTGCGCGACCCATCGTTTGGCTACACGGGGCCAGACGTCCGAAGCCTCATGCCGGAGTCCGGCGCGCGGGTCGGCATTGCTGTCACCGCGAGAATGGACACGACGTCCCCGGGCTTTGAGAACCCGCCGTCGATGTTCGACGCGTGGATTCGCCTCATGGTTGAGGTCGCAGAGCAACATGGCCCGGCGACGCCGATTTTCGCCGTCATGGAGTCAGTGGGGCTGCGACCGCGGTACACCGTGACAATTGGGGACGGTATGGGGACGATACTCCGGCTCGCCGGGGCGGTTGGGTTCCTCACCAATGGGTCGATTCGAGATATCGAAGGCGTCCGGGCCGTGCCATTGCCGTGTTGGGCGGCTGGCGTGTCGCCGATGCACGGGATCATGTCGTGGCTCGATGTCGGAAGCCCTGTCGTGATCGATGGCGCGACGATCCGCACCGGCGATGTCATCCACGCTGATGAGAATGGCGCCCTCGTCATCCCTCCGAATGTCGCTGATCGGGTCCTCGAGGAGGCCGCGGCAGTTCGTGCTTCGGAAGCGGTGCTCTTCGCAAGACTTCGGGCGCCGGGCATGTCGATCGAAGCGTATTTGCAGGGGGACGGGTAGCGGTCGGCTGGTCTTGGGTCGTGCGCCGACGTTCCGCGGGTCGTCGGCGCACGTTCCCTGATCGTTGAACGTTACCTAATTTAATGAAGAGGATTTGACGCTAGGAGTTCGGAAATCGTTGGAGTTGTTGCGCCGTAAACTTGGCGAAGATACTCGAGACCTCCCGTGTGGTCGGCGTCGGTGAACGCTTCCACCCCGTCGGAAGGGACAACGATCCCAAGCCCAAGGTTGAATGCGTCGGCAGATGTGTGTCTGACGCACATGTGCGTGTGCTGACCGACAATGATCACGGTGTCCACGGCACGCTGGCGCAAGTACCCACCGAGACCGGTCTCGTAGAAGCTCGAGTAGTACCGCTTCGGAAACTCGACATCCAATGCATGGGGCGCAAGTCGCGCAATCACCTGTGCGCCGGGCGTTCCTGCCATCGCGTGTTGCCCCCAGATCTTTTCTTCTGGGTCACCCGGCAGATGTGCGTCGTTCGCGTAGCACACGACCCATCCGCGATCACGCGCTCCGTCAAGGAGTTCACTTATCGGCGGGATGATCCGCTCGCTTCGCGGGTTGGCCAACGGGCCGGTCACGAAGTCGTCGAGCATGTCAACGACGATTACCGCTGGTCGCATGAAGTTTCCTCCCAGTGCCTTGTTGTGATTCGCGTCGAGGCGCGTCCTCAACAGGTAGCAGTTCGAACCGGTTCGTCTGCAACGCTCACTGACGTGTCTCTCACACAGGCGGCACGCGACTTGCGCCACGCCTACCAAGGTCTCGATACGCGCCGTATAGGGATCGGAAGTACGCCATCACTCGCGCCGGGTCTGTCGTGGCGGGAGCGCACTCGGCAAGACACCACCCCTCGTAGCCGTCTCCGTCGAGTAATCGGAAGAGTTCAGGCCATGGGTAGTCTGCGTCGGTCAGGTCATGCAGATGGACAAGCCCGATGTGATCGGCAACCAACCGATAGTCGGTCGCGATACTGCCGTCTGCGCCCACATCGAACCGAGTGTTCGAGTTCCAACAGAGAACGACACTTGGGTGGTCGGCGATGTCGATGACCTGTCGCATGTCGATGGCGTCACCAACCGACCCATGCATTTCAAGCCGAATCACCACGCCGTTATCGGCCGCGGCCCGCCCGCACTGGTGAAGCGCGCGACCAATCTGGTGCAGCGTGTCACCCTTCGGTATTCCGGTGGATTCGTGGTCACCATTCGGACGCACTTTGACACCGGTAGCGCCGACGTCTCTTGCAAGTTGACACGCGCGGCGGGTGCCTTCAATGTTGTCCTCTACCTCCTTCGGATCAGTTGCGTGATATTCATAGGTGGTACCGAGGCCAACGATTTCAAGCGGGCTGTCCGCAAACTGCCTCCGAACCTCCACGCGTGCCTGAGGGCTAAGCGACTCTTCGACTCCATGTGCGTGCGTGGTACGAAGCTCCACGCCGCTGTAGCCGAGTTTCGGCAGACGCGCGATGAGCGTTGGCACATCCCAGTCCCGGCCAAGCTCGTAGGTGACGAGTCCGAGTTTCATTGCAGGTCTTTGCTCCCGTTGATCTGACCTGAGGGCTAAATCCAAGGGAACGCAAACGTCGGCGCGTTTGCGTAACGAACCATGTCGATGGTGAGGCGGGTCCCCGCGCCCGGCGCCAGTCGAACGGCGAACGGCGCGTCGTTGGTCTTTATCGCGGCGGTTGATGTCCCACTGTCGATGTCGGCCACGGTCACTGCAGTCAGGCGGTGTTCGTTGTACGCACCTCCCTGGACGATCACCGTGCGTGATTCGATTGGGCTGATATTCACTAAAGTGACCGTCGCCGACCCCGCGTCGAAGGTTTCGACGAGAGCAGCCACGTCTTGGGGCAGGCCGGCACGCCGACGTTCTGGGTCAAAGTACCTGAGTCGGCAGTGCAAGGCATGGACGTCGCGCCCGGTTGGCAGGCCGCCGGTGGTGAGTTGGATCAGGGCACCCACTGTGGCTGGATTGGTGTGATTCATGTCGTCAGACATCGTGGTATCGGGCGACTTGGCGTCAGAACGGAAGCCTTCGACTTTCTTGCGCACCGCGTCAAGGTCTGCCGCAAGCGCGTCCTCGGCGTACGCCGGGTCATGTCCGTCGAGGAATCGAACCCAACGGGGGGTTTCGTCGAGAAGACTGAGCACCGTCCGGTCGTGAGTCCAGTACCACACCGGGAGCGCACTCGGCGCAAACGGGCGTGTTCGGAACTCGTACCAACCTTCAGGTCCGTGCGGAGGGAGACCCGAGAGGCTCTGGCCCCGTTCGATGCGTTCAAGCCGGTCAAGGCGGCCATACATGTGTGGATACTCAGTGCGCCCATCGATTGTGCGCGCGTTTCCATTCACGATGTCAATCATGCGGCGAAACAGGTTGACGTATTGACCACCTCCACTCAGAAGTAGTCCGTTCGCGAGAGAGAACGGTGTGCGAGTGTGGTACGCACGATGTGCGACTTTTCCCTTCCAAGGGATTTGCATCACGGAAAAACCCCATCCGTAGACGCCGCCATACCAGCCATATCCTGTTTCGATGGTGCCGTCAGGCCCGACGCTTGACGGAATCAATCCGCCGTTTCGTTCGGCACGTTCGACCCACGCGTCCAGATAATCGATCACCCATTGACGCCAACGCGCTTCGCCAGTCAACGCGAAGGCGGTGAGGCCGAGCGTGGTCGCACCGAGGTTGACGTGGTTGTCGCCAACCACGTCGGTGTAGTCGCGAAAATGCTCAAGCATCTCGTCGTACGAGGTCTCACCGTGAAGTGCGCCGTCGAAGCGCCCTTCAACTTCGATTGGGTCGCCGGCCCAGTCGAGTGCGGTCGCCTGACGAAGCATCGGCCCACGACTTCCATTAAAAAAGCTACGAATTACTTTGTGCGTCTTGTCGTAGTTTGGAACATGCGCGTTCTCGCCGGCGTACCACCCTGTCCACCGACGCATCCGTGCCGTAAGCATTCGATCATTCGGGTCAGAGAGTCCTTGCATGAACACCGGACTCCACGCTTCACCATGATGAAACCAATCGAAGCACGCATGGAAGTCTTGGTAGTACATCCCGTCACGCCCAATGGCGACATCGGTCGTCCGTGCTTCGGTGTACTGCTGAAAATGCCCTTCGAGCGCGTGCTTGTAGAGGGCAATGACCGAGTCGTCGGCGCCGAGGGCGTGGAGAACGGTCCAGTTCAGGACGTTTTCGAGCGCATCGTCTGGCCCATCGTCGCCTGACCACCGCGGAACGCACTTGAGGAAGCCCCGGTCGTCGAAATAGCGGGTGTGGAACTCGGCAATCGCTGCGCTTTGGACTTCAATCAGACGTCGTTCGAGGAGCGCCCAACGTGGAGGCGCGACGGGGGTAGTGGCGTCGATAACGAGGGTTGGTAGGTCGCGGCGCCTGGCTTGCGGTTGGGACACGCTAATTTCTCCTGATGGTTCGCACGGTTTGCGGCTGACGGTCACGCACGGACCGCCGAGCTGTTGAAAGACTCACGCCTTGGACGGTTGGTACGGCACCGGGCTTCGCGGACCGCCGCGACGGCACCGTGCCACTCGGACGGAGCGCGCACCGCGGTGGTCACCCGCCGTTGGAGCTACCCCGGCACTGCACGCGTCTGTCCGTCGACGCCGGAGGCAGTCTAGCGGAGCATCGCCGGCGTTGTTGGGTCCGAGGATATGCTGCAGGCCGTCCCCAGGACGCCAGACCACCTCTGGATAATTCGCGTGGAGGTCGTCATGACCACACCGCTTCTTAATCGAGCCGACCTCGAGGCGCTTGTCAACGCCGGCGAGATTGACACGGTCATCGTCGCGTTTCCGGACCAACAGGGGCGATTGCTCGGAAAACGGTTGACCGGCAAACACTTTGTGCACCACGTGGCGGACGAGGGCATCCACGCGTGTGACTACCTCTTTACCGTCGACATGGCGATGGAGCCGTTGCCCGGCTATCGGTCGGCGAGTTGGGACCGTGGGTACGGCGACTTTACGGTCGTACCAGATTGGCGAACCGCACGCCGTCTGCCGTGGTCGGCGGGGACCGCGTTGCTTATCGGGGATGCGCGTGGCCCAACGGGTGGAGCAATTGGGATTGCGCCACGCCAAGTGCTTCGGGAACAGGTGCATCGCGCCGCCGAGGCGGGGCTCCGGTTTGAAATCGCATCAGAGCTTGAGGGGTATCTGTTTCAGGAGACCTATCAATCCGCGGCGCAAAAGGGGTTCCGAAACCTAGGTCGAGTGAGCCGTTACCTCGAGGACTACCACCTGTTCCAAGGTGCACGCGAGGAGCCAGTGTTGCGACGTCTCCGCAATGAGATGGGTGCCGCGGGCGTCCCCATGGAAGGAACGAAAGGTGAGTGGGGCCGAGGCCAAATTGAGCTGAACCTTGAGCACACCGACCCGCTCGAAATGGCTGATCGGCACGTGCTACTCAAGCATGGTGCCCGAGAAATCGCTGAGCAGCAGGGGCTGTCGCTGACGTTCATGCCAAAGATTGCGTCCGATGAAGCAGGGTCGAGTTGTCACGTGCACATCAGTGCTTGGGACGACGCGGGAGTGCGGAATATGTTCTGGGACGGTGGACCCGACGGGGGCGGGCCCTCCGCACTCTTCAGGCATTTCCTCGCCGGGCAACTGGCACTCGCCCATGACCTCGCGGTGCTGTTTGCGCCGACCGTCAATGCGTACAAGCGATACCAGTCTTTGTCGTGGGCGCCGACGGCCATCACGTGGGGGCACGATAATCGAACGTGCGGGTATCGCGTGGTAGGGCGGGGCCGGTCGTTCCGGATCGAAAATCGTCTACCCGGTGCCGACGCGAACCCCTACCTCGCATTCGCGGCGATGATCGGCGCCGGCTTGTATGGAGTTGCGCACCACCTTGAGTTACCGCCCGCATATGACGGGAACGCATATGGGGCAACGGATGTGCAACGGTTGCCATTCACGCTTCGCCTCGCGGCACAAGCGTTTGACGGGAGTGCCGTGGCACGGGAAATACTCGGTCATGAGGTCGTGGATCACTATGCATTAACGGCGCGCCATGAAGCGGATGCGTTTGATCGGGCGGTGACCGACTGGGAGATGGCGCGCTACTTCGAACAAGGGTGACGGGAGGTAAATCGTGTTCGGACCACGTCTGCAGGGCAAAGTCGCGTTCATCACAGGGGCAGGAATGGGGCAAGGGCGCGCGGCGTCGCGGCTCTTCGCGCAGCACGGGGCGCGGGTTGCAGTCGCGGACATCGACGGGTCAGCGGCGCAGGCCACCGTTGACTTGATCTCAGCCTCGGGGGGCACGGCCTTTGCCGTCGTGGGCGACGTCGGCACGGAGTCGGATGTACGCCGCATGGTCGAAGAAGCCACAGATCACTTCGGATCACTGCACATTCTGTACCCGCAAGCAGGGGTGCTTTGGAAGGATCGCGACAAGTCGGTGGTTGAGACCGAAGAGACATGGTGGGACCGCGTTATGGCGATCAACCTCAAGGGAGTGTATTTCACGTGCAAATTTGGGATCCCCCATCTGATTGAGTCGGGAGGCGGAGCCATCGTCATCGTCGGGTCGGTGTCCGCGCTACGGGGTTTCACCCTTCCTCAAGACGCCTACACCGCATCGAAAGGTGCCCTGATCTCGCTCACAAAGTCGTTGGCAGTTCAGTACGCTCGACAAGGTATCCGTGCCAACATCATTCATCCGGGCATCGTCGAAACGCCGATGCAGGCGCCGTACCTCGTCGATCCGGCGAAGCGCGCGGCGTTTGAAGGCTCGACGCCACTCGGCCGCCTTGCGCGCGCGGACGAGATTGCCCAAGTGGCGCTCTTCTTGGCATCCGATGATGCGTCTTATGTCACCGGTGCGGAGATTGCGGTCGACGGGGGCTACACGGCAACCGGCGGGTAAGCGTGCGGATGCGTCGTCACCGGTCACTCGACGGCGACACACGGGGAACGGTTGAGCGTTTCGCGACGGCCGATGCCAAAGCGATTTCGCGGGAAGCCGATAATTGAGTCGGTACCTGTCGCAGGTACTCAGGCGGTTGAGGCACGTGCCTCCAGCCAAGCGACGTCGATTTCAAGCCCAAGGCCCGGCGCATCTGACGGACGGACCTGACCCCCATTGATCGTCGGCGTGCCAGGCAAAAGGGTCATCTCCTCAAGTGGTACACCGGGCGGTGAGACGCCTTCTGAACGCTCGCCCATGACAATTGCCGGCATTGCGAGCGAGAGGTGTTGCCCCCACGGGTAGTTCATTCCCCCGTGAACGATCATGGTCAAACCGTGCGCTTCGGCGAGGTGCGCGATTTTTTGGCCAGCCGTGATGCCACCGCACCATGCGAGATCAGGCTGCAAGATGTCAACGAGGCCTTCCGCCGCAGCCTGCGCGAATGGCTGTAGGGTGTACCAGTGCTCGCCCGACGCGAGGACGGCGCCGGGGAGGCGGTCGCGGACGCGCCGGTACCCATGAAGGTCTTCTGGGAGAAGGTAGTCCTCAAGCCACTTCGGGCGATACGGTCGAATCGCCTCGCCGATTCGCACCGCTTGTTCGACGTTTAGGCTGATCCAGGCATCGACCATGACCTCAACGTCCGGACCGACCTGCTCGCGCGTGGCGGCGACAAGGTCTTGGGCACGACGCACGCCGACTATTCCAGCCTCTGGCCCATCCCGAAGAAAGACTTTCACGGCACGAAAGCCCAATTCAAGGAACCACGCGATACTCTCCGGGGTACCCCATTGTAAGTCGGTATTGCTCGCGTAGCACTCAATGACAGCCTTCTGCGGGCCACCGAGCAATTCATACACGGGTCGCCCGAGAAGTTTGCCCTTAAGGTCCCAGAGAGCGATATCAACGGCGCTCATGGCATACGATGCAAGCCCAGCGGAACCGTACGGGGCGGAGGCGCGTCGCATTGCATCCCAATGCATTTCGGTTGCCATCGCGTCAGCGCCGATGAGTAGCGGGGCGAAATGGCCGTTCACGATTTCACGAACGGGGGCGCCGTGGTTCGTGAAGCCGAAACCGGTTGTGCCGTCTTCGGCAGTGACGACGACGGCGACGCGCGACCATGCGGCGTTCCACCGCGACCTCGGGAAGTCGGGGTAGCGAAGCATGGGGCTTGCGAAGCCGGGGGTAGCTAATCGAGGCACGCGCGGCGCCGTACGCATCGGCGGCTCAAGGCGAACGGTGGCGGCGCGAATATCGCGGATGCGCATGGCGACGGTCCTTGTACTGTGGGCGGTGAGATCAGCCTCGGCCGACGAAGGGCTGTTTGATCGGCAGGACGGTTGCTTCAAGCATCGTGACGTGCGGTGGAAGCAAGGCCATCCACACTGCGGTCTGGGCGAGGTCATCGACCGCCATGTTGGCCTCTTGTTGCGTCGTGGCGCTGTGGCGTTCCACGACAGTGTTCCCAGGGTTAAGGCAACTTGCAGCGATCCCAAACTCGCGCCCTTCAAGTGCGGTGACCTGGGTGAGTCCCCAAACGCCGTGCTTGCTCGATGAGTACGCGGCCGAACGGGGGCGGACACGCTGCGACGAGATACTCGCGATATTGATGATCCGACCACCACCTTGCGGTTTCATGATGCGGAACGCTTCGCGGGTACACAGGAACGGTGCCGTGAGGTTTGTAGCGATCACTCGGTGCCAAGCCTCGAGCGAAAGTTCGTCGATTGGGCCACCGTCGAACGCGCCCGCGTTGTTTACAAGGACATCCAGTCGGTGATAGCGCGCAATCGTCGCGTCGAACACGTGTTTAACGTCGGCCTCAAGGGTGACGTCGGCGGGGACGGCAAGCACTTCGGCACCGATGCCTTGGAGTTCAGCGACTGCGTCAGCCAAGGTTTCGGCGTTCCGACCCGTAATTGCGAGGCGCGCGCCCTGATGCGCCATCCCGCGTGCAATGCCACGCCCGATGCCACGTCCCCCACCGGTAATGAGTACAACTTTGCCGTCAAGGCCGCCCATGCTTACTCCCTTGCGCCGCGAACTGCGCGCGAACGCCGCATCATAGCCACGATCTGTCGTAGCGGCGGAACTGTCCGCAATCTCGTTCGTATAAACAGTTTTTGCGTGTTTGAATGAACACGCGGTGCGCGAGGTTAATCGGCGTTCGAACCGCGCCAAAGCCGCGGCGATTTCAGATCAGTTACGGCGACTCGGATCGACAGAACGTGGTGTTTTCGCATGGGTGTGCGACGAACCCTTCAGACATTACGGCGCCCTCCGACGCTGAAAGTGTCGACACTGTGACGCCAAGGAAGGCGACCGGCCCCAGTGGCGACCGAAGGGCAAAGGATTGCCCTTTGCACGGATGGTTTGGAGGGATCCC
Source organism: uncultured Thermoflexus sp. (assembly GCA_964343985.1). Taxonomy (GTDB): domain Bacteria; phylum Chloroflexota; class UBA11872; order UBA12225; family UBA12225; genus CAILQO01. The sequence continues at coordinate 23,328 of CAYFLJ010000002.1, forward strand.
ATGGCGCTTCGGATCAACTACAACTTCGAATCGGTCTCGGCGCAGCGAAGTCTCGGCACTACGCAGCAATCGTTCCAGCGGGCAATCGAACAACTTTCGAGCGGCCTTCGCATTAACCGAGCGGCTGACGACGCAGCGGGCTTGGCGGTGAGCGAGAAGTTGAAAAACCAGGTTCGGGGCCTGAATCAGGCGCAGCGTAACGCTCAAGATGCTGTGTCAATGCTTCAGGTAGCGGAAGGTGCGCTGAACGAAACGCATGCGGTGCTGGCCCGTCTCCGCGAACTTGCGGTGCAGTCAGCCAACGACACGCTTACCGACCCTGACCGGTTGCACATTCAAGCGGAGTCTAATCAGCTCCTCGCTGAAATCGACCGCATCGCGAAGTCGACACAGTTCAATGGCATCACTCTGCTCAGTGGCGCGGGAAGTGTGGCGACCGGCCTAACCTTTCACGTCGGGGCGAACACGGACACGCCGGCGGGCTCGAACGAGATTACGTTCACCTTGAACAGTGCGTCGACCGCGGGATTGACGACTGGAAACGTGTTGATGTCCGCGCTTGGCTCAACGTCGACGGGTCAGCTTTCCAGCTTCTCGTTCCAGACGTCGGCAAATGTGGCGATTTCGGTTCTGGACACGGCCATCGAGACGATCAGCACGCGCCGTGGGGCGATTGGTGCGATGCAGAACCGGCTGTCGAGCGAGATCAACAGTCTCGGCGTTGCGTCGGAGAACACCGGAGCGGCCAACAGCCGGATTCGCGACGCCGACGTCGCGCAGGCGGTCTCCGAGATGGTTCGTAATCAAATCTTGCAGCAGTCCTCCATGGCTGTGCTCGCGCAGGCGAACCAAGCCCCGCAGATGGCGTTGCAACTCCTCAAGTAAGCACGACGCTGCCGGTCCCCGCGTCGGGGCGTTCGAGGGAGCCGTCAATTTGGCGGCTCCCTCGTCGATTCTAGGCGCTTGTCGCAATTGAATGGATGCCGTGGCGCGAGTGTGGTCAGTTGGACCGAGACGACCCGGTCATCCGTGAAGCGTGCGCGCCTCGCTCGTTGCCCGATGCTGGTACGTCATCGGCCCTGTCTGCCGCTCTACAGCACGAATGAACACTTGGTATAAAAGCATAGTAACGGAATCTGAAATGCACCCGCACGATTTCTGATTACACGCTTACGACACTGTTTGTGCGCGCCGCCTCATAGAAGGCGAAGCACGCGCGCAAGGTATGCACACTGTCAGTCAGCGACGCGATTGGCGTGGCGCCGGACGCAAGGCAGTCGAGTAGGTGGTCGAGGCATGATGTCGCAATCGCCGGGCGTCGAGCCTCGACCGGTAGGTCGGAACCGGACGTGCTCGGCGCGAGCGAAGCGGTGGTGGTGCCGTCAGCAACCAATGGATGCCATTTGCCGGCCTCTGGCGTGCCGCGTTGCGCCCGGATCGACAAACCGGGCGCGATCGTTCCGTCCCATGAAAGATCGCCTTCGGTACCGGTCAGTTGCCACCCCATAAAGTAGTGGCCGCGCGGGCTTGACCACGTCACTTCGACGGTGGCGATGGCACCGCGCGAGAACTCAAGGAGTGCAACACCATAGTCTTCTTTCTCGGGGTGGAGGTCATGGTGCACCAGTGTCTTTGAGAGGCCGGAGGCCCGCACGATCCGGTCAGCCAAGGCCCATTCAAGCCAATCGACCAGGTAGATTGCATGGTCAATCCACCCGCCTCCGGGCGACCGGGCGGGGTCCATCCACCACGCGTTCACGTTCGGTTGTCCGGGCCAATCGAGGCGAGCACCATCCACGGTGAACCGTCCGATGAGCATGGCAGTCAGCGGCGTGCCAATGGCCCCTTCACGTATGAGCCGCGCGAACGTACGCCCGTGAGGTTGGAAGCGGGTGTGCGCTTCGAATGGGACAGCGAGGACGCCAGACGCCTCGACGCCGTCGCGGAGGCGTTCGGCATCAGCGATGGTCATTGCGCACGGTTTCACCGTGACGAGGTGCTTGCCGTGTCGCGCGGCAGCGAGCGCGACTTCAACGTGTTCGGACGTGGCGCACGCAGTCACGACGACATCGACGTCGGGGTGCGTCGCGACCGCCATCAGGTCGTCGGTTTGTACAGGGATTGCCCATCGTTCGGCGAGTTCATTGCGATTCGCCGCGTGGTGATGCGCGACGGCGACAACCGTTGCGTCATCGCGACGGGCGGCGATGGCGGGCACCTCGCGTCCGATGTACCAGTGGTCAAGTCCGACGATTCCGATCCGTTTCGAGGTGGTCATGGTATGCGCTCCAGTCATACGGGCAGGGTACTCTCGTCGATCACGCAGCGATAGCGCTGTGGCAAGGCAAACTATCTTCGTGGAACGTCACCCTCGGCGATGAACAGAACTCGATGACCGACTATCCTGCAGGCCGGGACGATCGGCGTGTTGATGCCGTCGCGCTAGAGTCGCTTGTCACTACCATCTTTATGAAAGTCGGGATGCACGAAAGCGATGCTTACCACCTTTCAGAATCGCTGGTACTGAGCGATCTACGCGGTGTGCATTCGCACGGAACGATGCGCGTCGCCGAGTATGTTGACAAGTTGACGACCGGTGGTGTCAACCCGTGTGGTCGCCCGCGGGTCGTTCGCGACGAAGGCGCTTGCCTTGTGGTTGATGCCGACAACGCGATGGGCCATGTCGCGATGCGTTTCGCGATGGACCGAGCGATCGCCCGAGCGTCGGTCATCGGTATCGGCGCGTGTGCGGTACGTGGAAGCAATCACGCGGGGGCGATGGCCTCGTATGCGATGCAGGCCTTGCCACACGACATGATCGGCCTCGCCACGACCAACGCGCTGCCAACGATGCCGCCGCACGGTGGGCGCACTCGACTTCTGGGGATCAATCCGCTCGCGGTCGCGATCCCGTCGGGGACCTCGAGGCCGATCGTTCACGATGCATCGTTCAGTCATGTCGCCCACGGGAAAGTGCGGGTCTACGCCCAACGTGGCGCAAACTTACCGGAAGGATGGGCGACCGACCGCTTCGGTGTGCCGACGACCGATGCCTCCGCCGCGGTGGAAGGCCTGTTGCTTCCAATTGGCGGCTTTAAAGGCGTCGCCCTCGCGATGGTGATGGGTGTGCTTTCGAGTTTGCTCTCCGGGGCGGCGTACGGGACCGAGTTGGGTTCGTTAGCCTCCGGGCCGAAGCCTGGCGACGACGGCCACTTCGTCATGGCAATCCGGGTCGGCGCATTTGAAGACGTGGACCGGTTCAAGGCTCGTGTTGATGCGATCGTCGACGAATTGCACTGCGCGCCCCGGGCGCTCGGCGTGGAACGAATTTACGCGCCGGGAGAACGAGAGTTCGAATCTGAAGCGATCGGGAGAGCGCAGGGGGTGAACCTCGACCGTGACACCCGGACCGATTTGGCGGGCGTGGCATCGATGCTTGGGGTTTCTTTTGATCTTGGGCTCTTGGCCTAGAAACGTTCCTCGAGAAGCCTCATTCACCCAGAGACACCTCAACGAGGCGTGCGATCCCCGCCCGTGGCAGAGACGCACCCACCATGGCCCCTCCCCCGCAGTGGCGGGAGAGGGGCTCTTGAGGTCAGCCCGCCGCCACCTGAGGGAGGTGTGCCATTGCCTCTGCGATCTTTTCGGCCGGGTACTCGTAGTCTTCCAACTGACCGGAGAGGTACTTCTCGTACGACACCATGTCGAAGTTCCCGTGGCCACAGACGCCGACGAGGATGACTTTCTTCTCGCCCGTCTCTTTCGCCTCAAGCGCAGCCCGAATCGCGCCGCGCAGTGCATGAGCAGGTTCGGGCGCCGGCACGATGCCTTCCGCACGGGCGAACTGGAGGGCCGCTTGGAAGGTTTCGAGTTGCGAGTACGCGACTGGGGTGACGTGACCGCCGTCGACCAACTGACTGAGAAGTGGCGCCGCCCCGTGATAGCGCAGGCCACCAGCGTGGATTCCGGGCGGGATAAAGTCATGCCCAAGCGTGTGCATTTTCACGATGGGGGTGATGCCGACGGTATCACCGTAGTCAAAGGTGTAGACGCCGCGTGTGAGCGACGGGCACGCCGCCGGTTCGCATGCCACGATCTTTGTTTTGGTGTGGCCGAGGAGGTTTTCGCGAACGAACGGGAAGGCAAGGCCGCCGAAATTACTGCCGCCGCCGACGCATCCGTAGATCTCGTCTGGATACTCGCCGGCCATCTCAAACTGGCGGAGCGTCTCTTGGCCAATCACGGTTTGGTGCATCAACACATGGTTTAGCACGGAGCCAAGGGCGTATTTCGCATCGTCGTGAGTCGCCGCGTCTTCGACCGCTTCGGAAATGGCGATGCCCAGAGAACCAGGTGAGTTCGGGTCATCGCCAAGAACTTTGCGCCCGGAATTGGTCAACGTTGAGGGACTTGCGTACACGGTGGCGCCGAAAGACTCCATCAACGTGCGCCGATGGGGCTTCTGTTCAAAGCTCACTTTCACCATGTAGACGGTGCACTCGAGGCCGAACATCTCGCACGCAATCGACAGTGCCGTGCCCCATTGGCCGGCTCCGGTCTCGGTCGTTATCCGCTTCACGCCTTCCTGCTTGCTGTAAAAGGCCTGAGCGACGGCGGTGTTCATCTTGTGGGAGCCGGACGGGCTACCACCCTCATACTTGTAGTAGATGTGGGCAGGCGTGCCGAGCGCCTTTTCCAGTCGACGGGCACGTACGAGGGGACTCGGTCGGTACATCTTGTAGATATCGCGGACCGGTTCCGGGATTTCGATCCACCGTTCCGACGACACCTCTTGTTTGATGATCTCCATGGGGAACAATGGCGCAAGGTCCTGCGGCCCGACGGGCGCCTTCGTGCCGGGGTGAAGCACCGGTTCTGGCGGCGAGGGCAGATCGGCAATGATGTTGTACCAGTGCTTCGGGATGTCCTCTTCACTCAAAATGAAGCGGGTACGGTCGCTGATCACCTATGTAACTCCTTGGTGTAGTAGCAGGGCGTCATGATCTGGCGCCGGCGCCCTGCAGTATACGAAGGCAATGGCGTTTCCAGTTTCCAGCGTTGGCTCACCGTAAAACGGCGACCGCGACGCCGATGGCGAGGATGGTGGTTGCGATGACCGCGACCGCCCACGGCATCCAACGGGATACTGGTCTCGTTGGCTGGGCACCGACCATTGACGCAGACCCAGGCCCTTCGTCTGGCGCCTCAGCCCATATTGTGGTCGCGTCGAGCGACTCCATGGCGAGCAGGTCGGCACGGAGGGCCTGCATCGACTGGTACCGTGCGTCCGGGTTACGGCGCATCGCCTTAAACGTGATCGCTTCAAGCGCAGCCGGTACGCCCCGGACGCGTGAACGGATTGATGTAGGCGAAGACTGCACATGCTGCGCCATGACGGCAAGGGCGGTGTCACCGCGATACGGCGGGTACCCCGTCAGCAACTCGTACAGCATCGCGCCGAGTGCGTATACGTCGCTGCGGACGTCGCCTCGTTTCCCTTGAACCTGTTCGGGTGACATGTAGTCAGGAGTGCCAAGCGCTGGCGAAATCGAACTGGTTGTGATGCGTGGTGCGCCTTCCAGAAGCGATGCCCCAAAGTCGATGAGGCGGATTTTGCCGTCGCGACCAACCATGATGTTGTCTGGTTTCAGGTCGCGATGCACGATTCCTTGATCATGGCAGTACGACAGTGCGTCGCAAATCTGAAGTGTGTAGGTGACCGCTTCGGTGACGCTTGTCGGCGAGCCCTCGTGCAAGCTGTCGCGCAGGAGGCCGCCGTCGATCCACTCCAACGCGAGGTACGGCATTCGACCGCGCGCGACTTCACCGGTGCCGACGACACGCTGCACGTTTGGATGGTCGAGCAGTCGGGTGACTTCTAACTCGCGGTCGTATCTGGCGCGCGCGCCGGCCTCTTCAAGGAGCTGGAGGTGCGGAATCTTCAGGACGACACGAACGCCGTCGGGGCCCTTCGCCTCGAATACGACTCCCATACCGCCCTGTCCGAGGCGTCGGACGAGTTGATAGCCGCCAATCTGATCTCCGGGTGCGTACACCATCGACGTGCATCGTATCTGGACTGGACCGCGACGCCAAAGAATGACGGTGTGGCCGATAGTGGAAGGTAGGGCGTCCGGGACGACTGGGAGCGGTTCGCCGTGCCGACTGTCGCCCGGTTATCCAGTTGGTCTTGCCGTGTTAGGCGACGGGAATGGCGTGCATGTGCGTTGCACTGGAGCGTGCGCGAGGTAGTAAGGCCTTGCTGTCGCGACGATGTGGGCGGGCAGAACTCGAGCTGTGAAAAGGAACGTGCCCCCTGCCGACCTGGAAGTCGACAGGGGACAAACTGTTCGAATGATGCGATGCGACCGTGCTCGCTTGGGCGTCCCTACGCGACCGCGTGCTCCACTTCTGCTTCGACGCCGTGATCCGCAAGGTCAAGCCCTTCGACCTCTTCCGCAATCGAAGCCCGAACCGGCATGAATGCTTCCGCGATCTTTACGAACCCCCAACCTGAGATGTAGCTGACCAGCGTCACAATGACCACGCCGATGAATTGCAGCAAGAACCAAGTGATCGCACCGGAGCCACCTCCATAAAAGAGTCCGGCTTGCGAGATTCCCGAGACGGCAGGGTTCGCGAAGAGCGGGACAATCGCGGTCCCGACGATGCCGTTCACGCCGTGGACGGGGAAGCCGCCCACCGGATCGTCAATGTGGTAGAGATACTTGTCCATTGCCTTGATGGCGACCATGGTGACGACGCCTGCGAGCAGACCGAGTATCGTGGCGCCGATGGGATCAACGTAGCCAGCGTTCGGCGTGATCATGACGAGGCCGCCGAGGATGCCTGAAATCGCGGCAACCGGATCCCATTTGCCGTCGACCCAACGGGCGATGGTAAGAGCGACCATGCCCGCAAGCGCTGCGGCGGTGTTTGTCGCAACCGCCGCCATCGCACTCTGACGTGAGATGTCAAGGCTGCTTCCCGGATTAAACCCAAACCACCCGAGCCACAGAAGCCCGGTGCCGACGACTGCCAACGGCAGGCTGTATCCGTAGCGCTCGGACGCTTCTTTGGCGCCGTCAATGCCCGCCGGAAGATTGATAGGGCGCAACGTCCCGCTTGCACTCTCCGATTGCATCCGCAGCGTCATCGTGTGACGGCGCTTGACCGACGCTCCGAGGGCAATGGTAATCCCGAGGCCGGCGACGCCAGCTTGAATGTGGACGACCGTTCCGCCAGCGAAGTCTTTCACACCCAGCCCGGGAAGCCATCCGGTGATGGTGCCGAGCGTTGCAAGGAAACCATTCGGGCTCCAAACCCAGTGCGCAATCATCGGCCAGACTAACACTGAAACGAAGATTGAGTACACGCACCACGCGCCGAACTTCATTCGTTCCGGGACGCCCGCGCCAACAAGCGCAAGGGTTACGGCAGCGAACATACATTGGAACAGCATGAAGACGGTCGTCGGTACGCCGTTCAGTGCATTGCCTTTGGCATCAAAGGCAACCGGCCACGCGGTGTCAAGGCCGGCGCCAAAGCCGAAGTCAGATGGCGACCCAAGGAACCCGCCATAGGTCGTCGGGTTGAACGCAAGGGAGAACCCGAAGAGAACGAAAACGACGCTCATGATGCCGACCGCCGAGAGGCTCTTCATGAGGGCGTGCACGACGTTCTTCCGCCGCGTGAGGCCGGCTTCGAGAAGACCAATGCTCGGCACCATGATGAACACGAGAAACGTCGCCAACAACATCCAAATGGTCGCTGGGATGTTGACGGCGATGCTCATTGCGCCGTCGAGGGCGTTTGCCAGAGTCGCGTCCACGAGTCTCCTCCGATCTCGGTGTGTGACTACCTGTGCGGTCCGCACAACGCCGCGAAACCTTCCGTGCCCATCGGGCCCGTTCGGGGCGTGATGACACGGTATTGCGAAAGGCGAGCACGACTCATCAGCGAAAAGTACGAGTCCCTGTCGGGCCGTTTGTGCAGTACGCACAGCAGGCTTTGGCCTCAGTGTCAAGCCGAATGGCGCCTTGCGTGACGGGGCGCGTTGCCGTGTCTCACGTGCGTCGCGCACGTCGCGTGGCGCACAGCCCTCCCGCGAGCGCTGCCTCTGGGAGGGGTTTGACCTGTGCCAACGCGTTGCTTGTGCCGATAGGTCGAGTTGGTTTTCAGTGTCTCGGCGACTCACCGTCTAGCGCGCGGCGTTAGGCTGACACGAAGCGGAAGGGGAGTACTACGTGAAGGCACTTGACTACGTCGTCCACGCGATGCAGCGCGAGGGGGTCGAATATCTGTTCGGCTACCCAATGCACGCGCTGATTGAGGCGGCAGCCATCGGCGGCATACGCCCAATCATCGCGCGGACCGAGAAAACGCTCGTGAACATGGCTGACGGCTACGCGATGGCATCGAACGGGGCGCGTCCGGCGGTCGTCTGCGTTCAGGGAGGACCAGGAATCGAAAACGCGTTTGGCGGTGTCGCGCAAGCTTTCGCGGACGGCACGCCGATGCTTGTCCTGCCGGGCGGTGGCGAGGCCCGCGCGCATGGCCTTGGCGGCGAGTTCGATCCGCTGCCCGCGTTCGGTCACGTCACCAAGTGGGCAGCGAGAGTGCCGTCGGCAGATCGTCTGCCAGCGATGTTGCGACACGCGTTTGCCCAGATGAGGAATGGGCGGCCAGGTCCGGTCTTGCTTGAACTGCCCCGCGACGTGATGGGCACGGATCTCCAGACGACTCCGGAACATGTACCGTCCGCCCGAATGCGAAGCGGTGGTGATCCCGCCGACATCGATACCGTCGCGCGGGCCGTCATTGGGGCTCCGCGTCTCGTGATTCACGTCGGTCAAGGTGTGCTCTGGGCGGACGCCACGAGTTCCCTAGTCGAACTCGCTGAACTCTTGGATGCTCCCGTTGTCACCACGCTTTCTGGGAAGGGCGCTTTCCCAGAGAACCATCGTCTCGCGGCTGGGGCCGGCGGACTTTCGATCACCCACGCAGCGGCGTACGCGCTTCGTGAGAGCGACGTCATCCTCGGGATTGGATGCAGTTTCACACAAGGTTCGTTCTCGCCACCGATTCCGTCGGGCAAGGTGATCATCCACGCGACGAATGAACCGCGCGATCTAGATAAGCATGTGCAGGCCACGCACGCGATCGTCGGCGACGCGCGACTTGTAATCGACCAACTCGTCGTCGCGATCCGGCAACTGAGGGCATTGGGAATGCCTCTCACTGATCGCCAACCGTTCCTAGCCGGCGTCGCGCACGCGAAGCAGGCGCAGCGCGATGCTCGGCACGCGCAACAGACGGCGACGACGACGCCGATCAACCCGTACCGGGTCATTGACGAGGTGATGCGCGCCATCGATCCATCGACAGCGATGGTGACGCACGACTCTGGCAATCCTCGGGACCAAGTGTTGCCTAATTACGTCACGACGCGGCCCCGTGGCTACCTAGGATGGGGGAAATCGACCCAACTCGGAACCGGTCTTGGCATCGCGATGGGTGCGAAGTTGGCGCATCCGGACAAGATTTCGCTGAACTTCATGGGAGACCTTGCGTTTGGCACGGCCGGTCTTGAGTTGGAGACCGCGGTTCGTGAACGAATCGGGACGATCACCGTGCTTCTCAACAACTCCGTCATGGGAGGCTACACGGCATATATGCCCGTCGCTTCGGAGCGATACGGGAGCAACCGCCTAAGTGGAGACTACGTGGCGGTGGCGCGCGGTCTTGGCGTTCACGCTGAGCGAGTGGAGCGGCCAGACGATCTCGCCGCGGCAATATCCAGAGCGGTTGCCGCTTCGCGGGGCGGACGGCCCGCGCTCATTGAAGCGATCACCAAAGAGGAGCCGGTCTTTCTCCGCGCACGGGATGCGGTGCTTGGCACGCACTAAGTGAGCGGGCACCGTGATTAACCCGTGGCGGTCGTCGGCACTCCCAAGTGGCAAGGGTCGATTACCGAAGGGTTTTCAGTCCGACGGATCACGGGGCCTCTGATCTTCAGTGCTTGGCTTCGGCAAGTAGGCGTCGACCCACCTCATTGCTCACGAGGAGGCCGGCGTCTGTGAGACACGCGCGCAGATCGTCGAGTTGCAGTAGTCCGTGTCTGGCCGCCTCGGTCAGCGTCTTTGGCCAACGCTCTCTCGGATCAACGCCGAACCGGCGGCGAAAGCGGTCGAATTCAATACCCTCGTCGCGAATCCGCAACGCAAGCATCGCGGTTTCGTCGACGACGCGATCCGGCGCAAGTACTTCGTGCCCGAGTTCTGGAGACGTGTTCCTACGATGGCGGTCAAGGTAGGTAAGAAGGTTTGGCACATTCCAAGAGCGACGGCCGTTTACGTACTGATGTGCCGCAGGACCGACCCCGACGTACGCTTCGTTCCGCCAGTACGTCCGATTGTGGCGTGACGCGTAACCAGGCCTCGCCCAATTGGAAACCTCATCGTGCAGATAGCCCGCACTTGCAAGGACGGGCACGGCTGCCTCGTACATGTCCGCCACAAGGTCGTCGTCAGGAACTGCATGCTCGTCGGATGCATCCGGCTGAGACACCTGGCGGGCGAGTGGGGTCCCCGGTTCAATCGCAAGTGCGTACAGACTCACGTGATCTGGCGACAGGTCGAGAACCCGGCGAAGTTGATCGAGCCACGCGCCGAGGCGTTGTCCCGGTAGACCGTAGATAAGGTCAAGCGAGAGCGATTCAACGCCGGCATCTCGCGTAATGGCGGTCGCGCCTATCGCTTCGGCGGCGTCGTGGGTGCGCCCCAGTCGTCGTAAGGTGGGGTCGTCGAGGGTTTGCACACCCAAGCTCACTCGGGTGACGCCCGCGTGGAGCCAAGCCTCAACGTCCGAAGCGTCGAACGTTCCCGGATTCGCCTCGATCGTCACCTCGCGACCGCTGCCAAGCCCACCACGTTCAGACCGAAGCGCGTCGAGGATTCGGTGAACGCCGACGGCCGGCAATAGGGACGGAGTGCCCCCGCCAAGATACGCAGTTTCGAGCGGCGTGAGTCGGTCCGCGTCTCGTCGTGCGGATGCGCGGATTTCCCCAATAACCGCGTCGAGAAATTCGGGGATGCGGTCCCGATGACGCGTCGTGATTGCGAATGCGCAGTAGGAACAAGCACGTAGGCAGAATGGCACGTGCACGTACGCCGCGCGAGGGGCGTCCCAACGTGGAAGTTCGACCGCCACGTCGAACGGCGCCGGACGTTCGGTCGCACCCATCTTGAAGAGAGTATCGGCGAAGGCATCTTGCCATCACCAAGTTGTCCAACCTCGAGGTGGATACGAGGTGGCGCCACCACGTCGAAAGCGGGCGAGACAACTGCCATCGCCGGCACCTTCGGTACCGTTTGTTTGTGCCTGACCGCGAAATCCACGATCGCCACGCTCACGTCCACGATCCAGAAGTGATCCGCTCACGCGACCAATTCGCCGACAGTGACGCGTGGTTTGCGGTTCAGAATCCGCCCGGCACCCGACGGTTGTCATCGCCGAGACGGCTGTTGCGCGCGATGGAGGTGGCCGGCGTGTCGCGTGCGGACGCACTGAGTTTCGGCTGGCGTGATCACGCGCAGTGTGTTGCGCGCAACGACGCGGTGATCGAGATGCGACGTGCACTCGCCGCAGCCGACTCTTCACGCCTTCGGTGGTTTGGGGCGGTGAACCCCGCGGCGGGGCGCCTTGCTGCCGAGGAGGTTGCGCGTCTGGCCGCGCACGGGTTCTGCGGGGTAGGCGAACTCTTTCCCGACGGCCAAGGGTTCGATGTGACGGACCGGGCGACGATGGCACCATTTCTAGAAGTCTGTGATGCCCACAACTTCGTGGTGCTGATCCATGCGAGCGACCCAGACGGGCCGGCCTACGCTGGTCGCGACACCACCGTACCGGCAAAGGTCTCGGCCTTTCTCGAGATTGTGGGAGAAGTCGCGCCGGAGCTCCGCCTAGTGATGGCACACCTTGGTGGCGGCCTGCCGTTCTACGCCGATGATGTTGAGGTGCGGCGGAGCATTGAGCGCACACATGTGATTTTTGATACAGCAGCCTGTGCTTACCTCTACCCGCCGACGCGCCTTCGGGAGGCCCATGTGCGGTGCCCCGGGCGAATTGTGTTCGGTTCGGACCATCCAATTTCCGCCCTTTCCAAGTCGCTGCGCTGGGTTCGAGACGCGCACATCGACCCACACGACTTACGGGCATAGCCCTGCTCTCACTCGCTTGGACCAGCAGGGCAGTCATTGCGGAACCGGCCGTACTCCAACCATTCTCGTGGGGAACAAGAACGAGGGTGACCTGTCTCGACGGTACGATGCACCACGGACAGCGGGTAGGAATGAACAATCACGGTACGCGCCCACGCATTCTCATCGGCACTACCAACGCCCACAAGATCACCGAACTTGGGGAGTTGTTGAACGGTCTCGGCTGCGAGCTTGCGCTCCCGCGTGACGTGGGATTGGTTGGGTTGGATGTCGACGAGACCGGTGAGACGCTGATGGCCAACGCGATTCTGAAAGCGATGGCGTTCGCATCCCGCGCGGGGCTGCCTGCGATTGCCGACGACAGCGGACTCGAGGTCGACGCACTTGGCGGCGAACCGGGCGTTCGCAGTCGCCGGTACGCGGGTGAAGACGCGTCGGACGCGGACAGGATTGCGCTAGTGCTACGGCGGCTTGATGGCGTTCCGGAAGCCAATCGGTCGGCGCGCTTTCGCTCGGTGATTGCGTTTGCAGTCCCGGATCGCTTGATTGGGACGGGCACTGGAACGGTCGAGGGCGCAATCGCAGGTGCTCCCCACGGCACGCACGGGTTTGGCTACGACCCAATCTTTCTGGTGGATCGGCGACGTCCAACGATGGCCGAACTGTCGCCGGCCGCGAAGAACGAGATCAGCCACCGGGCACGCGCCGTGGCCTCGGTTCGTCCAGTGATCCAAGCGTGGCTTGAGCTGTGTCAGGATGGTGGAGAGCCGCTCGCTTCGCCGACGCGCCGGTGACGCGTCGCTTTGGTCCTCGGGCCTCGTCCTTCCAACTCGATCAGTTAGACGACGCGTGGCGAATGGCGTCGGTCGTGGTGGGCAGCAAATCTCCGACCGACCGCATCGGGTTGCGTGGGGCACTCGGACTCGACCTCTCCACAAATGCGCCCCGCGACGCCGTGTCGCGCCAGCGTGAGGCGGAGACTATCGAAGCGGCGTGTCGGGCACGTCTTTCGCGACTCGACGGCGCACTCTTGGAACGGCTTCAGCGGATCCTTGCCAACGGTGCGACGCGGATTGGTCGAATCGTTGACGATGCCGTCGCCGAACGTGCGAGGCGCGGGCTTGGAGGTGCGGGTTCCGACAGCGCGGCCCCGACCGTTCGTTCTCCGGCCGTCGATGGGTGGGATGTGGGACCCATTGACCAGACGACTGGGCTTCAAGAGGCCAGAGAGCGGACGCCCGTCGATGAACGTGCGGTCATTCAAGCACTCGGACCGGGCGGCGTCCTTGGCGAAGCGCTCGACGGCTTTTCGGTGCGACCTGGACAAGTCAAGATGGCCCGCGCCGTCACGCGTGCCGTGAATACCGGTCTGCGCATTCTCGTCGAGGCGGGTACGGGCACTGGCAAGAGTCTGGCCTATCTCATCCCGGCCGCGATGCACGCGATACAGAATGGGCGGCGCGTGGTCATCTCGACGCACACCATCGCGTTGCAAGACCAGCTTGTGAACAAGGATGTCCCGGTCTTGCGTCGGGCGCTGTCACTCTCTAACGACGGGCCCTCCGGCCCGTGGGATCTCCGAGTCGCCGTCCTGAAAGGGCGCGCAAACTATCTCTGCCTGCGTCGGTGGCGCAGATTTCTGGTGACGAACCTCGTCGGCGAGACCGAGCGGGTCTTCGCGGCCCGTATCGCCATCTGGCTCACGTTAACGGTCACTGGTGATCGGAACGAACTTGCGCTCGACGATACCGAGACCGCCATCTGGAACACCCACTTGGCGGCGGACGTCCTGCACTGCACCGGTCGGCTCTGTCCAGAAAATCGATCGGGACGATGTTGGATATCTCGCGCCCGAAGGCGCGCCGCCGCTGCCCACCTGGTGATCGTGAACCATGCGCTGCTGCTGACAGACCTCGCAACCGCCTCGACCGGTGAACGCGGTGTTCTTCCGGACTATGCTGAAGCGATTATCGACGAGGCTCATCACCTTGAGGCCGTGGCGACCGATCATCTCGGGACGGAAATCGCCACGAAGGACCTTGTCACCGCGTTAGGGGCACTAAGTACTCCGATGGGCGGAGCACGTTTTGGCGGGACCATCTCCCGAATAGCGGCGACGTACGTCGAAGTCGGCGGGCAGTTCGCTCGTGACACGGTAGGCGACTTCACCGCTGAGATACACGCAACCGTCGCCGCAGCTCGAGATTTAGTCGGGCCGTTCCGGGATGCGCTCGGCTCGGTGGCGTCTGGGGATTCGAGGCTTCGGCCGGGCGGATCGGTCGGCGACGACGTCGGCGCGCGCGAGGTGCGATTGGTTCCAGAGGTACGAAACGACCCGACGTGGATGGTGGTTTGCGAAGCGTGGGAGAACCTTGCAGTTGCGCTGAAAGGCGTATCGGACTCGATAGGTCGCTTCAAAGAGGCCTTCGACCCGCATCTCGGTGTGTCCGAGACCGTGGATGACGCGGTTATCGAACTGACCGAGGCGATTGCGCTGCTTGACGAGACACGGTCTGTGACGGCGAAGATCGTGCTCGAAGCGAGTGAAGACGAAGTCGCGTGGGTTAGCCTCGACCGTGCCCCCGCGGGCGCTCAAAGCGTTCCCCGGGAGGTGCGGCTTCACGCGGCGCCGCTACGCGTTGATCGGGAGCTGCGCGCCTTGCTCTTCGAAGGCCTTGAAGCGGTGGTGTTGACGTCAGCGACACTTCGAGTTGACGGAACATTTCAGAACGCACGGACTCGACTGGGCCTGGAATCGAACGTGCATGTGCTTGCGGTCGAGTCGCCGTTCGATTACGAGAATCAGGCGCTTCTGGTTGTGCCTCGTGACCTGCCTGACCCGAGTTCGCCCGCGTCCGCGTCGGTCGTGAACGAGATCTTGGCGGGAATCGGCGAGGCGATGGGTGGCCGCACGCTCGTTCTGTTTACCTCGCACGCTGGCCTTCGAGGGGCGCACGCCGCGCTCTGCGACGCACTGCCGAACCTTGTTGTTCTTGGGCAAGGCATCGATGGACCGCGCAACGTCTTGCTTGAGCGATTTCGGGAGACGCCGAACGCAATTCTTCTCGGAACTTCGAGCTTTTGGGAGGGCATCGACGTCACCGGCGAAGCATTGTCTTGTCTGGTCATCGTGAAAATCCCGTTCACGGTTCCTTCGGATCCGGTGTTTGCGGCGCGGAGCGAACTCCTTGCGGATCCGTTTGACGAGCTTGCGATTCCGCAGGCCGTGGTCAGGATGCGACAAGGCTTCGGCCGCCTCATTCGGACGACGACTGATCGTGGCGTTGTAGTCGTACTGGACTCGAGGTTGATTAATCGCCGGTATGGCCAGGTGTTTTTTGACTCGCTACCACCGGCGACTCGACGCGTATGCGGCGCACGGGAGATCGTGCCGATTGTGGAGGCGTGGTGGGGTCGGTGATGCGAGAGTCGCGTGGGAGGCCTCTCCCCCAATCCATCCGTCTTGCCTGCGTGCGTTCACACTTGGATCGCCTCATTGCTCGGACGGTGTGTCGATACCAACGTGGAGCGGGCCACAATCGTGGAACATGAGAGGCGGATACGCCACCGGCGAGTTTGCGAACTGCACAAGACGCATACGGCACTTCTGCACGAATTGGGCGCGGTGGGTGGTGACGACCGGGCTCACTCGGGGCAACGCACATTAAGAAACGCACGTTAGATAGTTCAGAGGCAAGTAGCAGGGGACGCCCGCGGACAACACCGTCCTCATCCCCTCGTCGGTTGCATCGGGAGGGGCCACGGCGTCTGCTATAGTGCGCGGCATGCAGAGGTCGCTGGTCGCAGCACATCGCTGGGGCATCGTCACGTTTGGTGGCGACAGCTTCTTTTATGCATTTCGAAACCCGGTGTGAGGCACCGGCCGACCACGGCCGTGCGCGCACCGGGCAAAGCAGGGGTTACCCCTGCTTTTTTTGTTGCCCTCGGGCAGCACCTCGGTGACGCGGTCGTGCGGAGATGTGACCCACTCCCAATCCCAAACCGCAAGCCTTGCCCGCTTCGGTGAAATCGGGAAGACAGGAAGGACAGAGACGATCGATGATCATCAAGATGGTGCCCGGCGCGAGCGACGCACAGGTCGACGCCGTCGAAGAGCGCATTCGCCATGAGGGCTACGAGCCCCGGACGATCCGAGGCGTCGGCATGTCGGTGATTGCCGTTGTCGGAAAGCGGCCCGAATACCTCATCGACAAGATCCTCTCGATGTCTGGGGTTGATCAATGCATTCCGATCGAGAAGCCGTACAAGCTTGCGGCGCGCGACTTCCAGTCCGGTTGGACAGAAATCCCGATGGGAGAGGCGGTGCTTGGGAGCCAAGACATTACGATCATGGCGGGGCCGTGCACCGTGGAGACGCGGGAGCAACTTCTGACGACGGCGCGAGGGGTGAAGGCGCACGGTGCCCACGTGCTGCGCGGTGGTGCGTTCAAGCCTCGGTCGTCGCCGTACGCGTTCCAGGGCCTTGGCGAAGACGGACTGAAACTCCTTGACGAAGCGCGCGCGCTGTCGGGACTCCCGATCATCACGGAAGTGATGGAGCCGGGGACGGTCGACGTCGTGCAACGGTACGCCGACGTTCTCCAAATTGGTGCACGAAACTGTCAGAACTACCCGCTTCTCCGGGAGGTTGGCAAGGCGCGCAAGCCGGTCATGCTGAAACGAGGGCCAAGTGTCACGATTGACGAGTGGATCATGGCGGCTGAATATGTGTTGCATGGTGGAAACATGCAGGTTATGATGTGTGAGCGTGGCATAAAAACATTTGAAAACTACACTCGCAATACTCTCGACTTATCTGCAATTCCCGCAATCAAGCGCCTGACACACCTTCCAGTGATTGTTGACCCGAGTCACGGCACAGGCAAATGGCACCTGGTTCGCTCGATGTGTCTGGCGTCGGTGGCGGCCGGTGCCGACGGCGTTCTCATCGAAGTCCACCCAACGCCGGATACGGCGCTGTGCGACGGCGCGCAATCGTTGACGATTGAGAATTTCGCTACGGCTGCATCAGACATTGCTCGCGTCGCGGTCGCAGTTGGCAGACGCGTACCGGGCTTTGAGGCCGACGGCACCTTTGTCGGCAGCGGTACGTACACGGCGGTCGCCGGCTGATGTCATCGCCGAACAGCGCTCCCCCCACTGCGCTTTCGGCGGGGGCGCGCGCCGTGCGCGCAGTCGGGCGCGTGTCAGGCTCGGTCGAAGTTCCGGGCGATAAGAGCATTACGCATCGGGCGGTGATGTTCAACGCCCTAGCGGACGGAGTCGCAACTGTTCGGGGCGCCGGTCTCGGTGGGGACTGCCTGTCAACCGCTGACGCCATGCGCGCGTTGGGCGCGCAGGTCCAGCGATGCTGGCCCACGGGTGCACTCACCGACGATTTGCGTCGAGATCCTGAGACCGGGGCGGACGTACGGGAGGATGCAGTTCTCATCGTTCGCGGCGCCGGTGAGTCCGGCTTGTCCGAACCCGTCGACGTGATCGACGCCGGGAACTCAGGGACGACCGCGCGCTTGCTGTCTGGAGTGTTGGCGGCGCAACCGTTCTTTTCGGTCTTGACGGGGGACGAGAGCCTCCGGTCGCGTCCGATGGGGCGGGTGATCACCCCGCTTCGTTCGATGGGGGCGCGGATTGAGGCGCGTGCGCGCGGTTCTCTCTTACCGCTCGCCGTTGCGCCTGCCGCGTTGCGAGGCATTCGGTATCAACTACCCGTCGCAAGCGCGCAACTCAAGTCGGCCCTGATCTTGGCCGGTGTATTTGCAGACGGGGAAACCGTGATCGAGTCGCCAGAGGCGTCTCGCGATCACACTGAGAGACTGCTTGCGGCACAAGGAGTGGACGTCACGACGGACGGTTCTGGCCTAGCGGTTTGTGTTCGCCCAACAGGTCGGGCATTGAAAGCGGTAGATGTCACGGTTCCGGGGGATATCTCGAGCGCGGCGTTTTGGTTAGTGGCGGCGTGCATCCATCCTAATGCGCGGGTCACAGTGCGAAACGTCGGCGTTAACCCGTCGCGTACTGGGATCATTGACGCATTGCGGGCCATGGGTGCGACGATTGCGGTTGCGAATGAGCGGTCTATTGGTGGTGAACCGGTGGCTGATCTCACGGCCTCGTCAGCCCGTCTGCGCGGGATTGGCATTGGCGGCGCCATCGTGCCGAGGCTCGTCGACGAACTGCCGATCCTTGCGATCGCCGCTGCGGTTGCGGAAGGGGCGACGACCGTGTCCGACGCGGCGGAGTTGCGCGTGAAGGAGAGTGACCGGATCGCGACGGTCGCGAAAGGCCTGGAGGCGTTGGGAGTTCGTGTAACAGAGCGGCCCGACGGCATGATCATTGCTGGCAGTGGTCAAATTGGCGGTGGTGAAGTCTCAAGCCACGGCGATCATCGGATCGCCATGGCGTTCGCAATCGGTGGCCTTGTGGCCTCGACAGCGGTGACGATTGAGGGGGCCGCCGCGGTTGGGATTTCGTACCCAGCGTTCTGGCCGACCCTTGCCCAGATTGCGCCGGGGTCTTTGCGTGAACACTGAAGCCGTTTCGGCGCACCTCGCTCGGCGGGCTGCCGTGATTGGCTGGCCCCTCGGGCACTCCATCTCCCCAGCGTTCCAACAAGCTGCTTTCGACGCGGTGGGTCTGCCGGTGACCTATCGAGCGGTGCCGGTGGCTCCCGACGGACTTGAGGCTTTCGTCGCGAGCCTCAAGCACCCGACTGATAACGGGCCAGAATGGCTCGGTGTCAATGTCACGATTCCGCACAAACAAGCGGTCGCGAACCTAGTGGACGATGTCACCGAAGAGGCCCAGCAAATTGGCGCGGTCAACACGGTGATTTGCACCAACGGGCGGCTGATCGGGCACAACACTGATGCCATCGGCTTTCTGCGGGCGATGTTAGACCGTGACATCGACCCGGTCGGCATGAGCGCAATCGTGCTTGGTGCCGGCGGGGCAGCGCGTGCGGTTGCCGTCGGGCTACTTCGGCACGGGGTTACCGAACTTGCCATTGCAAATCGTTCGCCCGAACGGGCCGAATCGCTGTGTTGGACCTTGCAGGACAAGTTTCCCCGAGTAGCAGTGAAGCCGCTCCCGCTCGACGCTGGAGTTCTCCGCACGAGGCTTGCGAAAGCGACGTTGTTGGTAAACACAACGAGTGTGGGGATGCGTGGTGGGCCGGACCCAGACGGTTCTCCCGTTCCCGTCGATGCGCTTTCTGAACGACACATTGTCTATGACCTTGTGTACAACCCGCAGATTACCCCGCTGTTGGCAGGCGCATTGGCTGTACGTGCATCCGTCGTTGAAGGTCTGCCAATGCTTGTGCATCAAGGGGCCGCGAGTTTTGCGCAGTGGACGGCGGTAAATCCGCCGCTCGACGTGATGTTTGCCGCGGCGCGCCGAGCGATTGGACTTGTCTCGTGACGGGTCGCGCGCAGGGGTAGCATCCTTCGAACCGTGCCTTGTGCCGACGTCAATCCGATTGCTATCGCACTCCGGTCGTCACCGCTGAAATGCCCCTCCGCCGAGTTCGACGGACCTCGACCCACCATTCAGACGGGATGGGTCGGGCGCGCGGCGGGTCGGGAAGCCTTCGGCCCAGTCTCGGAACTTCCATGGCTTTGAGAGACACGATAAGCGCCATCGAAGTGCTACCGGAGATTGCAACCGGAAAGGTCGTGATTGAACCGTGGTGGTTGGTGTTTCTCGGCCATTCGCACTGGCTACCCTTTGCGTCGTAGAGGCAAGGCGATCATAGTCATGGGAAACACCACCGGCTCCATCTTTCGGGTGACGACATGGGGCGAGAGCCACGGTAGAGCGATCGGTGCAGTCATCGACGGGTGCCCACCGCTCTTGCCCCTGACTGAGGCCGACATCCAACCAGACCTTGACCGTCGTGCGCCGGGCCAATCCGCAATCGTGACGCAACGCAAGGAGACCGACACCGTCCAGATTCTTTCCGGAACGTTTGACGGTGTCACCCTTGGAACCCCGATCAGCCTCTTGATCCCAAATGAGGACCAACGCAGCAACGACTATCGGGACGTCGAGCGGAAGTATCGACCGTCACATGCTGACTTCACCTACGACGCCAAATACGGAACGCGTGATTATCGGGGTGGTGGGCGAACGTCGGCTCGTGAGACGGCGGCTCGGGTCGGTGCGGGTGCGATTGCTCGAAAACTCCTCGCACGTGCCTACGGCGTCGAGATCGTGGCGTGGGTGGCTGCGGTGCGCGACATCGCCGGGGACGCAGACCCCGCGACTGTCACCCGAGAGGCGGTTGATCAGACCATTGTTCGCTGCCCCGACCTTGATGCGGCGGCCCGCATGGTTGACGCAATTCAGGCGGCACGCAAGGACGGCGACTCGCTCGGTGGCGTGGTTGGGTGTGTGGTCCGAGGGTGCCCTGCCGGTTGGGGTGCGCCAGTTTTTGATCGTTTGGAGGCGGACCTTGCGGGGGCGATGTTGAGCCTGCCAGCGACCAAGGGGTTTGAGATTGGTTCAGGTTTCGCCGGATCGCAGATGACCGGGTTAGCACATAACGATCTGTTTTATATGGACGCCGGTCGCGTGCGGACGCGCACGAATCGAAGTGGAGGGGTTCAAGGGGGGATCACTAACGGCGAAGCGGTTGAGTTTCGGGTCGCATTCAAACCGGTTGCGACCGTCATGCGCGAGCAAGCGACTGTCACTCGGGATGGCGTGGATGCGACGATTGCGGGCAGAGGCCGCCACGATCCGTGCGTCCTGCCACGAGCCGTCGCTCTCGTCGAAGCGATGGCGGCGTTGGTCTTCGCCGACCATGCACTTCGTCACGCGGCCGTCGCCCCGCTCGAGGTGACGGAAACGACGTCATCTGGCTGGGGATGGGGGCGGTTCCCCGACGGCGGCGACCAATGAATTACCACCACGTCATTCTCGTTGGCCTGTCGGGCAGTGGTAAGTCGACGATTGGGCCGCGACTAGCTCGTCGGCTTGATCTCCTTTTTGTCGACACCGATCGGAGCGTTGTCGCGCGTGCTGGTAAGCCGATCGAGGAGATTTTTGCAACCGCGGGAGAATCAACGTTCCGGGCGTTTGAACGCGAGGCGGTGCGCGAGGCGGTAGCTGGGCCACGGGCGGTCATATCAACGGGAGCTGGTGCGCCGATCGACCACACGAACCGAGCGTTGCTGTGGGAGGAGAATGTCGTTGTTTGGCTTGATGCCCCGCTTGAGGTGCTTGTGACGCGCCTCGGGCGGTCAGACCGTCCCGGACGCGAGCGGCGACCGCTTCTCAACGGCGATGCCGCGGCTCGTCTACCCGCGCTGCTTGATGCGCGTCGGCCGATTTACGAGACCGCGCACGTCCGCGTAGGCACAGGGACTGCGCGTCCGGACGTCGTGGTCTCGGACATTCTGCGTCGGATTAATCCGCAGCCAACACCGACGAGGCGAAGCGCTGCGCGCGACGCCACCCTTCGCGGTGGGAATGTCCTTCCATTGACCCATCGGGTGGTGCCGGACGGAGAGGACAACGGTTCGTGAGGATCGATTACCTGCCGCCGCCGCCGGTAGTGCATGATGCCCCGGAACATTCCACACGATTGCGCTTCGGAAACGGCATCGTCGAAGGCCTGGGGCACGAGATTCGCGCGTTGGGCCTCGCCGGGAGAGCCTTCGTCGTGGCGGATGAAGCGGTGGCCCGGTCGCACGGAGTGGCCGTGGAGGCGTCTCTCGCGACTGCCGGGCTGCGACCAGTCGTCACGACCTTCGCGTCTGGTGAGGGATCGAAATCGCTTGAGACCGCGAGTGCGCTGTACGCGTGGTTGGCATCGCATCGCGCCGAACGACGCGATTGCATTGTGGCGGTAGGCGGCGGTGTCGCGGGGGATCTGGCAGGTTTCGTTGCGGCGACCTGGTTGCGGGGGGTGCCGCTAATTCAGGTTCCGACGACTGTGCTTTCGATGGTTGACAGTTCGGTAGGCGGGAAGACGGCGGTCAACCTGCCTTCCGGCAAAAACCTTGTTGGCGCCTTTCACCCGCCTGTGCTGACGTTCCTCGACGTACAGATGATTCGTGACCTTCCACATCGCGAGATTCGAGCCGGTTGGGCGGAGGTGATCAAGACGGCGGCGATATTCGATCCACGACTGTTCACTGATTTGGAGGGGCGTGACCCCACCACGATTGACAAGGACGAGTTGGCACGCATTCTCGAAATCGTTGTCCGGTGGAAGGAGCGGACTGTCGTCTCGGACCCTCGAGAGCGGGGCGTCCGCGTCGTCCTGAACTTTGGTCATACGATTGGGCACGCGTTGGAAGCAACGGCAGGGTACGGATCGTTCTTGCACGGTGAGGCCGTTGCCGTCGGCATGATCGTGGCATCACGGTTGAGCGTTCGTGACGCCGGGCTTGACCCAGAGATTTGTACGCGACTTGAGCGCGCAATCGAGGCATCGGGATTACCGGTGCGGCTTCGGGCGGGTTCCCCGAGCGTAGACACGATTCTCTACCAGACGGGCGTTGACAAAAAAGTTGAAGCGGGGCGTGTACGGTGGGTGCTGCTCAGCGACCTCGGTCGCGTTGTCGTGACCGATGAGATTGATCCGGGTGTCGTACGCACCGTTCTGGACGAGATTTGCCACTGAGCGGCTTGGGTTCAGCGCTTGACGGGTTCGCTCGCCATGGCTACCTTTTTCTGAAACATGGGGGTCGATAATGGTTGCAGCGCTTCCTGGTATTCGCATCGGCGCGACGTTGTCCATGGAGGCCGATGATCCGGCCCTCGGCGCAGACTCGTACAAGTGCCGCATTGAGGACTTCAAAGATGAGCGGCTGTGGCTAACGTGGCCCGCGAAACGAGGCCAAGCCGTAAAGCTGCAACTTGACGATTCTGTGTCGTTGGCACTGGCGCAGACCGCACCAAATGGGCAACCTGAAGCAACGCTGTATCTCGACTGCATTGTGGTCGACCGCTTGGTGCCGACCCCGCAGAACCCCGTCCCGCAGGTGGTTGTGCGTGTGGTTGCGGCTGGGCGCCAAGCCCCGCGCGGGTCGTACCGTCTCCCCGTGCACATGCCGCTGACCGACGTCGCGGTGAAGGTGTCGTCGTATGGGACGACTACGTGGAAACCAGTCGCGGCGTTTATTCACGACATCAGCGCTGGCGGTCTCGGGATCACTTCAGACGAAGAGGTTGCGCAGGGTCTAAAAATGCGTGTGCGATTCCCTGTACCAGCGGGTTCTGGTGAAATGTCCGTCACCGTTGAGGTCATGAATGTGACTGATGTGTCACCGGGTGAACGGCTTTCAAAATACAAGCTGGGTGTGAAGTTTGACGACGCTACACAGCAGCAGCGAGAGAGAATGGCGCGTGCAATTCATAGGGCGCAACTAGAGAACCGTCGTCGCGATCAAATCGCAGGCAAGATTGACCGGAGTGACGAACCGGAGGCACCAGCGACGTAGGTCGCGCTATGCTTTTTTCGTAGGTTCCGCAGCGGACGTGCTTGGAGAGTGACCAATGGCGAAAAAACCACAGATGGTGTCCCTCGAAGACTTCGGGAAGCCACCGCCACCCCCGGCCAAGGCGCCATTTCCAATCTTCGCGTACTCGGTGCTGACCGTAATCGTGCTTGTCATCTTCGTTGGCGGGTGGTTCGCTTACAACTGGATGGACGCTCGTGCCATGGCCTTCTGGGGCAAGTCTGCCGAAATCGCGGACGCAGGACGTTTCGCGACGAAATAGGCAACGTGGACTAAACGCTTGGTGCCCTGATGTGTGTGGCGTCTTTCGGACCAATCATGTTCTTCTCAGGACATTCCCTGATGTGTTGAGCTCGGATAGGGCGCATCGTTGAGGCAGGTTCCAGGCCACTTGTGGCCGGGGAGGTCTCCGATGCGCACCAGACCGCACATGGTTTCGCTTGAGGATTTTGGTAGGGCCCCGAAACCCGTTCCCCCGGCCCCCATCGATTGGCGGGCATATGTAATCTTAGTGCTCGTCGTCGGCACGATTATCGGTGGTGGATGGCTTAGCTGGGACACTGTGACCAATCGCGCGCTTGCGTATTGGTCGAAGTCGGCGGAACTTGCCGACCAAGGGCGGTTTAACACGCGTTAGCAGGTTGGCATCTATGGCCTTTTGGCCTCGCGAGTGGTGCCACCTGCTTAGATTGGTGTCGCTCGTGACACATCCGTTGCACGGCCTGATTCGAGCGCAGCGCGTGTTGAAAATGGCCTCTCCGTTGGTAGAATTTGCATGTCACTTGACTGCAACTACTCAAGGAGAAGCCAATGCGACGCCCGACAATGGTGAAGCTCGAAGATTTTGGCAAGCCCCCGCCGCCTCCCCCGCCGCGCCCCTTTGACGTGCGTTCACACGTGACGTTCGCGGCGATTGTTGTGGGCATCTTTCTCCTAGGTTCTGCCGGCTGGGATTGGGCGACAGAGCAGGCGAGCTCCTACTGGTCTCGCAGTGCGGAAATCGCTGATCAAGGGCGCTTCGGCACGCGGTAAGCGCCATGTCCTAGTGCTCGCACGTGCACCCGCTTGGCGTGACTTGAGGAGGACGATCGATGTAGTCGTGGCCGGTACAATCCGGGTGATGACGGCATCTTTACCTTCCGAACCGGTACGCCTCGGCCAAGTTCTTGAAGACTTCAGACCGAGCGCGCCTCCAGAGGCATTTCCGCGAATTCGCCGGTTCGTGACCTTTGTTGGCGCTACTTCGGCACTCGAATCGGTGCAGGCCTTCAAAATTGAAGAATTTTTGAAGCTCCAAGTATCAACGTCGACACCTCCGCGTTTATATATGGAGGCGCTGAAAGCGTACTTTGCGTTTGCGCAGAAGGCTGGTCACATAACCGCCGACCCCATGAAGAACGTGCGGTTGCCGCGAGCAACCGGAATCGCCGCGACCGCCGCGCGCCGCACCGCCGCAGCCTCAACAAATTCGTCTGCGACGCCGGTTACACCGGTGGCATCGCGCGCCGTTGAGGTGGAGTACGTCACGCGCGCCCGTCAACAAGAAATGGTCGCGGAGCTTGATCGCTTAAAGGTTGATGAGCGGCAGCGGATAAGTGCGTTGCTTGAGGAAGCGATCAAGGACGGCGACCTCTCCGAAAATGCGGGCTACGACGATGCCAAAATGCGCCAAGGGCTACTCGAAGCACGCATTCGCGAGCTGGAGGATAAGTTGCGCAGGGCGGCGTTGATTGAAGATCAAGACGTTGACGTTGCGACCGTCGGCGTTGGCAGCCGAGTGACGCTGCGGGATCTTCAGGATGACGAGGATGTGGAATACACCCTCGTTGGGCCGGAAGAGACTGACCCTGCGCGGTTCCGAATATCTCATCGGTCGCCCGTTGGCAAGGCTTTGCTCGGCAAACGTCAAGGCGAAGAAGCCGACGTTTCGACGCCGAGCGGGACGCATCGGTACCGAATCGTCTCCGTTGAACGCGACTCGTAGACTGGTTGCGGCGGCACGTTCGTCCGCCGTCCTCCGTTGATCTTGCGACGATGCCAGCGATCAGCACAGCAGTTCAGGTGGTCGTGGCGTTTGGAGGTGCCTACCTCGTCGCTCTTTGGTTCAGCATGATTGTCTGGACCTATTACGACATTCGAGCTCGCTCACAAGACATTTACGTCCACATATTCGCGACGGCACTCGTTCTGGTCTTCAACGTTTTTGGGCTGCTTCTGTATTTCATTCTTCGTCCTCGCGAAACGTTGGCCGAGGCGTACGAGAGGTCACTTGAGGAGGAGAGCCTCCTGCAAGAGCTTGAAGATCGTCCACATTGTCCGAGCTGCAGACAGCGTGTGAGTCCGGACTTCATGGTCTGCCCGAGTTGCCACGTGATCTTGAAGAACCGATGCGTCTCGCCGTCGTGCGCGCGCTTGGTGAACCCGCGCTGGGAACTCTGCCCGTTTTGCGGGACGCTTCAAGTTGGCGACTTGGGCATCGATGACAGCGATGCGCCACACGGATCCAACGTGCCGATTGTCCCGATAAGCGTATTCGGGCCGGACACGACCAGTTCGAGCGGCACTGGCACGGTCTAACTGGCGTGGCTAAGCCGTCGCCGTTGGTGCTTGCGTCGCGCTCGCCTCGACGTCAAGACGCAATGAAGGCACTTGGTTTGGCTTTTGACGTCGCGGTGTCGGACGTGGAACTCACGCTTCCTCCCGGCGAAGACCCCTGTGACCCAGTACCTGTTGCCGTCGCGAAAGTGGTCGACGTGGCACGGACCGCCTCGAACTCTGCGCAGGTGCTAGGCGCAGACACAATCGTGGTGGACGGAACCAGACCAATTGGCAAACCGGTCGATGCCGAAGATGCGGTCACGATGCTCATGGGATTACGAGGGCGAACCCATCGAGTCCGCACCGGTGTGGCACTCTACGAGCGCGGCCGCTTGGTCACGTTCGAGGTCGCGTCTCCCGTTCAGATGAGGGACTACGACCGCGACGTCGTCGAGCGGTACGTCGCGACCGGCCAAGCGCTCGACTGTGCCGGTAGCTACGACGCCCGAAGCGCCGGCGAGCTGCTCATCGCTGGCATCGACGGCTGCATGTCTGCGGTTATCGGCTTTCCTGTGGGTGCGGTGGTAAGGGTCTTGCGCCATGAGACCGGACACACGGGATTGACGGACGCCATTCCGGCGTGTGAGGTGCTCTGCGGTACGCCGTGCCGAGCACGCAACGCGGCGACGGCAAAAGCCTGCGACGCGTCGCGCTTCACGAGGCGCACTTTTTTTGCGTAGGGGCCCGAAGATTGGATGGCCCGATCATCGGAGCGATGTCAGGTGGTCAAGGGCGACGTGCCATCCGCGGCGACGCGTAACTCCCCTGCGAACTCACGCAGCGCCGTGGCACGGTCGCCCGGGTTCACGCGGTCCATGCGATCAATGATGGCGCTGGCGATGATGGCGGCGTCGGCGACGCCACGGAGGCTGGCGACGTGCTCTGGGCGCGAGACGCCGAAGCCAACAGCCAACGGCATGTCGGTGAACGTGCGAACGCGAGCAAGGTACGCCGGCAAATCTTCGGGTAGCGACTGACGAGCTCCAGTGACACCGGTCAAGCTGACGCAGTACACAAAACCTCGCGCACGGGATGCAATCGCGCGCATTCGTGTATCTGGAGTTGTTGGCGCGACCAGAAAAATGACGTCAATTCCAACCGGATCAAGGGCAGCGATTAGGTCGTCTGACTCCTCGGCAGGCAAGTCGGGAACAATAAGGCCGTCGACGCCTGCCTCGCGCGCGTCAGTGGCGAAGCGATCCAGCCCGCGCGAAAGGATCGGGTTGTAGTAACTCATAAAAATGAGCGGAGCAGCGACACCGTCAGAGCGAAGCGTTCGCACGCAGTCGAGGGCGACTTGCAGACTCGCCCCTTGGCGAAGCGCTTCGAATGACGCACGTTGGATCGTGGCGCCGTCGGCTTGAGGATCGGAAAACGGGACGCCGAGTTCGATGAGGTCGAAGCCACCGTCGATGAGTGCCGTCACTAAGGTGCGCGACTCTTCGACCGTTGGGTAGCCAATCGTCTGCCACCCGATGAGTGCGATCGTTCCTGCTTCGCGGTGGCGCGCCAGGGTTGCGCTGATCCGAGACATTACAGAGTGACCCCAAGCCGGGTCGCGACGGTATTCAGGTCCTTGTCACCACGGCCGGAGCAGTTGACGACGACGGCTTCGGTCGACGGCCGGGTCGCGGCGTACTCGGCGGCGTATGCGACAGCGTGCGCGGTCTCAAGTGCAGGAATAATCCCCTCGGACCGGCAGAGGAGCTCGAAACCGGTCATCGCCGCAGAGTCGTCGACGGCGACATACGTTGCGCGCCCGCTGTCCTTGTACCAAGCGTGTTCTGGGCCGACGCCCGGGTAGTCAAGGCCTGCAGACACGCTATGAGTCTCGACAACTTGCCCGTCTTCGTCCTGCATCAGGTATGAAAGTGCTCCATGCAGGACGCCGGGGCGACCGGCGGACAAGGGCGCGGCGTGGCGCCCAGTTGCGACTCCGTCACCGCCGGCTTCGACGCCGATCAGACGGACGGACAGATCATCGTGGAATGGGTGAAAGATCCCCATCGCGTTTGAACCGCCCCCAACGCACGCGATGACTGCGTCCGGACATCTCCCAATCTGTTCGATTGACTGTGCGCGCGTCTCGCGCCCAATCACACTTTGGAAGTCTCGCACCATGATTGGGTACGGGTGAGGACCGACCACGGACCCGATGATGTAGAAGGTGTCCTTGACATTCGTTACCCAGTCGCGGATGGCCTCATTAATTGCGTCCTTGAGTGTGCGCGACCCTGACCGGACGGGGCGCACCTCCGCCCCGAGCAGTTTCATCCGGAAGACGTTTGGGGCTTGTCGGTGGATGTCCTCTTCGCCCATGTAGACAATGCACTCAAGGCCAAGCATCGCGCAGGTTGTTGCCGTTGCGACGCCGTGTTGGCCGGCACCGGTCTCGGCGATGATCCTGCGTTTCCCCATACGACGCGCCAGAAGCCCTTGACCAAGAGCATTGTTGATCTTGTGCGCTCCAGTGTGCGCCAAGTCTTCGCGCTTGAAATACAACTGCGCGCCGCCAATTTGTTGGCTCAACTTCGCTGCATGATAGAGCGGAGTGGGGCGCCCGATAAAGTCGCGTGCGAGGCTGTCGTACATCGCGGTGAACGACGGGTCGTGCCTGACTTCGTCGTACGCCGCAATGAGTTCGGCAAGCGCCGGCATGAGCGTTTCAGGTACGAACTGCCCTCCATATGGCCCGAAACGCCCCGGGCGCGTGGTACTCGTCGTCACGGTGCTAATCGCCATGTGCGTTCCTTGTCTTGACTTGAGCGGCGAATACCGCAGTGCACTCCCGTCGCGGGCCGGCGCGCGGCGCAACCCGGGGATTAGCGCAAACCCATCGCCGTCGCGACCCGCTCTAGTGTGCGGTTGGCAATCGCGCTTGCACGATTCGCACCGTCTAGAAGGATGTCGTCAAGGTCGTGGCCTTCAATGAGTGATCGACACCGCGCTTGAATTGGCGCAAGGGTGTCGAGGACGGCGGTCGCGACCTCCTTCTTCAGGTCACCGTAGCCGCGTCCACCAAAATGGGCCTCAATCGCGTCACGCTCAAGACCGGTCAGTACTTGGTAGATGGTTAGGAGATTGTTGACGCCCGGTCTCGCTGGGTCGAAAACGATGGTGCGCTCGCTATCTGTCGTGGCGCGCATGAGCGCTTTGCGGATGTTCGACGGGTCGTCGAAAATGCCAATTGCTTGGCCGGGCAGGTCGTCGGACTTGCTCATCTTCTTGGTTGGGTCCACCAAACCCATGATTCGCGCACCCGTCTCGGCGATGAGCGGTTGTGGCACGACGAGGATGTCCGTGCCGTTGCCGTAGAGACGGTTCACTCTCTCTGCGATGTCCCTTGTGAGTTCCACGTGTTGCTTTTGATCATCGCCGACTGGCACGAAGTTCGCATCGTACAGAAGAATGTCTGAGGCCATGAGGACGGGGTAGTCGAAGAGACCGGTGCTTATCCGTTCGCGGTTTTCGCCCTCTTTTGCTGCCTTGTCTTTGAACTGGGTCATCCGTTCAAGCCAACCCATCGGGGTAACGCAATTCAGGATCCAACCGAGTTCCGCGTGTGCAGAGACGTGACTTTGCACGAAGACGATGGTCCGCGCCGGGTCGAGTCCCGCTGCCAAATAGAACGCGGCGACCTCACGCGTCTGTTGCCGAAGGGCGACGGGGTCCTGAGGAACAGTGATCGCGTGGAGATCGACGATGCAAAAGACATTTTCGTAGCGATCTTGATCATCGACCCACCGTTTGATGGCGCCAAGGTAGTTGCCGAGATGAAGTCCCCCGCTTGGCTTCACGCCTGAAAACGTTTTGGGACGGGTGCCGACTGACATAGTGGTCAGGTTCCTCTCACAAACTTACGGCTGCGCTGCCGAGTACACAGCTGCCTCGACGCGTGGCGCACCGGAGAATGGCTGAACCTCCGAGTTGAGTGGCGCTCGTGCCGCGGAGATGAAAGCCCGAACACAATCGGGGTCGGTCGTTCCATCGCGCTCCACGCCGCTCGCCACGTCCGCACCCCACGCGCCCGACGAGTCGAGTGCCTGACGAACGTTTTCACGGCGCAGGCCGCCCGCGATGAGTGCGGGAACACCACGTGCCGTTGTCGCGTCGACGACGTACCGTGCCATTCGATGGTCCCACGGTAGGCCCGCGCCCCCCACGGCGCCCGGTGCATCAATCAAGATGGCAACGACGCCCCGCACCCCGGCTAACGATTGGGCAAGCGCGGCCATGGTGTCGACGGCCTCGCTGAGGCGTATCACGGCGACAACTGGCAACTTTGAGGCCTCGTAAACCGCTTGGCATACGTTCGGCGTACATTCACCGCTCAGTTGGATGGCGTCGAGTCCGGCGTTTGATGCGATTTCGGCAATCTGTAGGACCGACTGTTCAACGAAGATGCCTACGACCCACGGTCGCGGGTTACGGAAAATAGGCGTTTCTGGCAGGGGTACCCTCGCAACACGAAGTACTGGCACATCGGATCCAGCGGTGGTTGCCGGTTCCACTACAGTGTGATCTGGTGATCCGTCGGACCCAATGGACACTTCACGAACGGCGCGCACAATGGATCGAGCCTGATCAGGGGAGATCCGTCGCTTGCTGATCCGCGCAAAGTTCACGCCGATAAGGTCGGCGCCCGCGTGTATGACCTCCTTCGCAATCTCAGGAGTTCGTACACCGCAGACCTTCACGATTGGCGTCTCGAAGTTCACAGGAGGATGACTCCCGCCATCTCTCGAGCTTTTGACGAGGGGTCGCCAGAGCGAACAAGCGCTTCACCGACGAGGACGGCGTGCGCACCAGCTTGCCGGACGCGCAGAACGTCGGTCGCGTTCCGCAATCCGCTCTCACTGACCATGATCGGTTGGTACTCAAGTGCGCTATGGATGCTGCTCATCACCGCCTCAGTGGTGTGGAGCGAGGTCTCGAAGGTGGTCAGGTTTCGGTTGTTCACGCCGATGATCGGCGCCCTGACCGAGACGGCGACCGCCGCTTCGGATTCATCGTGGACCTCGACGAGGGTTTCCAAACCTGCCTTGCGTGCGACAGCCATCAACCGAATAAGCCGTTCGCGTGCCATCGCGAGATCGGGCGTGCCGGCCGTGTGGAGCACATCGAGGTTGTGCGGGTCGCCAAGCGGTGAGGCGAGCGCAGCGACGATGAGCAATACAGCGTCGGCCCCTGCCGCGCGTGCTTCCCAAATCTGGTAGTCGGTGATCAAGAAATCTTTACGCAGGACAGGGACAGTCACGGCATCATGTACCGCCTGAAGGTCGTCGAGGCTCCCGCCAAAGTTGGGGAAGTCGGTGAGCACCGAGATGGCGGCCGCGCCACTCGAGACGTACATCTGCGCGAGGTTCACCGGGTCGAAAATCTCTGCCAACGTGCCGACTGAGGGCGATTTGCGCTTGATCTCGGCGATGAGCCGGGTTGGCTCGCCGGGCCTAGCGCGTAACCGTGATGCGAACGACCGGGCAGGCGGGCGGACGAACGCGCGCGCTTTGACGGCATCGATCGGAAGCGTGCGCATGGCATCCGCAACCTCACGGCGTTTGCCGACAAGGATTTCATCGAGGATGGTCATGAGTCCGTTCCTTCAACCGATCTCGCTTGAAATCGCTGTGCGGGGGATCTACCCAAACGTGCCTCCGCGCACACCGAATTGGTTGTGCCAGTGCGCTGAGGGTTGATCGGGAGCGGAGCAACTCTCAAGGCCACCGCCGGTGCCGTTGCGCGCTGGAGGGGGTGTACCTTCGACGAACGCGTTGCCTGAAACAATTGGCCGCGGTCAGTCGCGACGTGGGTACGGTTCACGCCACGGCCTGACTGACGCGGACCAGCGTGTCTAGACGGGCGAGAGCGGCCCCTGATCGAAGAGCTTCACGCGCATGGTGGACGCCATCGGACAAGTCGCGAGCGACACCCGACGCAACCAGGGCAGCGGCGGCGTTGACGCACGCGATGTCGCGCCGTGCGTCAGCCTCGGGGCTATCGTCGGTTTCGGCAAGGAGGGCGCGCATCATTCGCGCGTTTTCGGCCGCGGTCCCGCCTGCAATTGACACTGCCGGGTACTGGTCGACCCCGACGTCTTGCGGGTTAACCTGATACGCAAGACGGGCGCCTGAGGAAACCTCGTGGATATCGGTCGGACCAGACAAACTGATTTCGTCTAGGCCGCCGGCACCGTGAACAACAAGCGCGCGCTCGGCACCCAGATGACTGAATGCGCCAGCGACGATCGGCAGGAAGCGTGGTGAGGGCACACCAACAACTTGTCGCCGCGCTCCGGCGGGGTTTGTTAGCGGTCCAAGAATGTTGAAAACGGTACGAATCGCGACTTCTCGACGTAACGGGGCGGCGAACCGCATGGCTGGGTGGAAGGACGGCGCAAACATGAAACCGATGCGTGCTTCATCGATGCATCGTGATACAGCGTCGGGGGAGAGGATGATCGAGACTCCCAGTGCCTCAAGTACGTCGGCGGAGCCACTCTTGCTGGTCATGCCCCGATTACCGTGCTTCGCGACCGGGACCCCGGCCCCGGCGACGATGAAGGCGGCGGCGGTTGACACGTTGAAGCTACCACTACCGTCGCCGCCGGTGCCGCACGTGTCAACAACCGGAAGATCCGTTGGGACGCGAAGAACTTTTTCGCGCATGGTTCGAGCCATGCCCGCAACCTCGTCAGCGGTCTCACCTTTCATGCGCAGAGCCGTGACGAAGGCGCCGAACTGCGCCGGGGTCGCCCGATCTTCCATGATGTCTGACATGGCGTCAGCCGCTTGGTCGATCGTGAGTGTTTGGCCTTCGACGAGTGCTTGGATGGCTTCGATAATCATCGTGGGTAATTCCGATCACCCTCTTTGTGCACAGCCTCATCCAGTCTCCCCCGTTGACGCTTGACTGGGTCGCTCGTCGTGCTGACGCTACGCGGCGGAGACGACGGCACCGTGCCCAGTGGTCGGTTGGTTGCGTTCCACTCCGAAGCGAAGCCAAGAAAGTTTTTCAAGAGGGCTTTCCCGCCATCCGTTTTGATCGACTCTGGGTGAAACTGAACGCCTTCGATCGGGTAAGTGCGGTGTCGCAACCCCATGACGAGTCCGGCGTCGGTCCATGCGGTGACCTCAAGCTCGGCGGGCATATCTTCGCGGCGAACGATGAGCGAGTGGTAGCGAATTGCGTCGAATGGTCGAGGCATACCGACGAAAACCCCCGTACCGGTGTGGTGGATCTTCGACGTTTTGCCGTGCACGATCTCAGGCGCACGCTCAACTGTGCCTCCGAAGGCCTCCCCTAAGCACTGATGCCCGAGGCAGACTCCGAGGGTGGGGTAAAACGGTGCAAGGGTTCGGATCACTTCGACCGAGATGCCGGCTTCACGTGGCGTACACGGCCCGGGCGAAACGACAATTGCGTCGGGACCCATTTCACGCACATCGTCGATTGCGATTGCGTCGTTCCGTCGCACTTCGACGGTTGCCCCGAGTTCGCCGAGGTACTGAACAAGATTCCACGTGAAGGAATCATAATTATCGATCATGAGAATCATGATGGGCTTTCCTGGGCGACGGTGCTGAGTTGATCGGCGAGGTCGAGCGCACGCAGGAGAGCGGCAGCCTTATTCAAGGTCTCTTGGTATTCCGCAGCCGGCGAGGAGTCGTACACGACGCCTCCGCCTGACTGCACATGTGCAACGCCGTCTTTGAGAACCATCGTTCGGATGGTGATTGCGGTGTCAAGATTGCCGTCGAACGAGAAGTAGCCGACGCATCCGGCGTAGGTGCCCCGCCGACACGGTTCAAGTTCAGCGATGACCTCCATGGCACGGATTTTTGGGGCACCAGAGACGGTCCCCGCCGGAAAGCACGCGCGCAGGGCGTCATATGCGTCGCAATCCTCGCGCAACTGCCCCTCTACTTGGCTCACAATGTGCATGACGTGCGAGTAGCGTTCGATCACCATCAAGTCGGTCACTCGGACGCTTCCAGTCGCAGATATTCGTCCGATGTCATTCCGACCAAGATCGACAAGCATGACGTGTTCAGCACACTCCTTCTCATCGGACAAGAGGTCGGCGGCGTTGGCGTCGTCACTGAATTGGTCGGCACCACGTGGTCTGGTGCCAGCGATGGGTCGAGTGCGTACGATGCCGTCTTCTACCTGAACGAGCATCTCTGGGGACGCACCGGCGATTTGCATGTCGCCGAGATCTAAAAAGTACATGTACGGCGACGGGTTTACGGCCCGGAGGGCTCGATAGACCGTGAGCGGAGGTGCATCGACCCGTCGGCTAAGACGCTGACTAGGCACGACTTGGATCAAGTCACCGGCGGAAACGTAGTGGCGCGCGTGTTCGACCGCCGCCTCATAGGCGGCGCGCGAGAAGGTGCTTGACACGCCATCTGGCACCGATGAGATGGCTGGTCCGCGACCACCGACGACGGCGAGTGGTGCACGGTGCGCGCGTGGTGACGCAGGGACCTCAAGCCGTGAAGCTAGCGCGTCGACCCGAGCAATCGCTTCGCGCCACGCCGCCTCGACATCGCCCCGATGAGCGCGCACATCGGCATGCGCCAAGACGCGCATGCGATGCCGTACGTGGTCGAAGACGACAAGTGAATCCGCCAACATTAGGACGGCGTCAGGCAATTGGAGGTCGTCGCGTTCTGGGACAGGAAGTCGTTCAAAGTATCGCGCGCACTCGTACGCCAAATACCCAACGACGCCTCCAACAAAGCGCGGCATATCTGGTAATGCAACTGGTTGGAACGGTGCAAGCAAGTCTCGCACATACACAAGTGGGTCGACAAAGGACGCGGTCTCTCGCGTGCCGTCGGCGTGTGTAACGTGTGCAATTCCATCGCGTAATGACGCGACCAGACGAGGTTCGGTACCGATGAACGAGTAGCGCGCGAGACGTTCACCGCCCTCTACGCTCTCCAGAAGAAAACTATGTGTGCCCTTGGCGACCTTTTCGTACACCGACACGGGCGTTTCCATGTCAGCGAGGTAGTCACGATAGACCGGGATCAAGTTCCCGTGCGATGCCCAAGCGCGCGCAGCGTCAAGAGTTGGTGTGACGCCCATGGGGGAAGGCGTGGTCATCGCGCGACCCGGCGGGCGGGAAACGTCGGATACATCGGCGGCGGCATCCTCACTTCGGGCGTCAGTCAATTACAACAAACTCGTCCGTTGGGGACGAGCGCCGTTTCCGACGTCCCGCGGTGCCACCCCGACTTAGGGCGCCCCACTGCTATGGGAGCGACCTCACTCATTCCGAACAGTGTCAAGCACGCAACAAGACACTTCGCCCGGCAAACCGTGGTAACGGGGGTTGACCCGGATTGGCTAGTGGGCGTGGAACGCCGTTCGCCGTTCGGCTCGCGGGGCCATTCCATCGCGAGGTTCCCGCCGAGCTCTCACCTGCCTCGGCTCTCTAGGGGGAAACCGACTGCGACGTACTTGTCCCGGTCGTTGCCAAAACTTTTCGGTTTGTGGGTACCGTGGCCGGACCCATAGTCGAGTATGTCGGCCGCTCGACTTCCGTGTCAAACCGTATGTTGGTGAATCCTGACTAGCGGGGCGTGATCGTTCGATTTCGCGCCGACGGCCCATACTTCCTGACGAACCACTTCCTTGACCGCATCTGCTTCATGCGTCGGGCGCGTTGGACTCCCGAAGGAGGCGCCTAGTCATGGACTACCTCTCCGTGCGCCGAAGTGGGATCCCGGCCCGCACGCGGCGGTACGCACAACAGTGGAGATACCTACGGGCCCGATCGGGTGCGGCGCTGCCACTCCCACAGATGCGTTGCTTGCGCGTGCAGGTGGACCCCGGCCACAGCCCTCCCCTATCACGACGGTCAACGGACTATGCAAGACAGGTGATTTGCATGGTTTGGCACCGCCCCTACACGTCGAAGCTTAGGTTTCAGACGCCCATCACTTCGCGGCACAGCTACCGACTGGCGGGTTGTCGACGAACGGTGCGACGCACCAGTGAGCGTTCCTTCCTGTGCACTTCTGATAGACAGCAACGTTAAGCACCAGCAACACCAGACGGGAGTACGCCGGACCCAGCGTTCAGCGCGTATCGCGTAGCCACTCGACCAGGCGGCTCGTGTTGCCATTCGGCCTTGGAACCTCCACAGCGTGCATCATCGGGGCACGATCCGTTCCATCCACAAT
>CAYFLJ010000003.1:0-43919 GCA_964343985.1 uncultured Thermoflexus sp.
TCGCTCGTGCCCACTACGCGGGAGAACCGTTCATACGCGTGTACGCGCCATCGAACGGGCGCGGTCCGAGAAGTACATGGGCAAGCGGATCAAACCTCTGCTTCGTTGGCTACGCGATTAATCAATCGACCGGGCACGTGATCTGTGTCGGCGCAATCGATAACCTTGGGAAGGGTGCGGCCGGCCAGGCACTCCAGAACGCAAACCTCATGACCGGACAGCCAGAGACGTACGGCTTGACCGGGCTACCGGTCGCACCGTAGACGCGCGCATCATCAGCGAGGCGACACGCTTGCCGACTGGGAAATAGACCTATCCCAGTTGGGACACGTACGCCTAAAGATCGCGAGACGCCAAGTTTCGACCGGCAAGTGCAAGCGCCGCCACCGCGTACGCTACGGCGTACAACACGAACGCGGGATGGGGAGCGCTCAACACGTCAAAAGGCCCCATCGGCACTAGCGTGCCGGTTGCCGACAACGGATTGGGCGGCTGAGCCTCACTCGCTGCGAGCTGCCACGCAACGTCGCTCGGCAGTATCACGCTCGCAATAAGTCCAGTTCGCTTCAGCGTTTGGCTATCAATGAGAACCCCAATGCGTTCTCCAAATCCGGCGACAACGATTATCCCGTGCAGGATTACTGCCACAACTCCAGCAGCGATTGTTGGCAGCGCACTGCTCAATGCGATCGTTAACGAGTGCAGCACAATCGACTGCATTGCCAGCGCAACGACGACCAACAACGGGTTCGCGGGAAGATACCCGGTGGCCCACCATGTCAGGGCGCAAGTGAACCCGCCTGAGAAAACCGCGTATGATCCCAATAGAGCGCAACCGCCGAGCCACTTTCCCGCAACGATTTCCCACCGACCCAACGGCCGCGACGCGAGCAGTTGCAACGTGCCGTTCTCGATGTCTCGTGCAATCGCCGGCGCGCCTAGGAAGATCGCGAGCAGCGCGCCAATTCCCGCGACACCGTAAAGCCCGGCGCTAAGCGCTTGCCCCCAGATCACGGGCATCAGGTCGACATTCATTCGCGCGGCCACAGATGCTTGACCGGCCAATCGCGACTTCGATATCTCGGCAGCAGCCGCGTGGATGCCCCAGCCGTAAAGCCCCAGAAAAATCGCGGTGAGAACAACTCCCGCGAGCAATGCGCGCGCCCGACGCGCTTCTTGCCAAGTCAGCCCGGCAACCCGCAGCGCATTCACGCCGCGCTCCGCAACTGACCGGACTCGTCGGTCAGCACGTGCGAGACAAAGAGTTCCTCAAGTGTACGTCGTCGCGGGATAAGGGCAAGAATGACAGCGCTTCCTTCGTGAAGGCGTTGCGCCACCTCAGAAACTTCGCGCTCATCTTGAATGGCGAGAAACAGTGTGACTGCATCCCCCTCTCGCGTGGGAGGCATCACTTCTGTCCAGCGAGAAGTCAACGATTCAGCGAGTGACACTCCCACATTCGATGCCCGAACTTCGAGCGTGATGTTTGCACCAATCAGGCGGGACATCGGGCCTGCTTCGACGACCCGCCCACGGTCCAAGATCACGACGTGATCACACGTGCGTTCAACTTCGCCGAGGAGGTGGGAATTGAGGACAACGGTGACACCTTGAGAACGTAACCGGAGCACAAGTTCCCTGACGTCACGGCGTCCAATCGGGTCGAGGGCTGACGTTGGCTCGTCGAGCACGACGAGCCGAGGCCTACCGACGAGCGCTTGAGCGATTCCGACCCGTTGCAACATGCCCTTAGAAAACGTGCCGAGAACATCGTTCTTTCGATGAGCAAGCCCAACCATGTCGAGCGCCGCGATCACACTGTCATCCCTCTCGTGTGCGCCAACCCCCGCCAGAGACGCGTGAAGCCCAACGAAGTCAGACGCGTGAAGCCATTCTGGAAAGCGAAACTGCTCGGGAATGTATCCAACCTGACGTCTGGTAGAGGGAAGATCAGGCGCGCCGCCGAACACTCGAACGTCACCACTGGTCGGGCGGACCAAACCAAGCAGCATTTTGACGGTTGTTGACTTCCCTGCGCCGTTCGGTCCAAGCAGGGCAAACGTTGTGCCTTCAGCAACCTGAAAGGTGATGCCGTCAACGGCCGCCTTTCGACCGAACCTCTTGGTTAGGTCGGTCACCTCCACGGCAAACCTTGTCATTCAGGATTTCACGGTCGGTAGTGAGCGGGCGACAACAAGAACGTCCGATTCAGGCAGGTCACTCACCGCGCCGTATATGACACCGTCACGGACCCAGACGATCGAAGTGATCGTCTTTCCATCGTGCGAGCGGTTCGAAACCGTCGCTGATACCCCGTCCACCGTGAGCTGCCGCAAACCGTTTGTGCCGCCGGACGGTACCGGTAGTGTCGTGCGCCAATCCTTGATTGCGCTAAACGCCTGCACAAGTTCGGGTGGAACCGCGCCGGAAGCAATCAACGAATCACGCAGACCAGCAACATCAACCGACGCCGGTACATTCACCACCGGCGACTTCATCTGGCCAATGACAAGGACAGGCCCGCGCACTGGCGGTGGCGTAGCCGCCACGGCCGCATTCGCTGACGGAACTTGCGTCGGAATGTCTAAGTCGCCCCAGACTGCAACCACTGCCGGAGACCCATCGATCTTAATTGCCGCACCGTCGAGCGCGCCGATTCGCGCAAGAACCGCGGCGTCAGTCACCTTCGCATCCTTTGCGATCTGGATCAGACGTGGCCCATCCAACGTCATCTCCGCCGACCAACCTGACGCGACAACAAACCGCGCCGGCCTGGATGCAAGCACCGACGGTACCGATTTTGGAAGCCGGATTATCAGCCCAGAACGAGCGGCGGCGTCCACTTGGGACGTAATGGTGATGGTTGGCTTCTCAGGTCCGCGGTACCTCAGAGCTTCCCTTAGTTTCGCTTCATCTATGGACAATCCCGATAGGCGGCTCCTCAGGGCGTCCGCGTCGACCGTAATTGGTTGCACTCTTTGCACACGAAATGACTGCAATGCTCCGTCTGCAAACGACGACATGGTCGGGGCCGATGCAGCGAGCGCGACCGCAGCGGCGGCCGCGCCGAGTTTGACTACCCATGACCGAGATGAAGACTCTCGAGGCCGGCTCGGCGCCACCACACGCATGTACCAAGGAAGTAAGGACGCGCGGTGCACGGCCTCGAAGGTCGGAGGGCGAATCGTCACCCCTTCGGCAGGAATACCAGTAACCAATCGCCCGTGGACGATCGCACCAGTCAACCGGATCGCTTGCGACCGGTCACGACAGGTCTCACACTGGCGTACATGTGCGTCGACCTCAGGGCGCCACCCTTCAGCGCCTTCTCCGTCGGCGATCGCACGGAGAACCCCATCGTCAAGTGCCCAGTCACAACGATCTCTGTGGGTTGCCATCATTGCCATTGTCATTGCCTCGCACGTCTCTACTGACTAGTTTGTTAGATCTTCGATCACTGTTTCTGCCAGATGCGAAGGGTACGTGGAATCAAGCTGTATTCAGAACCGTGGCGCGGTGTTACGTTATGCGCCACCGCGACGCGCTTCATATTGCTCGCGGAACGAACGCTCAGCTCGAGTCAACAGCGTGCCCACTGAACCGGGCGCAACACCGAGAGCGGTGGCAATTTCGTGATATCGAAAGCCTTCAGCACGGAGGACAAGTAATTCACGCGCTCGCTCGGGCAGGGCCTTCAACACGTCACGAACCAAGGCTTGCTCCGCACGAAGATTGGCGGCGGCAATCCCGTCGGGTGCGAATGCACTCGTGCCTGCATCTATGCGACGTGCCTCCCGAACCGCCCGCCGTCGACCCGACCGCACGTCGTTCGACGCGCAATTCGCAGCGGTCCGACACAACCATGCGCGTAGCGAGACCTCTGGCGCCGGAGGGTTCCGAAAGAGGCGGATAAACGCCTCTTGCGCGGCATCGCGAGCGGCCTCCTCGTCTCCAGTGATCCGGAATGCAGCCCGAGCGACCATCGTCCAGTGCCGAGTGAAGACGTCACGAAGGGCGTCGTCGTCTCGCGCGGCTATCCGACGCAGTGCGTCCGCGTCAGTTTGATCAGCCTGTGGCGTATCGGGCCGAGTGTCAATCGTGATGTCTTGGCGTCCATGGGCCGACATCGGAGTGCCAGCCGCGACGTTCACTGCCATCATCTTATTGACACCGCCGCTCCCGTCGTTTGTGACACTCGCTACGCGACGAAGGCGACACAGAAACCACGCCGCCTTCGCCAGATATCCTCCCACCCATGGCAAACCAACGAGAAACGACCCGTCTCGCTTCGATTATTGAGGCAATCTGGCGACGTGATGCGTCGATTTTCGGCGCGCCGACCGCCCTCGAACCGCTCCTGCGTGACCGATACGGGTGGCTTGATGTCGCGACAAAAATGCGAACCCAGATCAGTTCGCTGACGAAGTTCCGACAGTCGCTCGTCGCGAACGGAAAGACCCATGCAGTGTTACTCGGCATGGGCGGAAGTTCGCTCGCGGCCGATGTCATGCGCGATGCCTTCGGGGTGCAACGGGACGGTCTTCGCGTCAGCATCCTCGACTCGACGCACCCCGGCGCCGTGGTCGCGATGAGAACATCTCACCCACCGGCCTCAAGCGTGTTCGTCGTCGCATCAAAGTCTGGGACCACCACGGAGCCTCGATGTTTTCAGCAGCACTTTTGGGATGACGCCGTGACATCGTCTGGCGCCCAAGCCGCTCAGGACGCGTTCGTCGCAATCACCGACCCTGGCTCTCAACTTGGGGATATCGCCGCGAAGGACGGGTATCGGCGGACGTTTGTCAACCCACCAGACATCGGGGGGCGGTACTCAGCGCTTTCCTTCTTCGGCCTCGTGCCAGCGGCGTTGGCCGGCTACGACGTCGACGCCATCCTCATCGGTGCCGAAGCAGCAATGGAACGCTGCCAAATCGCTGAGGTGAGTTCGAACCCAGGTGCTCGTCTCGGCGAGTTTCTGGCAGAGAACGCCGCCGTCGGCCGGAACAAACTCACGCTCATTTGCCCTGCGCCGTTTCACGGGTTCGGCGCTTGGGTCGAACAACTTATCGCCGAGAGCCTGGGGAAAGGTGGTCGGGGAATCCTGCCGATTGCGAGCGAGCCACTCGCAGAGCCACATCGATACGGATCTGATCGAGTGATCGTCGCGATTGACCCACGCCATGGACGCACCGACGGCGCGCTCGAGTCGTCAGGGGGGCTCGATCCAGCGCTCGACGCCATCGCCGCGTCCGGCACGCCAGTGCTCCGACTTGCGGCCCAAAACCCGAGTGATCTTGGGTGGCTGTTCTTCATTTGGGAATTTGCAACGACAGTGGCCGCCGCGAAGTTGAAAATCGAACCGTTCGATCAGCCCGACGTCGAGCGTGCAAAGGTCGAAACTCGGCGCGTCCTCAGTGAAGCAGCGGCCACACGCACCTTGACCTATCCCGAGGACGTCAACGTTGGCAGCTCATCGGCCGCGCTCGCCACGGCAATCTCGGCGGTGGATCAGGCCGGCTACATCGCCGTGCAGGCGTACCTGCAACCAACTGAGGAGTTGAACTCATCGCTTGCCAGCCTGCGAGGTCGCCTACGATCTCAAACGTTGCGCCCCGTGACCATCGGCTACGGTCCGCGCTTTCTGCATTCAACCGGCCAACTACATAAGGGCGGTCCAGTCGGCCTGTGCATCCAACTCGTTGACCGTCCAGATCCTTCCGAGCCGCCGATTTCAGGTGAATGGTTCGGCTTTGGCCAATTGGTCGCAGCGCAAGCAATTGGCGACTTTGAGGCGTTGCGAGGCCTTAATCGTCCTGTTGTTCGGATCCGCGTGCCCGAACGAAACCCGGCTGCAGCGGTCGATGACATTCTCCGGCTCGCCAATGCCTAGCCCCAGCCAGTTCAGCATGGCTTCGATTCGCCACACGCTGGGCATCTTGTGTTGACTCGTGACCTGATCGACGGGGGTAGAACGCTGCGACCGAGCGGTCTCTCAGCGGCCGAACTTGCGAAATGAACTTTGCGTAAGAGGGGTGACACAGATGCAGGTTGGATTTGTCGGCCTCGGGCGGATGGGCGCCAACATGGTGCGCCGCCTTGTTCGCGACGGCCATTCGGCCATCGTGTTTGACCTCGTGCCCGGCGCCGCTACTGCGTTGGCAGAGGAACTTGGGCAAGGCGTCATGGCCGCCGAGACGTTAGCCGATGTAGCGAACGCACTTACCGAACCGCGGGTCTTTTGGATGATGGTCCCTCAGGGTGATGCAGTTGACTCGACAATCGACGCGGCGCTCGCTGTGGGCACCCATGGCGACATCCTCATTGACGGCGGCAACTCTTACTTCAAGCAGAGCATCGAACGTGCAAAGCGTGTCGAATCCGTCGGAATGAACTATGTCGATTGCGGTACAAGCGGTGGCGTTTGGGGGCTCGAACGCGGCTATTGCCTGATGATTGGAACCGACCCACAGACCTTTGCGCACTGCGAACCCCTGTTCCGTACATTGGCACCGACCGGTGGCTACCGGCATGTGGGCGGACACGGCGCCGGACACTTCACCAAGATGGTCCACAATGGCATCGAATACGCCCTGATGCAGGCGTACGCCGAAGGGTTCGAAATCCTGGAGAGTGCCGAGCGCTACGGATTCGAATTTGACTTGGCAGGCCTCGCAGAGTTATGGCAAGAGGGGAGCGTAATCCGGTCGTGGCTCCTTGAGCTTTCGGGTCGAGCCTTTCGGCGTGACCCAGAGCTTTCGGGCGTCAGCGGGTACGTCGAGGACACCGGTGAGGGCCGATGGACGGTGTTGACGGCAATTGAGGAAGACGTCCCGGCGATGGCAATCACCAACGCATTGATGACTCGGTTTCGCTCTCGCCAGTCTGACAGCTTTGGGGCACGTGTTCTTGCCGCGCTCCGCCACGAGTTCGGCGGCCACGGGTTCCGACCGACCGGTGGCGGCCAGTAGGTTGGCTCAGATCTCCGAGCCGACAACTGCACCGACTGCAGCGGCGAAGCAAATTGCCGGCGCGAGGCGAATCGCGACGGGTGCAGTCGAACGATGAGATTGGCTTCGCAATGCCTGAAGGGCGTGAAGCGCGCCCAGTGCCGTCGCAAACGCCACCATATATACGGAAGCAACAGGTCCAATCAGGCTGCCGAGCGCGACAACTAGCTTGGCGTCACCTCCACCAAGTCGTGCCCACCGATAAGGAAGTGCGACGGCCGCCGAACACACGAACGCGCCGAGGAGGCCCCACCACACCGACGCCCATCCCCCGCCCGCAAGCCGTGCGGCGAGACCGAGGACCGCAATCGTGCCGACGTTTCGATTCGTTATGCGCCCACGCTTGATATCCGAGATAACCGCCCAAAGTGCACCGAGAAGCCCGATTGCGGTGAGGACTTCGTCGTGGGTCAACATCCTGATCGGCGCCAGTCTGCTCAATAGTTGGCTCGTCGCGCAAATCGGTGGCACCTACCTCGGGTGCAGCGCGCTGTGGAGCCGACGGCGAATTCAGCGGTGTCGATTGGTATCCTTGGGTCGCCGGTAGTTTGGGTCGAGCGCAGACACTGATTCTGAACTTCCGGGACAGAACGGGTAACCCTTTCGTCGATAGGGTTGGCGCCCCGATAGGGTGGCACACGCGAGATGCCTTGGACGCGTGACATT
Source organism: uncultured Thermoflexus sp. (assembly GCA_964343985.1). Taxonomy (GTDB): domain Bacteria; phylum Chloroflexota; class UBA11872; order UBA12225; family UBA12225; genus CAILQO01. Next base: position 7,674 of record CAYFLJ010000003.1, read on the forward strand.
GAGCCGCCGCCACGCGGAATTATCCGTATGGGTAGGCAGTCACCACGTGGCCGTCAGTCGCGACGGGCGGTGATTATGGCCCCGCTCGGAGTCGCCATCGCCGCTGGTCTCGCGTATCTGGCCCGCAACTTGCCTTCTTCAGCCGGTACGGCGGTTGAAGGTCCCCTGCCGGCAATCGCCCCAACCCGGACAGCATCAGTTGGGGAGATCACTTGGGCGCCAGGGAGTAGGCTCGGCGCGAGTGCATCCACACTTCCGCGCGCACTCCCCAGAGATTCCGGTGAACCAGGCGCGATGGTTCGGATCGTGGTCCCTGAGCCTGGTGTTGAAAGGTCTGTCTGGCTTGGGCAGCTCATCGCCGCCGGGGTGAGCCCCGACGTCGTCACAGGGCTTCTGGGGTGCGAGGTTCGGCGCATCCCTGTGGCGTCTCCGGTCACCGACCTCGTTCGACGTGACCATCTGCAAATAGATCAATTTGATGCGGGGGCGTATCGGGCGCTGGAGGCAGGCGGCGACCTTTGGGGCCTGCCGTACGCCTGGACCGGCGCTGAGATTGGTGTGGCCCTTGATCGCAGCAGATTTCCGCAAGTTGGCGTGCCAAACACAACGCACACTATGGTGTCCGACGTTGATCGTCAGGCTAACGGTTGGTCTTGGGCAGAATTCGCCGAGGCAATGGCGGTCGCAGCCTCAGAAGGACGCCGGTCAGGGGCGATTGCCCTTGAACGCTTCGGCACCATTCGTTCGTTGCCTGCCACTTGGCGCGCCCGATGGGGCGACGACCGCGGGCGTATTGCACTTGCCGACCGAGAACCGATCGTCGAGGCGCTTAGCCGGTTCGACACGCTACGTCGTGAGATTGGAACGCTGGGTCGACGCGCCGACGCAGCGCCCACACCAATCGTGCGTCGGGGCATGCCCACTGCGGCGCCCATTCCTACGCCAGGCATCATGCGTGGACCAGCATCGGTCGCCCTCGGTGTTGGTGGGCCAGGACTGATGCGCGCGGGACGCGCAGCAGCTACGTCCATCGAGACCGAACAGGCCCCCGAGTTCGCGTCCACCCTGCTGATGCCCCTTCCGCGTGGCGCGGCATCTGTCGCTGATGTCGAGCCTATCTTGGCGACCATCACGCGGCGCACAGACCGCCGCGATAGCGCGTGGCGCCTCATGCGGTTGCTGGTCGAGGACGGACGACTTGCGCGTGCAGAGCGACTTGTACCGGCATGGCGCGCGTCGCAAGCACACGCCGTTGCTGAACTCGTGCGCGGCGTCACCAACCTTGACTCCAAGCAAGACTCGATTGGCGCTCTTTTTGCCGTTTCAGCAGTCACGTCGTCGTTGCCCCGTGATGGCGAAGCTCGGACGGTGACCGCTACGCCAACCGTTCGTCGGGTCTCGGCCGTCGAGTCGCTGATACTCGGCGCTGTCCGACGCGCGGCTCCACTTGATTCCGTTCTCGACGGACCCGCAGGTACCGAAGCGCGCACCGCGATTGGCAATGGTCTTCGGGCGTGGGAAGCGGGGGAAATGTCGTCGAGCGATGCCCTGGACAGTCTCGGTCCAACCCTTCAAGCCATCCTCGACCGCACGCCCGGCGTTCTGCCAGCATAGCGTGAATCCCGACTGCGGTGTTCGGGGTTCGCTGACGCTTTTCGCGTCCGTATACTGAGACGATGAGCGTCATGTCACGTGCAAATGCAGGCTCAAGCGGGCTGACGAGTTCTCACTCGGCACCAGTCATCGCGACGACCATGCCAAACGGATTGCGAATACGTGTCGCACCGATGAGCCATGCACGGTCCGTGACCGTCAGTCTCGGCTTTGCCACAGGCTCGCGCTACGAAGACGCCAGTGAACAAGGTATTGCACACCTTGTCGAGCACATGTTATTCAAGGGCACCGCGAGATATCCCACCGCTCAGCTCATTTCTGAAACAATTGAAGGAGTCGGTGGAATTCTCAATGCGGGTACTGAAAAAGAGGTCACCACGTATTGGGCAAAAGTTGCGAGCGAACACCTCGACCTTGCTGTCGACCTCCTGGCAGATATGGCGACATCCCCGAGGCTCGACGACGACGAACTTGAAAAAGAAAAAAAGGTCGTGATCGAAGAGCTCGGCCTTGCTCAAGACTCGCCCGGGGAGTGGGTGCACCAACTGCTCTCTGAAACGCTCTGGCCAGACCAACCACTCGGTCGCGAGATCGCAGGTACATCGGCAACGGTCAACGCGCAAACGCCGGCCAGTTTGGCCCGATATCTTCGCCGAACGCACGGGTTGTCCAATGCGGTGCTTTCGATCGCCGGCGACGCTGACCCGGACCATGTGATCTCGCTCGCAAACGACCGCTTAGGACAGACGGGCGGGCCGCCGCCGGCCTGGGTTCCCGCTCATGGTGTCGGCGGCCCGCCTCGCGTGGTGACGGAGACGCGCCCAACCGAGCAAGCGTATTTGGCCATTGCCGCGTACGGACTTCCGCGTGGGCATCCCGATCGATACGTACTCCGAGTCCTGAACTCAGTGCTCGGCGACGGCATGAGTAGTCGGCTTTTCCTTGAGGTCCGTGAGCGACGTGGACTCACCTACGACATCGCCTCGTATCTCGTGAGCTTCCACGACACCGGAGCGATCGCAATCGCTGCCGGAGTTGAACCAGAGCGTACGGTCGAGGCGGTCGAGGCAATCATCGCGGAGATCGCCAAGTTGCGGGAAACCCTCGTACCGGCGCAAGAGTTGCGAAAGGTCAAGGCGTACCTACGCGGACGCACCTTGCTAAGCCTCGAGGACTCGTCGTCGGTGGCTTCTTGGTGGTCGAACCCCGCGCTACTCGGGATTGAGGAGCGGACTCCGGACGATGTACTCGAGAGCATCGACTCCGTCTCCGCGGACGACATACTGCGTGTTGCGAACCAGCTGCTAGCCCCTGGCACGCTCCACGTAGCGCATATCGGGCCTCGCGTCGATCACGACCACTTGCGCACGCTTCTCACTGCGTAACCCCGCGGCGCGGATATCAGTTTGACCGCGAAACGTACTGGGCTTACTCTCTCCCGGGGTACGCCCCTTCTGGTCGGGGCGTCGGGCATGCCAAACGGCATGGGAGTTGGCACATGGCTATGGGTGAGGCCGGCACCGAGGGTGCCGCGACGCGCCGTCGTGTTCTAGTGGGAACCTCCGGGGGATTCGTAGGCGCGATGGTTGTCGCGTGTGGCGATAACACCACCGGAGGTATGGGTGCATCAGTCCCCCTCAAAGACCGTAAACCGGTCCAGCTTGAATGGTGGGGAGATGCCCCGCCAGCGACCGGCAACAATCAGCGCATGGACCAAGTCGCAGCGTGGAACCAAAAGTTCCCAAACCTCGTCGTCAAGTACGGTGCGAACGCAGCGACCGGCCAAGGACTTGAGGCGCTTGAGAAGTTTGTTGCTGCAATGGCGTCTGGAACCGCCCCCAACGGACTCGACTTTGACCGCTTTCAGGTCGCAACCTATGCCAACCGCAAGGCATTTGCATCGCTTGATGATTATGTAAAGCGAGATAAGTACGACATGAAGCGCTTCGTTCCGGCAACGGTCGATGAAGCGATGGGTTTAGACAAAAAGCTGTACGGCATCCCGCGCAGCACGGATTGCCGCCTGCTCTACTGGAACAAGGACCTGTTCCGCGACGCCGGCCTCGACCCAGAGAAGGCGCCCGGCACTTGGGACGACCTACGGCAAGCCGCGGTCCGTCTGACCAAGCGCAACGCCGCCGGGTTCGAGCGAATCGGGTTCCACACCGAAGAAGGACAGTCGCACTTCCACATCTTTGCATGGCAGGCGGGTGGGTCGTTCCAGACCGCCGATGGCAAGAAGTCGACATTGACACTCGGCCCCAATCAAGAAGGCTTGGAATTCATGGCGACAACCATGAAGGACATTGGAACATGGGACTCGCTGAAGGCCTATCGCGAAAGTTGGGGCAAAGACGCACAACAGGCGTTTCTAACCGGACAACTTGCCATGGTGTACCAAACAAATAACTTTATTTCGACGATTGCCAGATTCCGGCCAGATATGAAGTTTGGTGCGGCACAACCCCCTTCGAAGAAGGCCGGCGACAAACCGATGACGTGGTCTGGCGGCTTTAGTTTCGCGATAGTTCGCGACTCGAAGGAGCAAGATACAACGTGGGAGTTCGTGAAGTGGCTTGCGAGCGAAGACGGCTTTGCTGCGGGATTTGCAGGTGACGAAGTTCGAGCCAAAGGCTCTGGGGGCGTCTTCGTCCCGCCGATGTCTGGTCAACCCGAGTTTGACAAAAAGATGTTTGCAAAATATAAGACCGGCATAGCAGACGTCGATAAGGTGCCTGAGTCGGCCGTCAACCTGATGCAGTACACACGTTTTCGGGAACTCTCCATCGCGGCTCAATATCTTTGGGATGGGGTCAAGAAATCACAACTCGAGGCGGTCTCCCTCGCGAAGTCATCGACGCAGACGCTCTCGGAGAACAACACGGTCGTTCAAAAAGCGCTCGATGATGCATGGGCGCTCGCCAAATAACGACCGAGTGAGATTCCTCGGAGATTCCGAGACCTCTTCGTGAAACACTGCCCCTCTCCCGCGTCTGCGCGAGAGGGGCAGACTCGTCCACGCGTTGTGACGCCCTAGAACGCGACCGACGCTCCCGACTCGTTTGACTCGTAGATTGCATCCACAATCTTGCTGACCTGAAGCGCCTGCTCAGGCAAGACGAGCGGTTGGGCACCGCTCCGTATCGACTCAATCCATCCGATCATCTGTGCGTGATGGTTTGGTTGACGTGCGGCGTCCTGCCCCTCCGTCACTTTCTCTGGAACGGCGACGTCAATGATGGTGCCGTGCTTCTCTTGGAACAGTGTCAGCGGCTCAAGTTGCGCGCCGCCTTCGGTCCCACAGATGAGGGTCTCGGTCACGCTCTTCGGCAGGTTCAACGCCCACGACACCTCAAGTTGAAGCGCCGCGCCATTTTCGAAACGGATCATCGCGAACGCCGAGTCCTCGACGTCGTACTTCGCCGGGTCCCAAGCTCCCCAAGGATTGAACACGTTGGCCCTGTTTCCGAACTTGCGGAAACTCGCGCCGTACACGCTTTTGATTTTCGGATGGCCCATGAGCCACATCGACAGGTCCAGAACGTGAACGCCGACATCAATCATGGGCCCGCCGCCATTCAGTGCCTTGCTGGTGAATACGCCCCAGGCCGGGACACCCCGTCGGCGGAGGTACGCAGCACGGACGTAGTAGACGTCTCCGAGTTCACCAGCGTCTATGAACCGCTTGAGTTGTTGTGCATTTTTGCCGTACCGGCTCTGAAACCCGATGGAAAACAGGTTGCCCTTCGACTCCCGTACCTTGTGCCACGTGTCAACCATGGTCTGGGCTTGCACGGAATCCAGAGCCATCGGCTTCTCGCAGAGGACATGCAAACCAGCCTCCAACGCGCCAATCGTTGGCTCGAGATGTGCAAATGGCGGAGTGCACACGCTCACGGCGTCGAGGTCCGCGTGCTTAATCATCTCTTCCCATGAGGTGAAGTGCGTTTCGAAGCCGTGCTTCTCTTTCATCCCGATTGCGCGAGACTCAATGACGTCGCACGCGGCGACCAGCTCGACGTTCTCGGCCTTCTTGTACCCGTCAATGTGCTGCCCTGCAATCCCACCAGTGCCGATGATTCCAACCCGTAGCGGGCGAGTTATCCGTGCCATGAAACTTCCTTTCGGCGCCAGACTACGCCGACGCCCTTTTCCAGATACCGTGCGAAGAACTTTGCCAACCCGGGGGTTCCCCGCAAACGTTCCGGCAACTTCGCTGCGATCAACGCCGAACCGATGATGGCCCCGGCCATCGTTGCATGGAAGCCGGCCCCGACTGGGGTTGAAAGCAAGTCCCAAAAGCCGTGGTTGAGATACGACGAGCCAATTGCCAGGGACGCCACAACTTGGGCCACACCCGACGCGACCATCACCGTCCTGCTCACGGCCGCTAGACCAACAGCAGCAACGACGCATGTCGCCGGGACGAGTCCGAGGTGCCATCGCTCCCACCAGATTGGCAAACTCACAGCAAGCGCACCGAAACAGAGTGCAAACCAGACGACTCCAAAATGGCCCAGACTCCAGAGCGCGGTGCGACGCCGCGTGTGTGTCGCAACGCCCACCGCAATAATCGCAAGTGCAATGCCGGTCCCGATCACCGGCGTGCCGTACTGACCGGGGCTCAGGTGGCGCATGTGATCGTCTGGCTCACGTTCAAGCGTCGTGTCTATGATGACCGGGATTCCAATCGGCCAGATCACACGATCAACGATTTCCAATGCAGTAAGGAGCCGAGACTGAAACACGGGGAACGACGATCGCATAGCCGTGGCCTGGTCTTGGAAAAACTGAACGCTTCGGGTCAAGCCATGGACAGGATTTCGATACAGCGAAGGGTTCAGCCCGACCACGACCGCAATCGCTATGCACAGCGCGCCGAGCGCCTGAACCATCACCCGCGCGAAGCCCCACGGTGGGTTTTGTCGTATGAGGACGACGAATAGTGGGAGTACGGCGCCGGCAGCCGCGAATAGCCCGGTGTACTTTGTCGCGACGGTAAGCCCAAGAGCTCCGCCGAACGCGAACCACCACAGCGGTCGATGCGACCGGACAAGGCGCAGCGCCGCAAACGTCGCGATCAGCCCGAACGAGATTGCAATGGCGTCCATCCCGGCCCGTCGCGAGTTTGCAAGCCATATTGGGTCCGACCCCAGTAACGCCCCCGCGAGCACACCGACTTCCCCATGTCCCATCTCAGCGATCAGTAACCAGAGCACCAACGCCCCAACCCATCCCGCAACTGCCCCCGGCAGGCGCGCAAACCACAGCGCGTGCGCCGCAGGTATCGCGCCGCGATCCCGGTTTGCCTCAGGGTCGAGCAGCCAGTCGTATTCAATCACGTCGGTCGCGCCGTAGATTCCCCCGACGGCCAAGGATGTGCCGATTGCCAACTTTCCAACCTGCGGTTGTGAGTACAAATAAAACTGCTCTTGCCAGACATCTGAGTTGAATTCTCGCGACGCGAAAAGTTCAAAGGCAAGTTGAGACGAGGTAAGCCAATGCGACTCGTCTCCATGAAACTCCTCGGAAGTGAGGTCGAAGACGAACGGAAAAAGGAGTGCCAACGCGAATATCGTTTTCGCAGCCCGATTGACGAGGACGAGATGGTCGGCGAGCAAACGCTCGAAACTCCGAACCAGCCCGCCGCGATTGGCCGCACTTTCCCAAACGCTGGTCACGAGAGCGCATCGTATCGGTCACGTTGTGGAGCCGACCGAGTGTCGCTGCGGTGCGCTGTCGCCTACCTGCTTCCGTACCCTAGTTCTGTGCGCCGGATTCATTCTCGACGGCACTCGGACGGCTGCTTTGCCCTCATTGTGGTCATCGCTCTTGCCGCGTCCATGGCCAACTTTTTTAGCAGCACCTTTGCGTTCGCTCAGGGTCTCGCCGGTGAAGGTCGTGCCTCGCCCGCTGATCAGTGCGTGACCTCCTTGGAAACCGAGGGGGACATCCCGGATAGCCAAGCCAACAGCTTCGACCTCGACCCGTGCGCGGAGGAATCCCGCGCCTCGGTGACCAAACTCGAGCCTCAGGATTCGCCCGCTCTAGAAGGCGACGAAACGGACGACGCGTGGTCCGTTAGTGCCTCGCATCTCGAGGCTCAGTCAGCGGTTAAATCGCAAACCGCCGGCCCCGACACAACGCCCACGCGCGGTGGCGTCATCGCATCCGTTATTTCCACGCCAGCACGCCCAGCTTGGTTGCTCGGAGCCGCACCGCCAACAGCGTCGCGCTTGCCCATCGCGCAAATTACCGTGCAACCCGTGCGACGTACTCCGACGCCGACTGTGACGCTCACACCGTCATCGACGCCCACCGAGACCGCCACCGAAACGCCGTCACTGACCACCACTCCGTCACCGACGTCGACCCGCAGCGTTACCCCCTCCTCGACCGTGACGCCGACGACCACCGCGACGCCCACCACCGGACCGACCTCATCGGCAACGGCGTCCGATCTGTTTCGCCTAACCCCGTCTGCGTCCTCGACACCAGTTGCAACACCGGCACCGGCGCCTAGCGAACGACATTTGCGAGTCTTTGCTGACGAAGATTTTCTGGTGGCGCCTGCAGCCGATGTGAAGTCCACGGGACTAACTTGGGTCGGAAGGGGTAACGGACCACCCGGAACGCCGCGCGACGCAGTTGCATCCTCCTGGTGGCTCTCGCCCAACGCGCCAACCGCATGGGAGGTTCGAGAAGACCCCCGAGTCAGCCTCATGGCGCGAAACATGAGTGCCACGTTCGATGCAATGCGGAAGTGCTTCCCCGGAGTGAGTGGTCAGGTTTGCGGGTTCCGTCCCGGCGATGCATACGACGCCATCTACGTTCGGGACAGCGCATACCTCTCTGCGGTCACACGGTATGCGTTTTCGCCAATGCACCTTCGCTCAGTCGTCGAAGAAGTGTTGACCATCCAATATGACGAGACCGACACCGACCTAGCAGTGAGCGATAGGCTGCCGCGGTTGCCCTGGCCGAGCCGGCCCGGCGACGGCGCAATCTCCGCCGTTATCGATTACGACTTGCGACGCGAAAAGGCGTCGGTCGCGTCCGACGAAGAACAAAGTCTCATTCGGGCAGCGTACGTAGCGTTCAGAACCGATGGTGGTGCGTCATGGCTTCGGAAGCCACTTCGGGGCCGGAGTCTGATTGACCGTCTTGCGCTCGCACTTAACTGGACACTCGAGCACCGACGCGACGACAGTACAGGCTTGATTATTCGACCTCATACCACCGACTGGGGAGACGTCGAGTCAGGCGACGACGGCACTTGGGGCGGAGACGCGCCGCCTACGGCATGGACCGCTTCGATCTACGACCAAGCGGTGACGTATCGCGCGCTCCGTGAGATGGCAATTATGTGCGCTGCCATCGGCGAGACGAGCCGCTCACGTACCTACAACACGCTTGCTGATGAATTGCGTTCACGGACACGCGAGCACCTCTGGTCGGACTCGCGTGGCTACTTCAGAACGCACATACACGTCCTCGGCGCGCCGCCGGGGATGCGCCCGATTCGTGCGCCGTTCACCCATGAGTTTGACGAAGACGAGATCGTAAGCGTGGCCAACGCCATCGCCATCTACGCTGGACTTGCTGACGAAGGCCAGACTGCTCGAGCAACTGAAGCGCTCGAACAAGCACGGACCCGAGCACGTTCACCGATTCCGGGCGTCGCACTGTTCCCGGCATATCCGCCTGGGGCGTTTCGAAGCCCGCAGATGGCACCTGGACGCTATCAAAATGGAGCAGTTTGGGATTGGTGGGCAGGAACTCAAATCGTCGCCGAGTTTGCTCGAGGCTACTCAAATCAAGGGTACGTGCACTTAGCATCGATGGCCAAAGCTTGGAGCGACCATCCTGAAGACATTCCAGAGTGGCGCACGGTTGATCCAGACAGCCCCGTGGGGGTTGGACGCCCCGCCGGAAGCGGCCACTACGCGGCGGCCGCTGGCACCGTCGGCGAGGCCGTGCTGTTTGGACTCTTCGGTCTGGAACTGACGCACGAGACGTGGAGCGTGACGCCTCGGCTCGGAAGCTTGTCTGGCCAAGCTCGCGTCCGCATACCCACGGAAAAGGGCGACGGAAGCTTTCTTGTGGTCGGGCAACGAGTATCACGGGAAGGTGGCGCGCTGCTCCTCGCCATTACCTATGCGACCAATCACCCAAATCAGGGATGGCTTGCCGTCCGTCTACCTTCGGACCAACCACCCACGGCGGTACGCCTCGACGGCCAGTCAATCGGAAACTCGTGGGTGCTAACGACTGCCGGGTCCGACACGATGCTCACAATTGGTGCAGCGGACTCCGGGCGCCATGACCTCGAAGTCGAGTGGCGGGCAATGAATGGGCCATAGTGCAAAGGCGCTTCCACAAGCGCGAGGAATATGGGACGGCGGGGGACGCCTGCGAACGTGCGGGCGAGCCGTTCGTCGTTTCTATTACAACGGTGGTCACGCATCGGTAGAATGATCCGGACGTGCATAGCACAACAACGCGGAGGCGACAGTGGACCAGAGCAACACAAACCTGAAAAGGCGAGCGGGGCGCGCCGGCGAAGTGTGGCGGCGCGTTGCCGCTGCCGGGCTCGTCACCGGCTGCTTCTCGCTCGGTGCGGCAATTTCGTTTGCGGCATCTGGCTCAGATACCAGTTTCGTGGACGGTGCCGCGATCATCACCAAGCCGGAAAACGTGACGATTAGCCCGCGGGCGTACGTCGGCCCGTTCGCCAAATTAATCGCAAACAAGCGGATCATTGTTGGCGACACCACGAATGTCCAAGACAACGTGACCGTTGACGCCTCCGACGAGGCGATTGAATTGGGCGACATGGTCATCCTTGCCCACGGTGCCACCGTCAAGAGTGGTACCAAGTTCGGCACCGAAGGGCATTGCCCCGCTCCTGCCGCGGACGCCCACGGAGGCCATGGCGCTGCATCAGACATGTGCCCGTCGTTCCTTGGGTTTAACGCCGAGGTTGAAGGGGCGATCATCGAGAAGGACACGATGGTCATGCACCTCGCTCGTGTCGGACCAGGAGTTCGAATTCCGTCCGGGCGGAAAGTGCCATCGGGTTTCAGCATTACCTCACAAGATCAGGTAATGGCCCGTACCGTGCCGCTCGTCGCCGGCGACCATGACTTCATGGAAGGCGTCATCCATGTCAATTCCTCATTTGCAGACACGTACGCGAAGATGCACGCTGAGGATGCGACAAACTCGAAAGGCATCAACTTTGACGCAGGCAACGCCGATTTCAACCCGTTCCGGGAGCTGCCGACCCTGAATGGCGTGCGCACCCGCGACCCGAACTTCCGCAACCGGATCATCGGCGATGTGCGCATGGCTGACACCAAAGAGACGCTAGACAAGGTCATGGGCAACCATGATGCGATTCGCGCCGACGAAGGCGACCCGTTTGAGGTTGGCACGATCGCAAAGATGGGTGACGAGGTCACGTTTCATGCCCTAGAGCACACTCACGTGCGCGCGGGACACGGTGTGGTCTACGGACATCACGTCGTTGTTCACGGTGGGCCAACGCCTTGGAATGACGTGACCGACATCGGTGATGGCACCGTTCTTGGCGATGGTGCCGTGTTCTTCCGTTCGCGCATTGGGAAGAACAGCTACGTCGGCCCACGTGCGCTCCTGCAGCAGTCGGACCAACCGGCCGGCACGGTGATCCCAGACCTCTGGATTGTGGTTGAGAACAAGTACGTTAATCGCGTCGAGTGGTGAGCTAGTCCACTGCGCGACGCACCATGAGCAAGGATGAAGGGCGGTTTCGGCGGGTTCGCCGGACCGCCCTCCTTTTTGTCCTTGGTTTCGGTGCGTTCGCTGCGGGCGCCGGTGCGACGGTCGCGTATCGCACAGCGACGGCACCTGGCCCAACGCCCGCGCCGTTGGTTGACAGCCGTTCGCTATCTAATTTCCGCGTCGCAATCGCGACGACTGCGACGCCCACGACTGGCGAACGCGTGACATGGTCGTCAACGTGGACGCTCTGCTGGGACCCCTTTCCCGGGGCGACTGCGTACGAAGTCCAGGCGATGACCTCAGAAAGTGCGTCGTCGCGGATCAAACGCGTTGAGACCCCCTGCTTCTCAGTCGAACTCGCCGCCGGCGATGATCACATCCGGGAAGTTCCCGAGAAACGTGATGTGCAGTTAGCTGTTCAACGATCGCAACTCGCATACCGAGTACGCGCAACGCTTGCGGGCAATGTCGTCACAGCATGGTCCCCGGCATTTGACGCCGGTGCTACCGGGACAAAATAGGCCTGTGGGGACGAAACGTATACTCGGGCCCAGATGAAGCAGGCTCGTTTTCGCCCGCAGGTACGCACCGAGTCGACACCGTCACCCTCACTGTTCGTCTCGGAACTCTTGGAAGCTTTCGGCGACGGCGCGGTCCAATGGCGACCAGAGCGGTTGCGCGCTTACGAGTATGACGGTTCCATTGACGTGGGCCACCCTGAAGCGGTCGCGCTGATCGCAACGGCGGACGACGCCGCCAAGGCACTTCGAATCGCCGCCAAACACGGTCGCCCAGTTGTGCCCAGAGGGTCTGGCACGGGACTGTCCGGAGGCGCGGTCCTCACAGAAGGCGGTCTCGCACTCACGTTTTCGCGGATGCGTGGGATTGTCGAGCTTGACACGTCGAACCTGCGTGCGTTGGTCGAGCCGGGGGTGATTAATCTCGACGTATCGCGTGCCGTTGCAGCATACGGCCTGTATTTCGCGCCGGACCCGTCGAGTCAGGCCGCATGCTCAATCGGTGGCAACATTGCAGAAAATGCGGGGGGTGCGCACTGCCTTGCCTACGGTGTGACCACCAATCACGTCGCCGGTCTATCATGTGTACTTTCTGATGGAACGAGCCTGACCACTGGCGAATTGGCGGACACGAACCGAGCTACCGATGCGCCGGGCTATGACTTGACTGGTGCGATTGTTGGTTCTGAGGGCACGTTTGCGGTTGTGACGCAAGCGAGTCTTCGCCTCATGCCAAGCGCTGAGGCCGTCCGAACGCTTCTTGCAAGTTTTGCCAGCGTTGACGATGCGAGCCGGGCGACTTCGGAAATCATCGCGGCAGGCATCATCCCGGCCGCACTTGAAATGATGGATGCCCTGACCATCTCTGCGTTGTTGCGAGCGGGCCACAAAGGTCTTCCGTCAGATGCCGCGGCGGTCTTGCTCGTAGAACTTGAGGGCCTGAGAGAGGGAGTGGATGAGCAAGTCCCGTACGTCGAATCCATTTTGACCGCGTCAGGCGCTTCTGAAATCCGGACAGCGCGCGACGTGACGGAGCGCGATCAGCTCTGGAAGGCGCGAAAGGGTGCGCTCGGCGCGCTTGGCCAAATCAAGCCGAACTACTATCTGCAGGACGGCGTGATCCCACGAACCCGGCTGCTTGAAGTGCTTCGCGAGGTCGCGGTCGTAAGCGAGCGATACGGCTTGCCCATCGCAAACGTCTTTCACGCCGGCGACGGTAACCTTCACCCGTGCATCGTGTTTGACGGTCGGGTCGCTGGCGAGGTCGAAAAGGTAGTCCGAGCTGGTGGTGACATCCTGCGCAAGTGCGTAGATGTCGGGGGCACGCTCTCTGGTGAACACGGGGTCGGTCTCGAAAAGCAGCCCTATTTGCCGTGGGTTATGTCTGAAGCCGACATCCGCGCGCAGCGTTGCCTGAAGCGGGCGTTCGATCCAGATGAGCGCTTGAACCCCGGCAAGATATTTCCTCCCGCCCCTCGAACTCGCCCCGAAGCGGCCTAGGAAGGTGAACGACGAAATGCGTCCGTCGGAAACGGCCGCTGCCGATGCGCACACCTTGGAGCATTATCGCCTTGGCGGACGAATCCCTCTGTCAGCCGTGACCCCCACGACGCCCGCGGAGGCAGCGCAGGCGCTGGCCGACGCCAGGGGTGGTGGTCATTCAGTCGTACCGTGGGGGAGCGGAACAGCTCAAGCGATGGGCGGTCTGCCAGACTCGTACCATTTGGTTTGCGCGACGTCCGGCATGTCAGCAATCCTCGAGTACGAACCGGCCGACCTCGTCGTCAGCGTCGGCGCCGGTACAACTATTTCCAAGCTGCAATCGACGCTGCACTCGTTTGGTCAATTTTTTGCGATTGATGGCGTCGAAGCCAATGCGACAATTGGTGGCATCGTCGCCACGAACCGGTCTGGTCCAAGTCGACTGCTGTACGGAAGTGCTCGGGACCTTGTGCTCGGAATTACGGCCGCGCTACCGAACGGCGACGTCGTGAAAAGTGGCGGCAGGGTCGTCAAAAATGTAGTCGGCTACGATCTAAATAAACTGCACATTGGTGCCTTCGGCACGCTTGGTCTGATCTGTGAGGTCACCGTCAAAGTGCATCCGCTCCCACGAGCAGAGGCATCGGTTGTTGGACAATTCCGCTCACTCGATGCAGCAAACGGCGTAGCGCACGCATTGGCGCGGTCCAACCTTTCGCTGCGCGCCGTCGATGTAACGACCGACCATTCCAACCCGCCTGCGGCGTTTACCACGTCGGTCACGGTTTGGTGCAGCGGCTGGCCCGCGGCCGTCGAGCGTCAGTTGCGTGAGGTCACGGTTGCGTTTACCCAAGCCTCAGCGGTGGCGGTCGATGAGCTCCACGGCCAAGATCACGTAAACCTTCGTGCCCAACTTGAGGCGCTCCGCGTCCGTCCTGCACGCATCAAGTTCTCGGTCGTTCCAGACAAGCTTCATCGACTGCAAGCTGAGGTCATGCAAGCACTCCGCGCCGATGGTGTTGCGGACGCAACGTGGGTCGCACGTGCCGGTATCGGCGTTGCACACCTAGGACTGCGTGACCTTGATCGGCCAGCGCTCACGAAATTGCGCGGTATCGCAGAGTCGCACGGGGGAACTTGTGTCACCGAGACAGCCTCGGCCGAACTACAAACCTCAGAGCATGCGTGGGGACGCGTTCGTGACGATTATCGGATCATGAAGCGTATCCGTGATGAATTTGATCCGTCCCGCACGATCAACCCTGGACGCTTCGTCGGCGGCCTCTAGTGTGCTCGCCTTGCGGGAGAAGACAACATGGCGACTGAGGTCCATTCCCCTCGAATCGAACCGTGGGACCCGCTTTCGCACGTTCCTCCATCCCCGGGCCTCCAAGGCTTTATCGGCGAAGAGGACTATGAAGCACTCGTAAAGTGTGTCCACTGCGGGCTCTGCCTGAACGAATGCCCAACATATCGGGCAAACGGCCTCGAACCAGACTCGCCACGAGGTCGCCTCTACCTGATCCGGGCGGTTTCAGAGGGCACCTTGCCACTCACTGACGAGGTTGAGCACCACCTTGACCAGTGTCTCGTGTGCCGAGCGTGCGAGACTGCCTGTCCGTCGAACGTGCAGTTTGGTCAAGTGATGGAGGCAGCCCGGCACGCGATCTTGGAGGAGCACGCGTCGCTCCGGCAACGCGTCGTTACTCGGATCGCATTCCGGCACATATTCCCCCACCCAGCGCGGCTCGAACTCATTGGACGCCTCGTGCGCTGGTATCAACAGTCGCCGTTTCCGGCAATCGTTCAGCGGGCGGCGTCGCTTGGGTTGTTTCCAAAGCGTCTGGCACTCATGGAGCGGATGGCACCGCGCCTCAACGACACGTTTTTTGAAAGTCCGCCGTCTGAAGTGGTCTCGGCCACGGCTTCCCGGCGGTTCACCGTCGGGATGGTGTCCGGTTGCATCATGCCGTTGGCGTTTGCGCCCACGAACGACGCCACCGTTCGCGTCCTCGCCGCCAACGGATGCGACGTCGTCATCCCGCATGCCCAACGCTGTTGCGGCGCCTTGGCCGCCCATGCGGGCGACGAATCTTCGGCGGCATCCATGGCGCGGGCGAACATCGACGCCTTTGAGTCCTTTGGGATCGACAAACTCGACGCGATCGTGATCAACTCAGCCGGATGCGGCGCGCAGATCAAGTCGTATGACCATGTTTTGCGCCACGACCCAGCGTACGCTGCGCGCGCTCGTCGTTTTGTAAGCAAAGTCGAAGATATCGCTGAGTTCTTGGCACGCGTCGGGTTGACCGCTCAATTGGGGCGGGTCGACCGGACGATTACGTATCAAGACGCCTGCCATTTGGTCCACGGTCAACGAATCCGTAGTCAACCCCGCGAACTTCTGAACCAAGTGCCCGGGGTAAAGCTCATCGAAATGCGTGACTCCGCACGGTGTTGCGGAAGTGCGGGCATCTACAACATCTTGCAGCCAGACACCAGCGCAAAAGTCCTCGAGGCAAAGATTGAGCATGTCAGCGCAACCGGCGCGGACTGCGTCGTCGCATCTAACCCAGGGTGCTTGCTCCAAATCAACATGGGTTTACGTGATCGCGGCCTAGACTTAGAGGGGAAACACCTCGTCGACATCCTCGACGAAGCAATCGTCGCCGGCAACCGACGCCACTTCGACCCCAAACGAGATACTTGAGAAGTATTAACGAACCCGTAACCGACGAGCATTGATGTTCGCCGGACTGCGCGGGACAATGTGCACGGTGGGACGAGATAGGACGACCTGTAGCCGCGTCCATGACGCCCACACCCTCCGCGTCATCGTGTCGAACACGACAGTTACGGAGGACGTGCTCTGTAAGGGAGCGGGAGACCTCCGATGGCGCAGACTTCACCACTGAGACGCAACACACACCCTGTCCGCGTTTCGCTTAGCCTTGCAACCGCGGTTACCGCAGCCCTCGCCCCCGTGTCGGTAGCGTCCCTCGACACCGTTGGGTCGACGTACGTGCCGGCCGTGTACGCATACCGTGGCGATAGTGGCCACAGCGGCGCATTCCCCGTCCTTGGCCCTCAGTCCTTCATTCTGAAGTATTCCGTTACCGCTGACGAAGACGTGAATGCGTCAGTCGCCGTCGGAACAGATGGCACCGCGTACATGGCCTCGCGAGACGGCGTGGTCCGGGCGATTAGTTCTACCGGCGCTGAGCTTTGGAAGGCGACCCTTGGTGCAGCAACGGTGAGTGGACCGGTGCTGACGCCAGACGGTGAACGACTCATCGTGGGAGATCAAAAGGGTCGAGTGAAGGCGTGGAACGCCAAGACCGGCGACGGGGCATGGGTTACCGCGCGGTATGGGCAAATCCTCGGTCCCGTAGCAATCGGTGCCGAAGGACGAGTTTGGTTCGCCGCTACCGATCAACGGCTAATCGGTCTCGATCCCGACGGGTCACTCCACCGGACAGTGACGATGCCCGCGGACAGCATTGGAACGCCCGCGATTGCATCCGACAATTCGATTTTCGTGGCCACAATGGACAACCGTTTACGGAAGTATTCGGCCGACGGCGATCAGGCGTTTGCCACTGAACTTCCCTATGCACCATCTACGGCGCCTGTAGTCAGCGAGAACGTGACGGTGACGCTTGGCGTGGACACCGAAGTCATCCGCATTGATGCGGCCAACGGCGCAGTAATGTGGCGAAAGTCGCTCGGTGTGCGTATTCGGTCGATGCCAGCAGTTGGCACCGACGGGATCACGTATGTTGGCGCCGACGATGGACGCGTTGTGGCGATTGGGCCGGATGGCAATACGCTTTGGACAGCCCAAACTGGCGGCGCTGTCGTATCTGCGCCAGCGGTCGATCAATCTGGCACCGTTTACGTGGGATCTGGCGACGCAATTCTCTACGCTTTTAATCGCTCAGGTGCACGCGTCGCAACGTATCGTGCGTTCGACGCCATCGATTCTCCAATCACGATTGCACCTGACGGAACCGTGTTTGCAGGTTCGCGGGACAATCGCCTCTATGCACTCCGTGATAACTCACGTCGGTATTCTTCGTCTCCAGCCGATCGAGTCGGCGGAGACCTTCTTCGCGACACCACCACGGGGAGGGTGTACGCCCTGATCGACGGCTTCCGTCGCTGGATCCCCGATCCCGTGACGCTTTCGCGCCTTGGCCTCGGGTCTCGCCTGCCGATCTCGGTGAATGCAGCTGAACTGTCAAGGATCCCCCCAGGTCCAGACTTGCCGGCACTTACAGAAGGCACGGTCATCCGTTCCACAACGGGTGCCATGTATCGCATTGTCGACGGGCAACGTTCGTGGGTCTCTGACGGCGACCCGAGCGCGTTCGACGCTCCGGATCAAGTGGTTCGCACGCTCCCATTAGTCGTCCCAAATGGCGGTGCTATCAAGGGGTCAGACGACCGTGTCTACGTCCTTGAGGATGGCACGCGTCGATGGGTCCAGTCGGCCGATGCCCTCCGTTCACGGGGCATCCCATGGTCGGCAGTGCACCTCGTCACGGACACCTACCGCGACTCGCTTCCCCTTGGTTTGCCCATATCGTGATTCGCGGCGCGCCACGGCTGTCGCCAGTGACGTAAGTCGGGCCATGATTGCTACGCGCCGGAGTGAGTACCTGTGCCAGACGTGATCGGAACGTTCGCGATCATCTTCGCATTTACTGTCGCGATCACCGTTCACGAGTTCAGTCACGCGGCGATGGCGTATATCCTCGGTGACAACACCGCCCAACGCGCACAGCGGCTCTCCTTGAATCCCGTGCGCCATCTCGATCCCCTCGGTTCGCTCCTACTCCTCATCGTGGTATTTACTGGGTCGCCTGGAATCGGTTGGGGAAAACCGGTTCCCGTCAACCCTTGGAGCTTACGCGGGAAACGGCGAGGCATGGCCGTGGTCTCGGCTGCCGGACCGGTCAGTAACGTCCTGCTCGCAGTGATTGTTCACTCGATCACAATGCTTCTGACGGCTTACGATGTCCAATTGCCTCCGTGGATTGCATCACCGTTAGAGTCAGCCGTGTCCGTGAATATTGGCCTCGCTGCATTTAACTTCATACCGTTACCGCCACTCGACGGCTACGCGCTCGCACTCGGAGTGCTTCCGCAACGCGCTGCGATGGCATTTGCGACCATTGAACGGTACGGGCCAGCGATCCTCATGCTATTGATTTTTGCGCCATCAATGATCCGGATTGACCTGCTCAGTTACGTTCTGAAACCTATTCTCGCCGCCGTTGCAGCCGTGGTGTTTCTCGGTTCAACGCTCGTAGCACATCTGCTTATCCTGTGACGGCCCCAACGAACCGCACTCCTCCGCGTACACGCCAGAAACGTGTGAGGGGCGAAACCACCCGTTGTGGCCTCGCCCCTGTCTGGACAATGGTCGGTAGCGTCGGCTACATCAACGCTTCGTATACTGGGGCGCACGACGAGCGCGCTTGAGGCCAGGCTTCTTCCGTTCCTTGACGCGGGCATCACGCGTCAACAGATGGACGGCGCGCAAAGGCGTGCGGTTGGCTTCGTCTACAACAAGTAAGGCCCTCGCAATCCCGAGCGAAACCGCATCGGCCTGACCCGAGACCCCGCCTCCAAGTACCTTAGCCACGACGCTAAAACGCCCGAGGGCGTCCACCGCGCGGAGCGGACCCGTCACTGCTGTCGTCAACTTCTCGCGACCAAAGTACTCAGTTGCCTGACGACCATTCACGATGATTGAGCCGTCGCCAGGATACAAGCGAACCCGAGCAATGGCGCACTTTCGTCGACCTAATCCGTAGAAGTAACGCGGCGCAGATGCGGTCATTCCTCTAACCCTCGCTTCCGCCAATCACGGACGGACCAATCTCCCACGCATGAGGCTGCTGTCCAGCATGCGGATGATTTGCGTCTGGATACACCTTCAGCTTCTTAATGATCTGATGCCCGAGCGCTCCCTTTGGGAGCATCCCTCGCACGGCCTTCTCCAAGACCCGGCCCGGGTTGCGTCCAAGAAGGTGGCGAAGTGACTCCGAGCGAAAACCGCCGGGATATCCGCTGTGGCGAACGTACTGCTTGCTATCAAGACGCGTACCGGTAACACGAATCTTCGAAGCGTTGACAATGACAACGTAGTCACCGCCATCGACGTGCGGCGCAAATGTCGGCTTGTCTTTCCCGCGAAGTCTTGCTGCAATCGCCGTCGCAAGGCGACCGAGGACAAGCCCATCGGCATCGACAATCCACCAAGCAGCCTGCAGCTCCGCGCCCTTTGGAGAATAGGTCTTCATCGTCATCACTCTCGGATCACGTGTGGTCAATCCTGATCCACCGTGTTCGTATCACCGTAGGCGATATGGAAAAGGTCGAGGCCGTGCGCCGGAGCTGCTGGACCAGCGTCTGCTTTCACTCGGCTTCGCAACAACTCGCCTACCTCAGCGGGAGGCATCCAGCCGCGCCCAACCCGAACGAGCGATCCAACGATTCGCCTCATCATGTGGCGAAGAAACGCATTCGCTTCGACTTCGATCCAAATCACTCGGCCGCTTGAAGCCGAATCTCGTTCGACGTACCCCTTATTGTGCCACATCTCTCTGATTCGGTCGCCCAACAGCGCCTCAGCATCGTGCGTCGCGCTTTCGATCACGTCAGCGCGATAAACCCGCCGTACCGTCGGTCCGCTCGCTTCACGCGCCGCAAATGCAACGAAGTCGTGCAGTCCAACCAACTCGAGACAAGCTGCGCGCATCGCGGAGGTATCCAACACAGATGCGACGTGCCATGCGTACCTACGACGTTGCGGGTGGGCGTATCGCCCATTGTCAATCACGTATCGGTAACTGCGCCGCGTTGCCGAAAACCGCGCATGAAACCCGTCACTGACGACAACGAGGCCAAAGACCCGAACATCTCTCGGAAGCACCGCATTTAGGGCTCGCTCAAGTTGCGCAGTCGACATCTGCCGAGTGGACGCGCACTCAAAATGGATGACCTGCCCAGACGCGTGAACACCGGCATCGGTCCGGCCTGCACCAACGATCGAAATTCGACGCCCAACAACTTGACTGAGGCCCACCTGAAGGACCGACTGAACCGTCCGTACCTCGCGGTCAGCATGCGCTTGTGACTGGAAGCCGAGAAAGTCTGTTCCGTCATACGAAACGACGGCGCGATACCGGATGACCGATATCGCGCCGGACGGTGCTGAGTGATCTAGCCCCTCAGGAACAGACACTGCAACGAGACGAGTCCTACGATTCGACAGTGACGAACTCAAGCCGCGCCATTTGGGCGCCATCGCCCTGACGTAAACCCACGCGAGTGAGCCTTGTGTACCCGCCTGGCCGATTGGAAAACTTCGGCGCAATCTCATGCACAAGAATGTTTACGACCGACGCATCGGGTAGCGCCGACATCGCCACGCGCCGCGCGTGAACCGTGCCGGGACGCGCGACAGTTACGAGGCTCTCAACGTGGCGTTGGACCTCTTTTGCCTTCGCCTCCGTGGTGGTAATCGCCTGATGAATTACCAGTGAGCGCATTAAGTTGCGGATGACCGCCAAGCGACGGTCAGCCGGCAAACTCAGCCCTCGGCCCTTCTTTTGGTGCTTCATGGATGATTCCTGACTGGTGACGCATCACCAACCACGCTACGCCTCAGCCAGCGCCTCGGAGGACGCACTCGGCGCGCCCCATGGATGCACGCCACGCTCGCCCAATCGCTCTTCCAATTCCTCAAGCGACTTGTCCCCGAAATTACGGAGATGGAGCAAGTCGTCGCGTGTCATGGCGGCAAGCTGTTCGAGGCGCGTGATCCCGTTCCGCTTCAAGCAGTTGAGCGTCCGGTTCGACAACTCAAGGTCATCAACCGAAATGTCGGCAAACTCCGCAGGAATATTGCCAATGGGCGCGACCGTTTGCGGTTGCACAATCGGCAAGAACGGCTCAACCTCGGGAAGCGCCGGGCTCAGCTGCTGGAACACGTGGAACTGGCGAACCAAAATACGCGCCGCTTCGACAACCGCACCCTCTGGCGTGACGGTGCCATCGGTCCAGACGCGAAGGTTCAAACGATCACGATCGACGTTGCCGCCAATTCTCGCTGGAGAGACGTGAAATTCAACTTTGCGAATGGGGGTGTAAATCTGATCAACCGGAATTTCCCCGATGGCTGCGTCTTCGCGAGGATGACCTTCAACAAAACCCCAGCCCTTCGAAACGATCAAGTCCATCGACAATTGCGCGTGTTCATTGTCTAATGTCGCGATCATCTGATCGCCGTTCACAATCTCGACACTATCCGGCCACGAGACATGTTCAGCGATCACCGTCCCCGGTCCGTGAGCCGTCAACCGCGCCGTCACCGGCTCCTGTGAAAATGATCGGACCCGGATCCGCTTCAGATTCAGAACGATTTGCGTTACGTCTTCTTTGACATGAGGTACGCTTGAAAACTCATGTGTTACGCCATCGATCCTGACAGAGCTAATCGCAGCGCCCGGCAAAGAACTCAGGAGAACGCGACGCATCGAATTCCCAATCGTCTGCCCAAAGCCCCGCTGCAGCGGCTCAAGCACAAACTCACC
This sequence comes from uncultured Thermoflexus sp., assembly GCA_964343985.1. Classification (GTDB taxonomy): domain Bacteria; phylum Chloroflexota; class UBA11872; order UBA12225; family UBA12225; genus CAILQO01. The sequence continues at coordinate 29,659 of CAYFLJ010000003.1, forward strand.
GTAATGTGGGTCGTTGGACAGATCGCCAGCCGGTTCTACCCGACGGATTGTGGCCTGCGTATCCTGTTCGCTCACTTGGAACGCGCCTCCTACACCGGCGAGCAGCCGTCGCGCCAGCGATGCAGCTAGCCATTGCAACGACCCCGCCAGTCACACTGGACGCCGTCATCGCACGACGACGCCCCGTACACCGCGATGGCCACACCCCGTTACCGGGCGTAGAACTCGACGACAAGTTGCTCCGAAACTTGCGTGTCAATCTCGGTTCTTAATGGCAGCGCGTTTAACCGCACCGACATCGCCTCAGGATTCACTGAAAGCCACGCGTGGGTGTGCCGCCCACCAGACGCTGCTAGCGACTGGACGATAACCTCAACCTTGCGGGAGCCCTCCCGAACGGACACGACGTCACCGGGCCGAACTAAGGCCGAAGGGATGTCAGTCTTGCGCCCGTTCAACGCAAAATGCCCGTGTCGGACAAGCTGACGCGCTTGCGCACGAGAACCACAGAACCCAGACCGGTACACCACGTTGTCCAGCCGGCTCTCAAGGATTTGAAGAATGTTTGTACCCGTCGACCCACTACGGCGGACCGCCTCACGGAAGTGGCGCCGAAACTGAGCCTCAAGCACGCCGTATGCGCGGCGCATCTTCTGCTTCTCGCGCCACTGCAACGCAAACTCTGTCGGACGCCGACGACGACCCGTCCCCTGCGGACCCGGAGGCGTGGGGCGGCGATCAAGCGTGCACTTCGTCACGCAGCGCTCCGCCTTCAGGAACAGCTTTACGCCTTCCCGACGGCACAACTTGCAAACCGGTCCCGTGTACCGTGCCATAACAACCCTCAAGCAGCGCCGAGACGCTGCTTCACAGACTACCGACCAGCGATGGCCCAACCGCGGTCAACTGCTTGCAAGACGACCCTTCAGGCTGCACTGGATTTTCCGATCCAGAAGGGCCACCCAGTACCTCGGGCTCGCGACTTGCAACTTAGCCATGCTTCGCGGTCTCGACCGCCGGTCCGGCTAACGACCACTTGCGCCTACACGCGCCGTCGCTTCGGCGGCCTCGGCCCGTTATGCGGAATCGGAGTCACATCAGTAATCGACGTGACCGCAAGACCCGCTGCTTGGAGCGACCGGATCGCTGACTCACGGCCTTGACCAGGTCCACGCACGAACACTTCCACCGCGCGCATCCCATGTTCCATCGCACGCCGAGCCGCGCCCTCGGCGGTCACGCCGGCCGCATAGGGGGTCGCTTTGCGTGACCCCTTAAATCCACCTGCACCGCCGGTGCCCCACGACACCGGATTACCGCTTGGGTCGGTAATCGTGACAATCGTATTGTTAAAGGTAGACTGAATGTGAGCGTGGCCTTTCGGCACACTCTTACGTTCACGTCGCTTTTGGCGCGAACTCGCCCGCTTCCGGTCGGCCATACCCTTCCGAACTCTCCTGCCATCCCAGCGTCGTGGAAAAGGTCCAAGCGACGCATCGGCCAAGCGCGCATCGCGCGCGCATACTGCCTACTTCCGACCGGCCTTCTTCCGCGCGCCCACCGTCTTCTTCGGACCACGACGGGTGCGGGCATTCGTGCGAGTCCGTTGCCCACGCATCGGCAAACCACGACGATGGCGCTGACCGCGATAGCAACCAATATCCATCAGACGTTGGATGTTCTGGCGGATCACACGTCGAAGATCTCCCTCAACGACGAGCTGGCGCTCAACCATCTCGCGAAGTCGGTTGACTTCTTCCTCAGCAAGCGAACTCACCTTTCGACGTGGATCGATCCGGCAGGTCTGAAGCGTTTGCCGAGCCAACGTTCGGCCAATACCATAAATGTACGTCAAAGATATTTCGACATGCTTCTCGCGCGGAATATCAACCCCAGCTATTCTGGCCATCCTACTCGCTGCCTCTCGAACCTAGTCGCCCGCCTGATTTGGCCACCGGCCAGGCACTACCCCTGCTTCTGCTTATGCTTCGGATCGGCGCAGATGATCATGACGGCGCCGTGGCGCTTGATCACTCGGCACTTATCGCAGCGAACCTTAACCGACGCGGAAACTTTCATTTTCGCCTCTCATCGCCTGCGAACAAGGCGAATAGCAGCAACCATGCCGCCACATTCCATGCAACGAACTGGCCTATCAGTCTACCAGATTACTAGATTAGGTCTGAGACGCCATCAGCCTTCGGGTTGCCTCAACCAAGGCGTCTCGTACATCCCCAGCAGCGAGGTCGCCGTCGACCGAGGCCAACCCGCCCCGGGACCGATAAAACCCTAGAACCGGCGTCGTGCTCTCGTGGTATACGGCCAGACGGTTCTGAATCGTCTCGCGTCGATCGTCGACGCGCTGCTCGAGCGCCTCCCCACAGGTGTCACACACACCAGGCATTTGAGACGGACGCGCTTGCACGTTGTATGTCGCATGGCAACCGACACACAACCAACGTCCAGACAGGCGAGCGATGAGCACCTCTTCAGGCACTTCGAGAACGACTGCACACGGTCGCGCGCGGTAACCGGCCCGCAAGGACGCATCGTCTAACGCCAACGCCTGCTCCGCAGTACGCGGAAATCCGTCAAGAATTGCACCTGTACCCGCAACGTTATCGGCGCCGTGCAAAGCGTCCAAAAACACTGGCACGATTAGTTCATCTGGGACGTATTGACCAGCCTCAATGAAGGCCCGAACGCTTTCCCCCCAAGGCGTGCGATCAGCAAGCGACTTTCTCACAAGATCTCCACTCGCAAGGTACGTGTACCCAAGTGACGAAGCGAGTTGCCGACCCTGCGTCCCTTTGCCCGAGCCAGGCGCGCCCATGAGCGTCACGATCACCGAATGAAGCCCTCGTACTGACGCATCATGAGTTGCGCCTCAAGTTGCTTCATCGTATCAAGCACAACCCCAACAACGATCAAGATTCCAGTGCTCGATAACGTCGTAACTCCTCTGTCTCCAACAATAAGCCCAGCAATGTATGGAGCTATCGCTACGACTCCGAGGAATACCGCGCCTAACAACGTAATGCGATTCAGCACTCGATTCAGGTAGTCCGCGGTCGGGCGACCAGCCCGAATGCCTGGAATGAACCCGCCCTGCTTTTGAAGCGTCTCGGGCAAATTCTGCTGCTGAAACACGACAGCAGTATAAAAATACGTGAACCCAACCACGAGCCAGAAGTAGAGTACCCAGTACACGACACTGGTCGAGCTGAACACCCCGACCACGAATTCCGCAATCGAGCGAACAATGCCAGGTTCTGTTGCAGTGAAGTATGTCGCAATGGTCCCTGGGATAAGCATGATGCTCATGGCGAAGATCAGCGGAATCATGCCTGACGAGTTCACGCGGAGCGGAATATAAGTGCTCGTACCGCCGAAAACCCGGTTACCCCGGATTCGTTTCGCGTACTGAACCATGATCCTGCGCTGGCCCTCATTGATATAGATGATTGCGCCGACCATAGCCACGCCAATCACCCCGAGACCGACCACACTCAGTGCCCCGATGCCCGATGCAAATGACTGAGCGATCGATGCAGGGAGCTTGGAGATGATCCCTGCAAAGATGATCAAACTCATTCCGTTACCGATGCCTTGCTCAGTGATCAACTCTCCGAGCCAGACAAGGAACATTGTTCCGGCCGCCAAAGTAAGCACCATCGAAACCGTTGGCAGGAAGGTGCCGACTCCGACTAGCCCAAAGTTGTCAAGAATTCCTTCGCGAGACAGCAATGAGCCTTGAGCGTACGCCTGAAGCATGGCTAACGGCACGGCGAGCAGCCTGGTGTACTGCGCGACGCGCATGCGCCCGGCCTCGCCCTCTTTTTGCATGTCTTGCAGCTGGGGTATGACCGGCGACAGCACCTGCATCACGATTTGCGCGGTGATGTACGGATAGACTCCAAGCGCTGCGATGGAAAAGGTGGTGAGCGACCCACCGGAAAACAAGTCCAACATGCCGAGCAATTGATTGCTCGACATCAACTCACGAAGCTTGTCAAGCTTTACGCCAGGCAATGGCACATGCGCAATCACTCGGAAGATCGCGAGCATTGCAAGCGTAAACACGAGCTTGCGACGCACGTCGGGCAGCCTAAACGCGCGCAATACGGCGTCGAACACCTATGAATCCTTGACGGCAACCACGCGTAAGGCGACCACCTTATACGTCACCACCGTGCGCAGCACGCTCAGCACCGTTGCGAGCGCGAGCCCATGTAGGTGATCCGAGCTCAACGCTGCCGCCAGCGACCACTACGGCCTCAGCCGCCGTTCTAGATGCGCGGTGCACATGCACCGTAAGGGGCTTGGTCAACTGACCGCCACCAACAAGTTTGACCGGCACTTGACCGGATCCATGTCGGACCAAACCACGTTCCGCGAGGCCCTCAACCGTAACTATGTCGCCTGCTTCGTACGATGCGTCCAGCGCACCAAGGGACACCACTTGAGCGTCCACTCGAAATCGCGCCCGACTAAAGCCCCGCTTCTGCGGAACCTGCATCGTCCAAGGGTTTTGACCACCCGCAAAAATCGGCTTCGGGCCTGACCCAGAACGCGAGTTCTGACCTTTCTGGCCTCGGCCTGATGTCTTCATCTTGCCCGAACCGTGTCCGCGCCCAACCCGCTTGGAAGTACGGTGAGCCCCGCTACCGGGCAGCAACTCATGAACCTTCATTCGCCATACCTCCGCAAAACGACACGCGAACCCTCATGATCGGGAAGCGCCGTCCGCCTCAACTTCTTCTACCGCGACCAAATGACGCACATGACGCACCATGCCGCGAATCGTCGGCGAATCCTCAAGTTCGATGTGTTGACCTAAGCGGCGTAGCCCCAGCGACTCAACAGTTCGCTTTTGACGTTCGCTATATCCAATCGAGCTTTTGCGATACGTGACGCGAATTCGAACTGCCACCCTCAACTACTCCCCGTCCGATACCGCCGACCTACCAATGCGTCGACCCGTCCGGCGCGCCACCTGATCAGCGGTAATCAATTTTCGTAAGGCCGCTTCAGTCGCCCGCACAACGTTGACCTTGTTCGCCGAGCCAAGCGACTTGCTCAAGATGTCGCTGATACCAGCAGCCTCAACAACCGCGCGAACTGCACCACCAGCAATGACCCCGGTGCCCGGCGCTGCCGGCTTCAGCAATACTTTTGCCGCGCCGAAACTGACAAGTACCTCGTGCGGAATCGTGTTTCCTGTGACCGGAACTCGGAACATCGACTTCTTCGCCTGCTCGATGCCCTTTCGAATTGCCTCAGGCGTCTCCCTCGCCTTGCCCATACCAACGCCAACGTGGCCCTGCCCGTCGCCAACGACCATGATGGCCGCATAGCTGAAACGACGACCACCCTTCACGACCTTCGAGCATCGGTTCAGAGAAACCATTCGCTCCTTGAGGTCCATCCGATTCGTATCAAGTCGAGGCATGACTGGCTCCTAAAACTCCAGCCCCGCACCACGCGCGGCATCCGCAAGCTGTTGAACGCGCCCGTGATACAGATACCCGCCACGGTCAAAAACAACCTTGGTCACTCCGGCGGCAAGCGCACGCTCAGCGACCAACCGACCAACTACCGAAGCCGCGCCGCACTTACCAATCACTGATGCGCTGCCCAGCACGTCCGCCTCACGGCTTGAGGCCGAGACAATCGTGCGCCCGCTTGAGTCGTCAATGATTTGTGCATACGTAAACCGGCTGCTCCTAAAGACAGCCAGCCGAGGACGGGACTCTGTGCCACCCAGCCGGGCGCGAATTCGGCGATGACGCTTCTGCCGCGCGTGAACGCTATTGCGCTTCCTGATCATCTCGCGTCCGCCTACTTCTTCCCGCCAGCCTTGCCAGACTTGCCGGCCTTACGACGAATCCGCTCATCGGAGTACCGGATTCCCTTGCCGAGATACGGCTCAGGTGGCTTGATCCGGCGTAGATTCGCTGCCACCTGACCAACAAGCTGCTTGTCAATACCGACGACGTGGAATCGCGTCGGGCTCTCAACTTCAAAACTCACGCCTGCTGGTGGCGCCACATCGACCGGATGGCTAAAACCAACTTGGAACGACAGGCGCGAACCGAGCTTCGCTACCCGATACCCGACCCCTGCAATGTCAAGTGTACGCCGATACCCACTCGTCACACCGACGACCATATTTGCAATGAGAGTACGAGTGAGACCGTGAAGAGAGCGGTGCAGCTTCTCATCCGAAGGCCGCGTCACCACCAATTGGTGTCCCTCAAGGTTGACCCCAACGGCTGACGGCACAGTTATCGACAGCGTTCCGCGCGGTCCCTTCACCGCAACATGCCCCGGCTCAAGCGTCACATCGACGCCACTCGGAACGGTGATAGGTTGCTTACCAATTCGGGACATCTCATTTTCCCCGCGGCCGGAACGAACCCGCCCGCAACGCCTCCTACCAGACGTATGCCAACACCTCGCCCCCGACTCCGTCGCGCCATGCTTGTCGCCCCGTCATGAGGCCGCGAGGAGTCGAAAGAATCACCGTCCCAAGGCCACCAAGGACCCGGGGGATGCGATCATGCCCTCGGTACACCCGCAGGCCGGGCTTACTCACACGCTTGAGCCCTGTCAGTGCAGGTTGCCGATGTTCGTCATATTTAAGTTTGACGATCAACGCGCCCTGCGGTCCGTCAGGCAACACCTCAAAGCCGGAGATGTATCCCTCGGACACCAGAATTTCTGCAATGCGCGCCTTCAATCGTGACGCAGGAATCGACGTTGTCGCATGTCGCGCCCGAGACGCATTGCGCAACCGCGTCAACATGTCAGCGATAGGATCAGTCATCATGGCCGAACGTCTCCTGAACCTGAGCCCTCACCGTGCAGGTGCTCCAGCTCGAACCTACCAACTCGACTTCACCACACCCGGCAACTGTCCGAGCAGCGCCAACTCGCGAAAGCACACACGGCACAGCCCAAATCGACGCATGAATGCACGCGGACGCCCACATCGCCGACAACGACTATGCGCTTGAACTGCCCACTTGGCCGGGCGTTTGGCCTTCTCAATCTTGCACTTCTTGGCCACGTCAAATAATCCTTGACCCGTCGCGAACGCCCACGCTAGCGGGAAGCGCGCGCTTGCGCTTGCTCTTTCCTGAAGGGCATTCCAAGCAACTCAAGCAGCCTCCGACCCTCGGCGTCAGAGTTGGCAGTCGTGACAATGACGACTTCCATCCCGCGAAGCCGATCAATCTCGTCATACTGAATTTCTGGAAAGATCAGCTGCTCTCGAAGTCCTAGGGTGTAATTCCCCCGCCCGTCAAAACTGTCCGGCGACACTCCCGTGAAGTCGCGCACACGAGGAAGGGCAACGTTGAAAAGCTTGTCAGCAAAGTCATACATTCGTGCGCCCCGCAACGTGACCATGCAACCAATTTGCTGGCCCTTGCGCAAACGGAACTGCGAGATAGACTTCTTCGCAACGGTCACTACAACTTTTTGCCCGGTTATTGCCTCAAGGTCCGTAACGGCGCTCTGCATTGCATTTGCATTCGTCAAAGCCTCACCAAGACCGATGTTGACGACGATCTTGTTAAGCGCTGGCGCCTGCATCACGCTCTTGTAGGCGAATTCTTTGACTAGCTGCGACCGGATCTCACCATCGAAGCGCACGCGCAAGCGCGGCGTCTCGCGTGGACCGGTAGGTACTGGGGGGAGGTCGCGCACCACCCGCCGCTGGCCACCTCCCGCGTTACGGGACGCGCGTGCCGACGCCAACACAGGCACACCGCGCGGTGCCGCCTTGCCGACTGACTTGCCACCCCTCGCAGGTTGACCCTTTTTTCCCTGAGCACCCTTGGACGTGCCGCTCTTGGCACCACCACCGGACTTGCGATCAGCCATCGCTCGAGACCTTCTTCTCAACGATTTCGCCGCACGAGCGACAGACTCTGACCTTCACGCCATCATCCAGGAACTTGAAGCCAACCCGTACGCCTCGTTTGCAATGAGTGCACACGACGGCAACGTTCGAAACCGAAACCGGCGCTTCAAACTCAACCCGTCCGGCCGGCTGGCCCGCTTGTCGGGCCTTGATGTGCCGAATACGGCGGTTAACTCCCTCCACCACCACCCGACCAAGCGCAGGCATCACGCGAGTGACTTTGCCCTCTTTTCCACGATCACGACCGGTGAGCACGACAACCGTGTCGTCCTTAACCACCTTCGCGGCCATACCCTGATCCCTCTCGTTCCTGAGGCGCAAGCGTGAACCGCCAAGCGCCGCCCCGTCGTCTCACAGAACCTCAGGCGCGAGGGAAATAACTTTCATGAAGTTCTTCTCTCGCAATTCACGCGCCACAGGCCCAAATATCCGAGTGCCACGCGGATTACCTTGTGCGTTCAACACCACAGCAGCATTGTCGTCAAAGCGGATGTGTGAGCCGTCCGGCCTTCCGAACTCCTTGGACGTCCGAACAATGACGGCCCGTACCACGTCGCCCTTCTTGACCGCCGCCCCAGGAGCGGCCTCCTTCACGGCGGCCACGATGATGTCACCAATACCGCCATACCGCTTCGAAGAGCCGTCAAGCACCCGAATGCACATGAGCTCGCGTGCACCACTGTTGTCCGCACACCGCAAGCGCGACTGCGCCTGTATCATCGTCAGCCCCTCATTCGTACCGGGACACTGGGCCCCCGCCGGCGCGCTACGCGCCCCCCTCAGCAACCACCGAAGGCGTCGATGGCAACTTCACGCTGTGACCACGCGCCACAATACTTTCAGTGACCGCAACTAACTCAAAGTGCTTCCGTTTGCTAATCGGACGACTCTCGCGAATCCGAACCATGTCGCCTACGACCGCTGTCGCGTGTTCGTCGTGAACCATGAACTTCTTTGTATGCACGACCATCCGCTGGTAGAGACGGTCTCGACGCAGATACTGAACCGCCACGACAATCGTTTTCTGCATTTTGTCGCCAACTACGCGGCCCACCAATATTTTGCGACCCTCGTTCACAAACGCACTCCCGCGACAGTCAAAAGAATCACAGTCCGACCGATCACTTATTCCGCTCGGCTTCAGCGATCACCGTCAGAAGACGAGCAACCTCTCGACGCACCGACCTCAGAAGCGTGTAATTGGAAAGTTTCCGCGTAGCTAATTGAAACCGCAGGTTCATTAGCTCTTGCCGCTTACCAGCAACCTGCTTTTGCAGCTCTATAAGTGGCAATTCACGCAACGCGGCCGCCTGCGACGACATCACCCAACCTCCAGGCCGACAGAATCATCGGTAACCGACTCACCATCCTCGGCACCCGCCACGTCAAAGTCAGCACGGGTCACAAAACGAGTACGTACAGGCAGCTTGTACTGCGCCAAGCGCATCGCAGCACGTGCAACATCCTCGCGGACGCGATCAACTTCGAAGAGGATGCGCCCAGTTTGGACGACGCACACCCAGTGGTCCGGCGCACCCTTCCCACTGCCCATACGGGTCTCTGCCGGCTTCGCAGTCACAGACTTGTCAGGAAATACGCGTATCCAGACTTTGCCGCCACGCCGCATATAGCGGGTCATCGCGATACGCGCTGCCTCAATCTGCCTGCTGTCCATCCAGCAAGGCTCCAAGGCCTGCAACGCAAACTGTCCAAACGCAATGGTCTTGCCTCGGCTCGCGGCACCGCGCATGTTGCCTCGGTGCATCCGCCGGTACTTGACGCGCTTCGGCATCAACATTGCCGTCTCGCCTCCTCACGCGGCACGCCAACGGCGCACCGCAAACTCTGAACGCCTAATGACGAACTACCGCGCAGGCCCGCGACCCGAGCCGGATCGACCAACGCCCGGTCCGCCCCGGCCACCGCGAGAGCCGCCGGGACCGCCAGCACGCGGGCCTCGATCACTGCGCTCAAGCGGTCTGGGCCGCTCCTGTGTCGCAAGATCAACGGCCTTCTGGCCGGGCGCAACCTCCCCGCGATAAATCCAAACCTTCACGCCAATCCGACCGTATGTGGTTGCAGCTTCCGAAAGGCCATAGTCGATATCAGCGCGCAACGTGTGCAACGGCACTTTGCCATGCGCCTCTTTATCAGTACGCGCCATTTCGGACCCACCGAGACGGCCGGCAACGCGAATGCGAATACCCTTCGCACCCATACGCTCCGCACGCTGGACCGCCTGCTTCATCGCTCTTCTGAACGCCACACGGCGCTCAAGTTGCTCGGCGATGCTTCGCGCCACCAACCTTGCATCAACCTCTGGATTACGAATCTCCATAATGTTGACACGGGCCTTCTTGCCTGTGCGTGCCTCAAGCTGCTTACGCAAGTCTTCGACCGACGCGCCCTGCTTCCCAATGACAATCCCAGGCTTCGCGGTATGGATGGTTACCTTAACTTCGTTCAGGCTCCGCTCAATCTCGACCTTCGAAACACTTGCATTTGAAAGCCGCTTAGTGATCATCGCCCGAATGTCGAGGTCTTCCGCCAACAACTGAGTGTAGCCCGCCTTGCCGGCGTACCACTTGCTCTCCCAGTCACGAATGATCCCGAGGCGAAATCCGATCGGATGTACCTTCTGGCCCACGTTCGTTCCTCAGCAACGGCGACCGCCTGAAGCGCCCGCCGAAAACCGTCTTAAGCCGGCCGGCGACGGTATCCAGACACACTAGCCACGGCGTCATTGCTGACGATTACCGTGATGTGAGTCGTTTTCTTCTCAATCACACCGGCCTGTCCACGCGCCTTCGGCCGGAAACGCCGAGGAAGCGTGGGCCCCTTATCCGCAGTCGCGGCTACGACCACCATACGTTCAGCGTTGAGATTAAAGTTGTTCGTCGCATTGGCAAGCGCCGACCGCACAACCTTCAACACAACATCCGACACAGCTTTCGGCGACGTCTCAAGAAACGCCACAGCTTCACGAGCGGTCCGTCCTCGAATCGCCTCTACTACCAACTGGGCCTTCCGTGGGGACATTCGAACGCCCCGCGCAACCGCACGAACCTGCATCGTGACCTCCATCTCATCGCGCCGTAATACGGCCGCGAGAGTTTGTCGCACTAGCGACTGGACCGCTCCGACTTGGTGTGACCTCGAAAGGTGCGGGTCGGCGCAAACTCACCGAGTTTGTGACCAACCATGTTCTCCGCGACCAGAACGGGTACGTGACGACGCCCATCATGCACCGCAATCGTGAAGCCCACCATCTGCGGGAATATGGTCGAGTCGCGAGACCACGTCTTGACAACACGCTTCTCGTTTGCCCGCCGCATCACTTCAATTCGTGATAACAGACGAGTGTCAACGTATGGACCCTTCTTGACTGAACGGGACACGGCAGTCTATTCCTTCCTATCGCGCCCGCTTCGCTACCGGCGCCGACGATCACGCGGACGGCTGATGATGAGACGATCACTCGGCTTGCGACGGCGAGTCCGCAGACCCATCGCCGGCTTGCCCCAAGGCGTCTTCGGCTGACCACCTACTGGCGCCTTGCCCTCACCACCGCCATGCGGGTGATCATTCGGGTTCATCGCCGAACCACGAACACTCGGGCGTCGGCCAAGCCAGCGAGTCCGGCCAGCCTTCCCCAACTTGACGTTCTTGTGGTCTGCGTTTCCAAGCTGCCCAATACTTGCCGAACATGTCACGTGAACGCGCCGAAGTTCACCGGACGGAAGGCGAATGGTGGCAAATCCAGCGTCCTTTGCCATAAGTTGCGCCGACGTACCCGCCGAACGGACAAGCTGCCCACCCTTCCCTGGATGCAACTCAATGTTGTGAATAACCGTGCCAACCGGCATTGCACTTAGCTGCATCGAATTGCCGGCGCGGATTTCCGCACCAGCACCGTTCATCACGGTGTCGCCTACTCGCAACCCAGCAGGTGCAAGAATGTACTTGCGAATACCATCTTCAAAGCAAATGAGCGCAATGCGAGCCGTGCGATTTGGGTCGTACTCGATGGTCTCAACTTTGGCAGCGATACCGATTTTGTTCCGCTTCCAGTCAATGAGTCGGTACAGCCGCTTATGACCGCCACCGCGATGCCGAACTGTAATTTTGCCTTGATTGTTGCGACCGGCATGCTTCTGTAGCCGCTCAGTCAGAGGCTTGTACGGACGGTCAGCGGTAATTTCAGTGAACGCGTGACCAATTGCTCCGCGCCTGCCCGGTGACGTCGGCCGGAAGTTCTTGACAGCCATAATCTGGATTCCTTCGCGGCCGACGCCTACAGCTCGAACAGGTCGAGCTTCTCGCCCGCCTTCAGCGTCACGACAGCCTTCTTCCAGTCCGGCCGACGCGCGGACCAGCGCTTCCAACGGCGCATCTTGCCGTGGACAGTCGATACGTTCACGGCATCGACCTTGACACCAAACGCCTTTTCGACAGCACTTTTGATCTGCGCCTTCGTGGAGTCGATGTGAACCTCAAAGAGGTACTGACGCGATTCGGCCAGAATTGTCCCCTTCTCAGTAATCAGCGGGCGCCGCAACACGTCCCATAGCTCACTCACTGGCATGGTCGTGCTCCTCGCCGGCACCTTCAGGTAACCCAAGGCGCCCCTCCATGCGACGGACGGCGTCCAACGTCAGGACTACACCCGTGTGCCGCATCAAGTCGTACGTACTGAGGTTGTCTGTTGTGATCACACGCACACCCGGCAGGTTCCGAGCAGACAGTCGGAAAGCATCATGTGGGTCGGCGAGTACAACGAGCCGTGTCTTACCGAGAGATATTGCGTCGATCAAGTGTCGGACCCGCTTCGTTGAAGGGGCGTCAATATGCGGAAGCGACTCAAGCACAAACAATTCACCAGCGCGGACACGCGCCGAAAGTGCCGAACGTATCGCCCCCGACCGCATCTTCTTCGGCAGATCTTGCCGATAACTTCGCGGATGCGGACCGAAGACGACGCCACCGGTACGCCAATGCGGCGCTCGTTTCGATCCTTGGCGCGCACGACCCGTGCCTTTCTGGCGCCACATCTTTTTGGTCGAACCCGAAACTTCGCCTCGGGTCTTCGTGTCGTGCGTTCCCTGTCTCGCGTTAGCAAGGTGCCGTTGAACTGCCTGATGCATCAACGCGACGTTTGGTTCGATTCCAAACACGTCATCACGCAGGTCAACGACGCCGGCACGCTCACCGGCAGCGCTGAATAACGCAGCCTCAGCCATTCGCTTGCCCCTTGCTTACCGTCACCAGCCCGTTGCGCGGACCGGGGACCGCACCCTTTATCAGCAGCAAGTTACGATCAGCGTCTGCCCGAATTACCAGCAAGCCCCGTACGGTCACTTGCTCATTTCCCATTTTGCCGGCCATCCTGAGGCCCTTGATCACCCTCCCAGGTGTCGTGCCCGCGCCAATGGATCCTGGGGCGCGTGGGCGGTCTGATTGACCGTGCGTCTTAGGACCACCGCGGAACCCATGGCGCTTCATCACGCCCTGGAATCCCTTCCCTTTGGAAACACCAGTGATTTTGACCTTTTCGCCCGCCTCAAACATGCTGGCATCCAGACGCTGGCCCGCGGTGAACCCGCTCGCATCGTCAACACGCCATTCAGCGAGGTGCCTGAGCATCCGAACCCCGGCCTTTGTGAACTGGCCCTGTTGAGGCTTCGCGACGTTGCGCGCCTCCTCGAAGCCGACCTGAATGGCCTCGTAGCCATCCTTTGCTGTCGTCTTTACTTGAGTTACCCAGCATGGACCCGCCTCAACGACGGTTACAGGTATTACGTTGCCTGCCCCATCAAAGACTTGAGTCATGCCAATTTTGCGCCCGATTAATCCGGTAGTCATCGGTCTTCGTTCCCGCCGCCCCGATGCGGACACCTCTCAATTGAAGGGGAGGTGTCCAAGGCCGCTACACCTTGATCTCAATATCCACACCCGCCGGGAGGTTGAGACGCATCAGCGCGTCAACGGTTTTCGGCGTCGGCTCAAGTACATCGATCAGACGCTTGTGCGTCCGCATCTCGAAATGTTCCTGTGAGTCCTTATCAACGAACGGTGAGCGCATCACAGTAAAGCGTTTCAACTCCGTCGGCAGAGGCACTGGGCCGGCAACGTCCGCGCCGGTCCGTTGAGCCGTCTCTACGATCTGACGGGCTGACTGATCGAGGATCCGGTGATCGTATGCAGTAAGCCGGATCCGGATACGTTGCTTCGCCACGGGCATGAACCCTTTCGATCCCGAAATCAGCGGGTTAGGCGAGAATCTTGGTCACAACGCCGGCGCCAACCGTCCGGCCTCCCTCGCGAATCGCAA
>CAYFLJ010000004.1:0-42021 GCA_964343985.1 uncultured Thermoflexus sp.
CCCTTCTCGTAGTCCGCAGAGGGACGCGCATCAACTACCACCACTCCGGGGTCTGCCGCGTGCTGGGTAAGCCACTCAACGCTCACGACCAAGTTCGGGTTCGCAAAGCCCTTGCCCGCCGGCGCGGACGCAGCCGCCGAGGCCTTCGTCGGTTCAACCGCCGCGGACGAAGCCTTTGTCGGTTCTGCACCCGCAGGCGCCTTCGTCGGAGCCACGGCACCGGCGGGTGTCCCGGCCGGCTTGGCGGTGGTGTCCGCAGCGCCCCCGCACGCGGTCGCCACGATCGACGCCAGTCCCGCAAGTCCCGTTCCAAGCAAGCCGCGTCGCGTTTGACCATTCGCCAGCGTGCCAACTGCCATACCGTCTCCTCCGCCGTCCTCAGTAGGATACTTGAGTAATATGATCGACATATTCTGCGAAGAGCGTATCGTCGCCACACACCGCGCGTCAAGTCACGGCGACGCGCACAGTGGTCCGCGCGAGGTGGCGTGACCTCATGCACGTGATCTGAAAGCGAAGCAGGTACGATCCATCCATGGCCGAAGAACGGCGACGTCCGGGTCGCCCGCCAGCCCCGCACGAACCGACTGAGACGCGCGATCGGCTTCTGGATGCCGCCGCCGAGGTATTCGCGGAGCGTGGCTTTCACGGCGCCGCCGTCGACGAGATCGTGCGCCGATCAAATGCCTCCAAAGGCACCTTCTACTTTCATTTCCCGCACAAGCAGGGCGTCTTCACTGCCCTCCTGACTCATCTGGTCGACCGCCTCATCGATCGCGTCGAGGCGCGTATCGCTGCCGAACCAGACCCGGTGCAGCGCCTCGACTTCGCCCTCGGCGTCCTCGTTGACGCATTCGGTGAACGTCGCCGACTCGCCCGGCTGCTCCTCGTCGAAGCCGTTGGGCTTGAGGAGCGAATGGTCGGCATCCACGGCCGATTCATCGCCCTGATCGGTCGCCACCTTGACGACGCGGTTACGACGGGCGCAATCCCCGCGCAAGACACCGCCCTCGCCGCGACCGCCTGGATGGGGGCACTCAACGAAGTAATCCTTCGCTGGCTTTACGACGACCACGCACCCGGCCTCGCAGAGACGTTGCCGGGCCTCAGGACGATCTTATTGCGCAGTGTCGGCGCGCCCGTCGAGACTCCGCCAATACATTCGTGAACGTATTGTGTTGATGATTTCGTAATGATCTCAGAATAACTTTAGCAACCCTTATTTAGAGCGCTACCTGAACACGACGCGCTTCATCCGCAAGCGCTACCTCAGCCTCGTACCTGAAATCACAGCGCCGCGGCGCTGACCCATACCTCACGCACGGTTCAATTGGTCTCCAACCGCCAGCTAATCGGCGAGTCTGATTCAGCCGGGTACTCGCGGTTGATCGCTTTGACCGCATTCGCGAACGCTGCGAATCCGTTGCCTCTCTTCGGTTCACGCGAGTCACACCAGCGGCTCGGGTCATCCTCGTGGCGTTCGCTCGGTTTCGGGGTCGACGGCCTCAAATCCAATGCGGACACGAATTTTCGCAGTTACGCACGTGCATACTTTCATCTGGTCCAATTGCAGCAATCGAACGGCGTCCTGTCGAACCCCAACAGGCATCCGCGGTTGGTCGAGAGCAACCAACGTGAAGGCGCACGGATCGGCTCGAACACGCGTTCGAAACGCCCAGAACGGTAACCCGGGCGCGTTCGAACATCGACGCGCCAACAGAGTCACCGCGCAAGGCGACCTCGCGATGCACCTGCCACACGACGGTATTTGTCTGAACGCGCCCCTCGGTAGCATGCGCGTTACAAGACTGCCCGACCAATTTAACCGGCAGTCTATTATCTCGGGAGCCGACTGGAACCGCCCGTTCCCTGATCATGTTCCAGTCCCGCGGAGGTAGCGATGTTCGGAGATGCGAGCAAACTCTCGGTGGTTATGACCCCCCGGTCACGTCGCGCAGCCCTCGTTGGTGGTGGGACTGGCGTCGCCGCGTGGCTTGCCGCGTGCGGGGGCGACGCGCCCGCCGGAGCTCCAAGTGCCGCCCCCAAAGCAACGTCTGCCCCAGCTGCCGCCCAGCCGACAGCCGCCCCACCTGCTCCCACCGTTGCTCCGACCACGACAGCTCCAAAGGTTGCGACTGATGTCAGTCTGCGCCTTTCGTGGATCAAGAACACCGAGTTCGCTGGGGTCTTCGCCGCAATGGAGAAGGGCTTCTACAAGGACGAAGGAATCAATCTCACCGTAAACCCGTCGGCACAGAACTTGCCTGAGGTTCAAGCTGTTGCCGGGAAGTCAGACACCATTGGTCTTTCCGGGGGCGCCAGTCTGTTCCTTGCTCGCGCTCAAGGCGTCCCCGTAAAAGCATTCGGCGCCACGTTTCAGAAGGGCCCAGGTTGCTTCCTATGGAAGGAGGCGAGTGGCATCAAGGGCATCGCCGACTTCAAAGGCAAGAAGATTGGGCATCAGCAAACCGCTCGAGCAAGTACCGAAGCGATGCTCACAATCAACAACCTGAAGGTTGACGATGTCACCCTGATTCCGGTCGGCTTTGACGTGCAGCCACTGCTGACTGGACAGGTCGATATCCTCACCGGACTCGTTACCAATCAGGTGCTCGCTCTCGAGGGTGCGGGCGAAAAGATCGGCTTTGCACCGTATGCCGATCTCGGGTTTGCGTTTTACTGGAACACGCCGTTCGCGCTGGAAGAGACACTTTCCTCGAAGAAGGATCTGTTGGTGGCATGGCTGCGGGCAACCGCTCGCGGGTGGGACTACGCACTCAAGAACGCTGATGAGGTGGCCAAGTTTGTGGTTGATAAGTACGGCGAAGGTCTCAAACTTGACAACCAACTTTTAGAACTGAAGCGCGAGACCCCACTGATTCAGACGGACTTCACCAAGCAAAAAGGGTTACTTTGGATGGACCGCACCGTTTGGCAATCCGGTCACGACATTCTCCTAAATCGGACGAAGCAGCTTGAGAAATCTGTGCCCGTCGATGACGTGATGACGCTCGAGATCCTCGAAAAGGTCGGCAAAATCGGCGGGTGAATAGGTCGCCGCTTGCCGATCAACCCCGCTTGCACGGCGCACACGCCCCGAAAGGTCCCGTTGGCGCCGTCGCCCTCAACCTTTCTTCGTGTCACTTGTCATTTCCTGCGCCCGACGGGGGCGCCCTGAATGTGCTTGACGGTCTTTCTATCTCGGTCGAGCGTGGCGAATTCGTCGCAATCGTTGGCCCGTCCGGATGCGGTAAATCAACCGCGTTGCGCCTTGCAACCGGGGCACTCAGTCCACTTTCGGGGACAGTCACCGTGCTCGGCGTCACGCCAGATAAGGCTCGACGCGACCGTCGAATCGCCGTGTCCTTCCAAGACCCGGCACTCTTCGCGTGGCGAACCGTGCGCGAAAACGTCGCGTTGCCTCTCGAAGTCGCCGGTGTACCGCCGGCGACTCGCGACGTTGAGGTCGCGCGCGCAATCGCGCAGGTAGGCCTCTCCGGCTTTGAAGCAGCGCGTCCAGATCAGCTCTCTGGCGGCATGCGTCAACGCGCCGCCATCGCACGCGCCCTTACAACGTCGCCCGAACTGCTATTGATGGACGAACCGTTCGCGGCGGTTGACGAACTTACGCGCGATCGACTCAACCTAGAAATACTCGACGTCTGGTCGAGAAGCTCCCCCGCGGTCGTCTTCGTGACCCATAGCATTGAGGAAGCCGTCTTTCTCGCAGACCGCGTCGTCGTTCTCACGCGGCGTCCGGCCCGTACCTACACCTCGATTGCAACGGGCCTGCCTCGACCAAGAACACTCTCGATGAAGCGCGAGAGTGCCACCTTTGCGGTCGTCGCCGCGGTGCGTGCCGCGCTCGAAGACGCGTCGGGATGATGGAACGTCGCCCGTCTGGTCGACGTCGCGGCCACTTGACCGCCCGCGTCGTACGGATCGCCACGTCGGTTGGAGGCATTGCCACCATTCTTATGGTCTGGGAAGCGGTCGTTGCCGGTTTCGACGTCCCGCTCTACATCTTGCCCGCCCCGTCTGTCGTCGCAACCCAAATCGGACGCGATTGGCCACTCTTGCTCCGCCACCTCGAACCGACAGTCGTTGAAGCGCTCGGTGGCTTCGCGATTGGGAACGGTGTCGCAACGGCACTCGCTGCCGTCTTCGTCTACGCCCCACCAATATCGCGCGTCATGTTCCCGGTCGCGATAGCCTTGCGAACGATTCCGCTCGTCGCGATCACCCCACTTCTCGTGATTTGGCTTGGCAACGGGTACGCCCCGAAGGTTGCAATCGCCGCGCTGATCTCGTTTTTTCCAACGTTAGTGAATATGGCGCGAGGCTTCGCAGCGGCAACGCCCGATCAACTCGAACTGATGCACGCACTGGCGGCATCGCCGTGGCAAGTCTTTCGATATGTGCGCTGGCCGGCGAGCTTGCCATACCTGTTCTCGGCGCTACGAATTGCATCCACCAGTTCGGTACTCGGTGCGATCGTTGCGGAGTGGATTGGGAGTGATCGAGGCCTCGGATACCTGATCGTCGCGGCAACGTTCGAATATCGAGTGGCGCGACTCTGGGCGACCATCACGGTGTCTACGGCAACTGCGGTTCTCGCCTTCCTGGTCGTCGTCGCCGCTGAGAGATCGGTCGTGACATGGCAGCAACGGTCTGGGCCGTCGTGACTCGACACGTCGGTCGAACGACGGCACTGCGATACGATCACGGAAGGTATCGATAGGCCCGACAGGTATCGAAATCGCTTCGGGCTGTGGAGGGCAGCGTGTCGATAGTGACGGCGCAGTCACGGACCCGCCTACCGTTTCAGGGCGGATTCGTCGACGGACCATCAAGACCGCGTGCAGTGCGCCGGAGACACGGGCGTGGACCCGCGTCGGTTGCTGATGTCGCGCTTCTCACGATTGCCATTGCATCAATCATCGCCTCTCGCGGATGGTCACTCCTTGGGCCTGGGCCTTGGTCGCGGACGGTCGCCGCTGCGTCGATTCTTGGTGCAGCGGCCATCGGTTATGTGGGTGTCCTCGCTTGGAGCGGGGTCGTGCATCTACCAGGGACAAGAACCGCGTCGTCGCTCACCACTCGCGTCGTCACCTTCGTGACCGGCGCACAGCCCGCGCATGTTCCACTCCCGTCCGCCCCTTCCAAGTTGGTGCCAAACGCCCCAGTCTTCCGTCAGGTGGCCCCCGACCTGCGAGGGGGAGAGTTAGGTCCAAGTGACCCCGGGAATCCTCAACAAGGGGCTGGCGATCAAGCGCCACCTGTCGACCCGCGCGCAACCTCAACCGCGGTCGTACAGACTCCCACGCCACCGGTCGAGCTCCCGCCACCGCCATCATCGGCACGAATATCAGCGGTGAAACACGTCTGGCAGACCTGGAACAACTGCGGGCCTGCAACGGTGACGATGGCGCTCTCTGCTATCGGTAAGGCGGAATCGCAAGCCGCCGCCGTGGCCTTCCTGAAGACCAGCTCCGGGGATAAGAACGTCAACCCGAACGAGTTGGTCGACTACGTGCGCAGCCGTGGGGCCAAATCTGAGTGGCACACGGGCGGGGACATGCAAACGCTAAAGCGCCTCATTGGCCTCGGGGTACCAGTCATCGTTGAGGTGGGCTTCGAGTATGAGCCCGGCGACTGGATGGGTCACTATCGGCTTATCGTGGGCTACGACGATTCGACAGGCAAGTTCATCGCGTACGACAGTTACCTCGCGCCGGGTATAAACGTCCCGCAGCCGTACGATTCGTTCGACGCGAATTGGCGCGCCTTCAATCGCACCTTTCTCCCGATTTATCTGCCCAATCAGGCCGCGGCGGTCGCGGCGGTCGCAGGCGAGGTGGACGACCCGGCAAACCTCGACCGGGCCCTTACCCGCGCAATGGCGGATGCCGACGCCAACCCAACGCTTGCGTTTGCTTGGTTCAACGTTGGCACGAGTCTTGTTGCACTGGGGCGCATGGATGAAGCAGCGGATGCCTTTGACGTTGCGCGCCGGCTCAAACTCCCGTGGCGCATGCTCTGGTACCAATTCGGTCCGTTTGAGGCATATCTCAACGTCAACCGACTCGACGACGTTCTGCTCCTCGCGAACGCCAACATCGCGAATTTCAGCGAACTCGAAGAAAGCCATTACTACAAAGGCCGCGCGCTCCAAGCGCAAGGTAATTATCGTGCGGCGCGTGTCGAATATGGCCTAGCCCTTAAAGCAAATAACCGGTACGTGCCCGCACGCCACTTTCTGAGTACGCTGCCGCCGATGTAGGCCCCACCATCGATTCCCCTGCAACGCGTCCCGTTAGTCCGCACGAACCCCGACGCACTTCTTGGACCTCGGCGCCACCAACTAGTTCCATCGCGACGCCTCCGGGTCTAGTGTGTCGAATGCGACGGTCGCGAGATCAGTCCAAAGCTGATCAGGGATGATCACATCGGCGAGTTCAATCGTCTGCGTGATACGTTCCGGACGGGTCATCCCGACAATCGTGGAGGTAATCCGCGGGTCGCGCAGGGAAAACTGCAATGCGACGGCCGCTAGGGGAACGCCGTGTTGCTCGGCAATGGTGGCGAATTGGCGAGTTCGATCAATCATCTGCGTTGACGCGTCTTGGTAGGCATATCTCGCATACGCGTCCGGCCCCTTGGCGAGCATGCCGCTTCCGTACGGTGCCGCGTTCAAGACTGCGACGCCACGACGATGGGCGACCTCCAGCAGACTGTCAGCGCTGCGGTTCAGAAGTGTGTATCGGTTGTGAGTAATTACCGCATCGAACGCACCGGTTTCGACGTACCGAATCTCTTGATCGATCGGCCCGCCGGCCACGCCGAGTACACCGATAACCCCCTCGTCCTTGAGTCGTCGCAGGACGTCTAGCGGCCCACCCGCTGACATGATGTTGTCAAACGTGGTGTGTTCAGCATCGTGCAGATGCACGAGCTGCAGATGGTCGACACCAAGAAGGCGCAGACTTCGCTCGACAGAACGCTTCATCTGATCACCACTGAAGTCGCCAGTGCGCAGGTCACGATCGGCCTTGGTGGCAAGGACGATGCCGTCCGGAATCCCACCGCGCTCCCGGATCACGAGGCCAATCCGACGCTCGCTCTCACCATCACCGTACGACGCCGCGGTATCAATGAAGTTGATCGCTCCATCAAACGTTGCCCTGACCGTCGCCAGTGCACGATCCTCAGGGACTGAATACGCAAAGGTGTCTGGCATGTCGCCGAGAGGCGCGCAACCAACGCACAAGTCAGTCACACGCAACCCCGTCGACCCAACCTCACGGAGTTCGCGAAAGCGATCGTTGCGTATTGACATGGGCATCTCCTCAAGTGCTTGGCGTGTGTTATGAGCGTGCAAAGAAGAGCGAAGATCGGCGACGTAGTATGGCCCGAGGTAGCCTACGTCATTGAGGCAACACCGAACCATGCCCGCCCCAAACGTAACCGGATGAGGGGGGCACGCGCGGCACGTTCTACAGCCTACTCATGGAGGTGTCACCATGAATAAGCGTGCCAGAGCGGGGACCCACCATCGTTCATGAATACCCTCACGGCGCCGACTGAGCCAATTTCACGTGTAGTCAGTCAGCGGGCGGTA
The DNA here is from genome assembly GCA_964343985.1 of uncultured Thermoflexus sp. Classification (GTDB taxonomy): domain Bacteria; phylum Chloroflexota; class UBA11872; order UBA12225; family UBA12225; genus CAILQO01. The sequence goes on from CAYFLJ010000004.1 coordinate 7,622, forward strand.
CTGCGGTGTCACGTACATACGCAGGCGTACGCGCATTGGGGGTACGCTGAAACGTCGCAGCCGAGCGCGCGGCGGTTCGTGCCGTAACTCGAGTCACGGTGGGCACGTGCCGAACCGTGTTTTGAGACGATTAACTATGCACCTTTCGCCTCGCGATTAGGTCAGCGTCCCGAGTCTTACCTTCTTAAGTGCACAGTCAGAAAATCTTGGTGGCCAGCGTGAAGTTGGTCGCGAGCAGTGGAAACGCCGATGACCACAACCGATCTGCCTCTCGGCACCGTCAATGTGCCGCTTCGCGATGACGAAATCTCCGCCTATCACCGCGATGGGTTCGTCATCGCCCGTGGCCTTCTGAGCCAATCCGACGTGTCAACCATTGCCGAAGAGGCGACACGCCTGCATCGAGACCACTTGGAACTACCCGGATGCTTCACGCGTACCGCCGTCGGTGCCGGCGAAGACCCCTTAGCAGCATGGCCTCGCATGATGCACCCGCACCGTCAGACGCCGATCATGATGCGGTATCTGCTCCACCCCAAGATCGGATTGGCTCTTGAGGCGCTCCTCGGCGAAGCACCTATCGCCGCGCAAAGCATGTTTTACTGGAAACCACCGGGCGCGCGTGGACAGGCCCTACATCAAGACAACTTCTACTTGAAGGTGTACCCCGGAACCTGCATCGCGGCGTGGATTGCGATCGATGTGGCGAACCGAGAGAACGGCGGCCTAAACGTCGTACCGGGTTCACACGCAATGGATCTGTTCTGCCCCGAGGCTGCCGATCCAGACGTCAGTTTCACGCGCGAGTTTGTGCCAGTGCCGAGTGGTCTCCAGGCCGTCCCAACCGACCTTGCCTCCGGTGATGTGCTGTTCTTCGGGGGCAATCTGATCCACGGATCTGACCCAAATGGCACTGCCGATCGCTTCCGCCGGAGCTTCATTTGCCACTACCTTGGCGAGTCCGCGCGCGAACTGAGCCGGTGGTATCGCCCGATTTACCGGTTCGATGGATCCGAGGTAGGAATCGGCGACGCAACCGGCGGTGGTCCCTGTGGCGACGTCATGCCGGCCGGCCCACACTAGTTCGTGCCAAATCTCGACGCTCACCGCCATCTCGCTGACCTCGATCCGCGGCAGCGCGAGGTAGCGGTACGGCCGGACGGTCGCTTGCTTGTCATCGCCGGCCCCGGTGCTGGTAAGACCCGTGCGCTGACTGCGCGCATCGCGCATCTCGTGCACGTGCGCGCCGTCGATCCAAGAACGGTGGTCGCCTTCACGTTTTCGCGTCGCGCCGCCGCTGAAATCCGGACGCGAGTTGCGCGTCTCGAAAGGCCGCCTCCCGCCTCATTCTCATTCTCTCCCAATCAAAGCGGTGATGCACCCGCCGACGCAGCCCACGCAGCAGCCTCGATCCACTACGATCCGCGCCTGCGTGTGGCTAACGCACCTCGTTTGGGTTCAAGTGCGCACGCCCCTAGCGCGCCAACGATCTGGGCAGGCACGATCCACGCATTCGGAGTTCGCGTCTTGCGAGGCGGGGGCGCAAGCCATTTTGAACGCCGCCCAGACTTCACCGTGTACGACGACGACGATACGAACCGAACGCTCAGACGCATCCTTGAGGGGCTTGGCGCACGGGCACCACAACGACAACGCGCAAGTGTCGATGCCACAGGCGAATCTGACGACCGACCCACTCGTTCAGGTGAAGCAGACCGCTCGGACGACCCGATTAGCGTCGCCGCCCGCGCGATATCTCTCGTGAAGCGAACCGCAATTCGACCGACCGACGCAAACGTCGATTTGCCCGGGGCCGACTTTCCATCCGTGTTCGCAGCGTACGAAGAGGCGCTCCGATTGGCAAATGCTTTCGATTTCGATGACCTCGTCGCACTTTCCACACGCGCCTTGACCCTCGACCGGCCGCTTCGCGAACGGGTCGCGTCACGTGCCCGCCACCTCCTCGTCGATGAGTTCCAAGACACGGACTCTGCGCAAATCGGTCTGATCGAAGCTCTCAACCCCAGTGATCTCTGTGTCGTCGCCGACCCGCAACAGTCAATCTACGGGTTCCGGGGAGCGAGTCCGGATGTCGTGAGTTGGTTCGTTCGACGGTGGCCCGAGACAACGGTGGTGCGTCTTGATCGCAACTATCGGTCGACCGGACGCATCGTCGCCGTCGCCCAACGCGTGCGTGACGCAGCCCCAAACCCGAGCGACGACCGCGTACGACTGCGCCAATGGACACGCGCGCCTGCCGGAGAACCCGTGCGCACGTGGGCGACAAACGCGCCGGAGCGCGAAGCACGCTTGATTGCCAACGAGATTCGGGAACGCCTTGACGAAGGCACGCGTCCTGACCAAATCGCAGTCCTCGTCCGAACGCGCGCACAACTGCGTCCGCTCGAGGCAGTCTTGGTCGAGCTTGAGACAGTGCCCTTTGAAGTTGTCGGTGGCACACCGTTCTTTGGGCGCTCCGAAATCCGTGACATCCTCGCCTATCTCCGGCTTGGAGCAAGTTCGGACGACGCCGCTGCCTTCTGGCGCATTGTCAATGTGCCGCGTCGTGGGCTTGGTCCGGCGACCGTGCTCGCAATTGGGCGTGAAACGGTCTCCTCCGACGCGACGTCGCGTGCTCCCGAACCTGCGATGCGTCGCCTTGCCGCAAGAGACCGCCTTCCCGACGGCGCTTTCGACCTTTTGGCAGTGGTCGATGAGGTCCGCGCACGGCTCGACAGCGCATCCCCTCTCGGCGACACCATCCGGTTCATCGTCGAAGCAACGCGATATCGGGATCACCTTGATCGCGCACACCCAGAAGACGCGGACCAGCGAGCGTCTCGGGTTGAGACATTGGCAACGTTGGCAAATCGCTTCGGGGACGTGCGTCGCTTCCTCGACGACGCTGCCCTTGCCACGATCGTCGACTCTCCCGCGTCATCGGGTGGGTGCGTGCGAGTCTCCACGATCCACGCGTCGAAAGGCACCGAGTACGATCACGTGTACGTTGCAGGGTGCGAAGACGGGTTGCTCCCTATCTGGTCCCGAGATTGGCCCCAAGATATCAGCGCGACGAACGTGCCAGTTGACACGGACGTCACCTCCGACGCCGCCATCGTGCTTCGCTCGAACAGCGACACCAGAACGCACGCGACCCGCACAATGCTCGACCCACACTCGTCGTTCGACCCCGAAGAACGGCGAATCTTTTACGTCGCCGTCACCCGTGCGCGCCGCACGCTCACTCTCAGTCGTGCAAGCTTTCGTCGCAATCGGCGGGTCCGGCCCTCGCCGTTCTTTGATGAGGTGGGGCAAGACCTATTGCTTCGATGTGAACCGGGCACGGCCGTACCACTTCCACGGTCGGCACGGACGCATGAGCCCCCTTCAATTGCCAGTCCGCGCAACGGCGCACGGACTGGACAGGACGCATCTCCCGAAACCGCCCCGGACTTGGGGGCGTCCAATGCCAATTCAGCCGGAGTACGTTCCGCCACTGGCTCTCCCGGAGGAGCTAACCCCCCACGTACAATCGGCGCGACCCGTGAATGACTCGCGACGACCGTTTGTCCGTCTGACCCGACTGCATTCGCGGCAATCAAGCTGCGCCCCGCGCCCAAACTCCGTCGCAACCGACGACGTAGCGTCGTGCGCACGCTGGGCCGGCTACTGCGCATACCTTTTGGCACGAACGGTCTGACTCCGATGACGGTCGAGTCAGCCACGAAAGTAATCGCCACCACCGCGACAACCGTCGCCACAGCATTTGTCGCCCGACGCCTGCGTGTCGCGCTCGATACCCGACCGATCGGTCACGTGCCTGGCGCCTCCGCAGCATGTGAGCCGGATGCCGCACGGGCACAATATCGCCAACATCGCGCGCTTCCATGGCGCGTCGCACACCACTGGCTCGGACGATTCGCTCTGGCTCCGTTCCGACGAGAACCTCGGGTTACGCCGTTGCGGATTCTCGTAATCGATCACGGACCAGGCGGGGCAGTCGCAGCAATCGCTTCACAGGCACCTCGTGACGCCACCATTGTTGCCCTCGACCCAAATGCGGGCATGGGCGTTTTGGCCCGGCTTCAGGCGAACCGCTTGGTCGGGCATGGACTCGATCACCGCATAGCGTGGGTCAACGGCGCAGGAGTCACAATTCCATCGGCCGCTGGCGTGTTCGATCTGGTCTTGACCGCCGGCGCGCTCCATTCTTGGTCCGATCCGGAGGGCATTTTGCGAGAGATCCGACGGGTTCTGGCGCCGTGTGGACGGGTTGTGATCACCGATACTCGCCGGGATCTGCCGGCGTGGGCGTGGGTCGCGATCAAAGTCGTCCAACGGCTTTTGATGCCGACAGCGCTGAAATCGATCGATGAACCGTCCACAAGCATTCGCGCAGGGTATCGGGCGCCAGAATTGGAATGGTTCGCGGCGCGCGCATCGCTCCCAAGGTTCCACATCAGCGAACGGCCTGCGTGGCTGATTCTCGAGTCAGGTTTCGGAGCCTGATACTACGCTTTATTCGTAACGCAAAATGGTTGTGATGCCCCTAACTCGACGACTTTCCACCGGCGGAAAACTGCGTTAGCCCAGCGTTTTCGGTACGGGTCAGAGCTGTTACCCGTAATAGTCAACACCACGTGCGGCGATACGCGCCCGTGCCGCACGTGTCGTCACCGTTTCGAATACCGCGGCGTGTGCGAGTGAGTACACCATAAGCCCAATGCCAGCGCCAACAACGAATGCAAAAATCCCTAAGATAGAAAGTATGATCCCGCTAAGCATAACCCCGATAATCGTTCCAGCGGCGCCGTGCGTCCGCGTCCAACTTTCAGATGCTGCGACCAATGGTCCTTCGCGTTCGTCGATCACGAGATACGGCACCAACGACGTGCGAGCGGCAACGATGAGAGGCGGCACGACGCCCGCAATGAACGCCGCCGCGAGACCGATTTGCACGCCGACCGGCAACGCGAGAACCGCCGCCTCAATCTCTGGCATCGTGTGTGCGTTTGCCGGGATGACCCCAAGAATCACGATTGCAGCGAACGCGACCATCAGCGGTACCGAGGCAAGCGCGACCAAGATCCCTTGGACGAGGCTCGCCATTGCGGTATCGAAAAGTCGTCCCCGGTACGAGGCGAAGACATCACTAATTGAGGTGGCGTCACCGCGCACTGCCCGCAAGCATAGGTATTGCCAGCCAACCGATAGGGGTGCGCCAACCAGAAAGTAGGTCACGCCATTTGCGAGCGTGGTAGCGGCCGACTGATCGGCTTGCCCAAAATAGGTGAGGACGCGCGCCACCGTCCAAGTGACGGCGATATCGGCCGCGAATGCAAGAAGCCCACCGGCGAGCAAGATGAGAAACGCGCGTCCAATTGCGCGAAACGCACGAAGGTACATCGACCCGACCGTTAGCGCGCCAATCTCTCGTTCATCTGTTCGGTGAGTCGTACCTGAGCGGGAACTTGACAGCGCTGAGGTGTCGGTGCGGTCTGAGGCGCGGTCGTCGGATCTGCGTCCTACAGCCTCTTTATCCCTCGAAGGGCCAAATCGGTCACGATTCGATGGCAGTACCCGGCCGACCTCCGGCGTCGCAGCCGGCGCGAGAGTTTCTTCAGCGTTGGGCGCGAGAGCGTACGCCGAAGGGCCGGCGACCGCAGGTGACACGTTCTCTTCCAACGGCATCGCTGGCCGCGAATCGACCCGAACCTCGTTGTTGGAGACAAGCTCACCGCAACTCCAACACGCACCAGCAATCGCCGGCAATTCAATCCCGCATCGAGAGCACTTCACTCGTCGTGACCCCATTGGCCGAACAACGTCGCTCGCAATGAACGCATCGCCCGCCGTGCGCCCGATTCTCGCACGTCCGCGACCTCCGTCGCGCCTCGCCACGTCAACCCGAGGGCAGGCGAATGGCGCATCATCCCTCTTCAAAGGTCGTGGGAAAACCGCCGAGTGCAAGAAACCTCGACGGCGGAGCACGGCGCCGTCGCGTCACACCTCGTCCTCGCCGTCACCTTCGCGGGAAACGTCAATCGAGTGTCAGCAGCAACGCCCCCACACCAGTCGATGCACTCGCCACGAGCCATCTCAATGCCATATGTTAGGAGATTCCTTAAGCGCCGCATTCAGGAGCGTCGGCATGAAGCGTTTCAGCGCCCGCCGGTCGTCATCCGGCGCCTTTGCATGAGCTAGCTCGTATTGAACACCGGAAGGGGCGCATAGAATCGAGGGCGGCCGAGTTCGGCCGCGCCGGGAGTACCCGATGCCCGATCCTAACCCTGCGCCTCCAGACTACGCCCGTTTTGACGACCTTCTCACTGCGGATGAGGTGATGCTTCGCGACCGCGTCCGCGACTTCGTGCAGACGCAGGTGCAACCTCGGATCGCCGACTGTTGGGAAACCGGATCGTTCCCATTCGAGATCGTGCCCGGTCTGGCATCGCTCGGCGTTTTCGAAGAGTTGCCGCCGGTCATGGCAGGCATCGTCGCATTTGAACTTGAGCGCGCGGACGCAGGTGTCCGAAGCCTTGCGTCAGTGCACGCGCACCTCGCTCAGGCCGCGATTCGCTTTTTCGGGACACCAGAGCAGAAGGCACGGTACTTGCCGCCAATGAGTCGGGGCGAACTCCTCGGCGCCTTCGCGCTCACCGAACCGAGCCACGGTTCAGATCCTTCAGGACTGGAGGTAACCGCCCGTCCGGTCGCCGGAGGATTCCGTATTGACGGCCACAAGCGTTGGGCGACCAACGCGACGCACGCCGGCGTCACGGTTGTCTGGGCCAAAGTCCTGAACAACGATGGCACGCCTATCGATGGTGGGACACGTGCGATTCGAGGCTTTCTCGTCGATGCAGGCACCGACGGATTTCGCCCAATCGCGATTCACCGGAAGCTGAGCTTTCGCGTCTCGGCAAGCAGCGAAATTCTCTTCGAGAACTGCGTCATTCCAGCAGCAAACGCGTTGCCGAACGCGGTCGGCCTCGGCGCCGCCCTGAAGTGCCTCAATGAAGCACGCTACGGCATCGTTTGGGGGGTTGCAGGCGCCGCGCAGGCGTCGTTCGAGGAGGCTCTCGCTTACGCGCAGTCGCGCCGGCAGTTCGGGCGACCAATCGGCCGGTTTCAGATGACGCAGTCGAAACTCGCAAGCATGTACGGCGCAGTCACGCAAAGCATGCTCCTAGCCCTCCACCTCGGTCGCCTGAAAGAACGAAACGCCCTGCACCACACTGATGTCTCGCTTGGGAAGATGGTGAATGTCCGTCACGCCCTCGACGTAGCGCGTTCCGCGCGGACCGTCCTTGGTGCAATCGGCATCCTCGACACCGCGATCAGCCTGCGCCATGCCGCCAATCTGGAGAGCGAGCTTACGTACGAGGGCACCGACGAGGTGCATCAACTGGTCATCGGCCGCAAACTGACCGGAATGGACGCGTTTCGTGGTGAGTGAACCCGGCACTCTTACCGTCGTCGGCTTGGGTCCTGGAGACCCCGGTCTCCTAACGATCGCCGCCAAGTCGCAACTTGAGCGCGCGTCTGCCGACGGAACCTTGGTCCTCCGGACCAGAATTCATCCAACCGTTGACGCAATCGAATGGCTAAAATCTGCCCCTTCATTTGATGACGTGTACGAGACCAAATCGAGCTTTGACGATATCTACGACACGATTGTCGCCGACCTGATTGCGCGCGCCCGCGGCGGCCCGGTCACCTATGCCGTTCCGGGACACCCGACGATTGGCGAGTCCACCGTGGCCCGACTTCGCCTTCAAGCGGAGCGGTCGGGACTTCGCGTTGAGATCATCCACGGCATTTCCTTCATTGATGCAATCGCACCAGTCGTCGACGCGGACATCGCGGACGGAGTACGGATTGCCGATGCACTTGCGCTCGGACGCATCGACCCGACGGTCCCTCTCGTGGTCTGCCAAGTGCATTCTCGACGCGTCGCCGCCGGGCTCAAGCTCGAACTCGGTCGTCATTACCCTGATGAGCACCTGATTACGGTGGTGCGGGCGGCGGGAGGTGCGGGTCGGGAAGCCTCACTGCAAATTCCCCTATGGGAACTTGATCGCCATGATCACGTTGACCATCTGACAAGCGTGTGGGTCCCAGCGCTCCCCGTTTTGGAGGCGCAACGTGAACCGGCAGCACTCCTCGAGGTGATGGCCCGTTTGCGCGCCCCTGACGGATGCCCATGGGACCGTGAGCAAACGCACGCCTCTCTTGCGCGGTTCCTACTTGAGGAGACATACGAAGCACTGGAAGCGCTCGATTCTGGTGACGTCTTCGCCCTTGAGGAAGAGCTCGGCGACCTTCTCCTGCAGATTGTCTTTCATGCCCAAATCGGTCGTGAGCAAGGAACCTTCGACTTTGGCGACGTCGTCGCTGCGATCACGAGCAAGATGATCAGACGCCACCCCCACGTCTTCGGAGACGTCACTGCGACCACAACCGACGAAGTCTTGGCGAATTGGGAGGCGACCAAGCAACAAGAGCGTCAAGGCAAGGCATCTAAACAGTCGGGTCGCGCCTCCATGCTTGACGGGGTTCCGAAGGCGCTCCCCGCCCTCGCTCAGTCGCAGGCGGTTCAGGAGCGCGCCGCCCGCGTCGGGTTCGATTGGCCGACCGTGCAAGGCGTGCTCGACAAACTCGTTGAAGAGGCCCGGGAACTGGCCGAAGCTCGACCTGAAGGACTCGCCGATGAACTCGGAGACGTCCTCTTCGTCACCGTCAACCTTGCCCGACACCTTGGCGTCGATGCGGAAGAGGCACTGCGAGGCGCCACGGCAAAGTTCCGTCGTCGCTTCGGTTACGTCGAACAAGCGGTGAGCGATCGCAAACTCAACTGGGGTGCGCTTGACATGCCGTTCCTAGACACACTTTGGGCTGAGGCCAAGGCTGCGACTGACCTCATGCCGACCATCCGTGCCACCAATGCAGGATAAAACGTGGAGGGACGAAGCGGGATCGATCAGATGCAGGCATTCGGTAGACTTGGCCTTGATCTGGTTCATCTCGTTCCTCGCTTCTCTTTGCACAACCCCTCAAGCCAGAGACAGATCAAGGTGAGGCATTGATGTCCGAGACCCTTCTCGATTCTGCGGCGCGAATCGTCGCGAACGTGGAGCGCGTCATCGTCGGTAAGCGCGCGGAGGTCGAACTCGCGCTCATCGCCGTTCTGAGTCGGGGTCACATCCTCATCGAGGACGTGCCAGGGACCGGCAAGACTATGCTTGCACGGGCCTTGGCGAAGAGCGTCGGCTGTTCGTTTAAGCGTATCCAGTTCACACCCGACCTTCTGCCGTCCGATGTCACTGGTGTGACCGTCTACAACCAGAAGCATGGGGAATTCGAATTCAGAAGCGGTCCGGTCCACGCGCAAATCGTGCTTGCCGACGAAATCAACCGTGCCACCCCGAAAACGCAAAGCGCATTGCTCGAAGCGATGGAAGAGCGCCAAGTCACGGTCGACGGCGTAAGTCACGGGCTGCCGTCTCCGTTCTTGGTCATGGCTACGCAAAATCCGGTTGAGTACGAAGGCACATTTCCTCTACCGGAGGCGCAACTCGACCGATTTCTGATGCGCATTCGCCTCGGGTATCCAACTCGTACCGACGAAATTGCAATCTTGACAGCGCAACGTGAAGCGCACCCTATCGAGACGATTGGCGAAGTTATCTCAGCCGCAGAGTTGCTTGAGGTACAGGCAGGGGTCGCGCGAATCCACGTTGATCGTGCGATCACGGAATATGTCGTCGACTTGGCCACCGCGACCCGCGACCACCAGGAGGTATACCTCGGTGCGTCACCTCGCGGTTCGAGCGCACTCCTGCGCGCCGCACAAGCCCGTGCGGTCATTCAGGGGCGCGACTTCGTACTTCCCGATGATGTCAAAGCGCTTGCGGAAGCAACGCTTGCGCATCGACTCATCGTCTCGCCCGGTGCGCGGATGCGCAACGTCGAGCCGCGCGCAATCGTTCGTCAAGCACTCGACACCGTCGCAGTGCCTGGCGCGCGTGCCGTTCGCGTGTAACTGCTTCAGTCCACTGTCTCAAACTCGTGCAGCAAAAGGGATGGGTCGACGCGCGTCTACGCACATGCACGACACCAACGCCTGAACGTGCGCGGGCGCGAGCAGGTTCGCCCAAGTACCGATTGCACTCTGTTTGCCACCATTGGACGCGCCTGAAGACGAACAGTGAGTGCGCCCTGAATGCAATCTCCACGACGAGGTTCAAGGGCTTGCACCTGCATCGGCAAGTTCTTGGGTCAAGGGCGTCGGGCAAGCGCTCCAGGCCTTGCCTTCGACCCGCTATCTAGTTCGGTCGACGCATGCGTGTCACGCGTCCGTCCGGGTCGACGCGACGTTCTCGACGCTCCTCAAGGAAGTCGTCTGAGTACAGACCAGTTTGCCGTCCACGGTAGACCGTTACGAGGAAGTCATCGCGGGGTACTTCGGCTGATAACACGACCGCCTCGTCGATACCTTCGATCAAGTCAAGAACTTGGTCTTCGGGCATGTCGACGAAGAGAATAAGCGTGCCATACACACTTGTCGACGTGAAATGCACGTCAAGTTGGCCAAGGCGAACACCCTCAGAGAGAATATGATAGCCCTCTGAACTTGGGGTGCGGTATTGACGCTCGTAGCGCACGTGCCCCCCTTGTTGAAGTCCCTTCGGTGTCGTCCTGCGGTCCGCCATCTGGCAATCACTTTCCGTCGTGCGAACGCGGCCGTGCCACGTCGTCGTCAACAGAATCGTACCGGTCCCTGACGTGTTCGACCCTACGCGTCGGAGTCGTCATCGACGATGGCTCGCAAGCGCGCTAACGTGCTCAGTGCTTCCCGCGGGGTCAATCCGTCAATGTCAAGCGCCTTCAATGCCTCCGCCACTGGATGCGTCGGCGGTGCGAAAAGCGTGAGTTGCATGACGCCCTCACGCATTGCCCGACCCGAAACGCGCCGGCGCCGGGCAGCGTCCGCCTTTTCGGCGCCATTGGAACCGTCGTCCGCACCTTCGGACCGTTCTTGGCTACCCGCGTTTGACGGCCCGGGTCGGGTCGCGATTGTGCGCGATTCCAGCGCGTCAAGGAGCAACGCCGCGCGATCAGTCACTGCCCGAGGCATCCCAGCAAGTCGCGCTACATGGATGCCGTAGCTCCGCCCAGCCGCACCCGGCACGACGCGGTGGAGGAACGTTACGCGCGAACCTTCCTCAAGCACATCCAATCGAGCATTCAGCACTCCCGGAAGCGATGTCTCCAGTGAGGCAAGCTCGTGGTAGTGCGTCGCAAAGAGCGTGCGCGGTCGGCCCCCCGTACCTTCCGCATCTTCACGGTAGTGCAAGTACTCAATGACCGCCTGCGCGATCGCTAGCCCGTCGTGCGTACTCGTTCCGCGCCCAATCTCGTCGAGGATCACGAGACTCCGCCGCGTCGCATGTCGAAGAATTTGCGCCGCTTCGACCATCTCCACCATGAATGTGCTTCGACCTGCCGCCAAATCATCGTGCGCCCCGACGCGCGTGAACACGCGATCAACTACCCCGATGCGCGCAAACGACGCCGGCACGAAACTTCCAGCCTGCGCCATGATCACGATGAGCGCGACAGAACGCAGGTAGGTGCTCTTCCCGGCCATGTTTGGCCCGGTTAGGATCAACGCCCATCGGTCGTCAGACTGAACGACGCAGTCGTTTGGCACATAGGCAACAGCCGTGTCGAGTGTCGCCTCCACCACCGGATGCCGTCCATCACGGATCTCAATCCCAACGCCTTCGTCAACAATCGGACGAACGTACCCGCGACGAACGGCTACCTCCGCAAGGCCTGCAATGGCGTCGATGGTTGCTAACGCCGTTGCCGTGGCACGCAAGCGCGTCCCGAACGACGCGACTTCGGCAAGGACGCCCTCGTACGCAGCTCGCTCAGCCTTCTCAATCGCCGCCGCCGCCTCGACCACGACGTCCTCCTTCGCCTTCAGCTCCGGAGTAACAAAGCGTTCGCCGTCCGCCACCGTCTGTCGCCGCACATACTCAGATGGCACGCGATCAGCAAACCTCGTCGGTACATGAATCGCGTATCCGAAAACGCGGTTGTACGTAACCTTGAGACCAGTAATACCGGTGCGGTCGCGTTCGGCACCCTCCAGTTGGGCAATCCAGCGACGCGCGTCTTGCGCGCCAGCAATCAACCCATCGAGTTCGTCGCTATAGCCTGGCCGGATTAGTCGCTCACCGCCAAGCAGGTCGCCCTTGACCGCCGTCGATACGCTCGTACGATCTCTTGCTTCGCTCGATTCATCAAGATAAATCGATCGAGCGATGAGCGTCTGAACCTCATCACACGAGTCAATCGCTTCCGTAAGCGCGGTCCACGCCTCGGATCCCTCGTTGCCCAATGCGATCGCGATTTCTGTTGCACGTGCCAAAGACTTCGCGAGTGCGTGCAATTCACGCGGTGTCGCGCCTCCCTGAGCCGCCCGATTCGCAATCCGCTCAATATCTGCGACCGACCCAAGGCACGCGCGTACCGTTCCTCGGCGTGCACCATCTGCCACGAACCCAGCTACCGCATCGTGGCGCGCCGTGATTTCCCGCACATCGGCGAGCGGCTGCCCGAGCCAACGACGCAAGAGGCGAGATCCCACCGCGGTTCGCGTTTCGTCAATCGTCCCCATCAGCGACGGGCCGGAACCTCGCGACGGCAAGTCTATCTCGAGATTCCGTCGAGTGAACGGGTCCAACCGAACGAACTGCTCCGGCGAGTACGTGGCGACGCCGTCCAGCGATGGCCCGCGTGCCCCATGCGTGCGCTCAAGGTAGGCGACGAGCGCTCCGGCAGCTCGCGTTGCCAACGGAACGCCCTCCAAACCGTATCCGGCGAGCGTCGCGACACCGAAGCGCCTCTTGAGCGCATCCGTTGCGGTGCCGACTTCAAATCGCCAGGCGTCCCATGGCGTCTTCACGCGCCCGTCACATACGTCTGCCTCCGCGGAGGGGCGCCCATCGCTGTCATACTCACGCGCCGCCTCTGGGACGACGCACTCCGTTGGGTCAATCCGTGCAATCTCGCGCCGGACGTCCGCGTCGGCGTCTGGTCCGTCAAGCTGAGTACACCAAAACTCGCCGGTCGAAACGTCGGCGTACGCAAGCCCCCACACATTACGATCCGATGCCGCAGACGGCTCCCCTGACCCTTCGCGTTGAGCCGAAAGTGACGTCGAGGGTTTGCCTCTTGGTGGTGCGGATACAAGCGCGAGCAAGTAGTTGTTGCGCCGACCGTCGAGCATGGTGGGCTCGACAACGGTCCCCGGAGTGACAACACGCGTAACCTCTCGCGTCATCATTGCCCGAGGCAGACGCGCGCGGTTGACGGCAGCGTCGCTATCGCTAATCTGCTCGCACAGCGCCACGCTTCGACCAAGGGCAACGAGGCGCGCGAGGTACGTTTGAACCGCATGCGCGGGCACGCCCGCCATCGGCACCCGCACTCCCCGCCCCATCTCACGCCCAGTGAGCGTAATCTGCAGCAGCGAAGCACAGGTCTCGGCGTCCTCGTCAAACGTCTCGTAGAAGTCTCCGAGCCGAAAAAAGAGAATTGCCCCGGGGTACCGCGCCTTCAGGTCAAGGTACTGACGACGCATCGGCGTCACCGCGCCGGAAGCGTCGGCACCCTTTGTGGACATTGGTCTCGGGCTATGACGCGATTAAGCGCTGAATATCACGAAACGACACGACGAGCATGATCGCGATCAGCAGGAGCATGCCCGCAAGATGCATTGCCCCTTCGAACCGTGGACTCACCCGCCGCCCTCGAACGCCTTCGATCGCTACGAAAAGTAATCGCGCGCCGTCAAGCCCAGGGATTGGCACGAGGTTGAAGATTGCGAGGTTCAGCGACAAGAATGCGGTGAACTGCAAGAGCGTTGGCGCGCCCTGACGCGCAGCACGGCCCGTCATCTCCGCAATCCCGACGGGGCCAGCGAGTTGCACTTGCGCTTCTGGTTCAAACGCACGCATCAAGCCCGACACCAGTGACATCGCCATGTTTCCAGAGCGAATGAGCGCCGTCGGGAACGCGCTCAGAAATGACCGGCGTTCAAGGACATACTCCGGTCCGATCGCGACCCCGAGCGCTGGCAGACCAGACTGCGGGTTCACGCGAGGAACCACGGGCACCTCTATCGTCGTACCAGACCGCTCAATCTTGAGAAGCACCGAGCGGCCTTCACTCGCTCGTACCGCCGCGCGCACGCCTGCCGCATCGCTCACCGGTGTTCCGCTAATGCTCGTAATGACATCGCCATCGCGCACGCCCGCAGCTTGACTCGCAGTGCCTGGTTGCACTTCATAGACCTGTACGCGCCCGCACCCGTCACAGGGGACCATCTCACCGAGCATCAACGCTGTCGCGAGACAAAGCGGCGCGAGGAGCAGGTTCATTGCACTGCCAGCGACGAGGACCGCCGCGCGTGCACGTTTCGGTTGAGCGGCGAATGACCCAGCGACGTCACCCTCACCGGTTTCGCCGTCCATACGGACAAATCCGCCGAGCGGCAACAGGTTCAGCGAATATGTCGTCTCTCCAGAAGTGACCGACGCAACTCGTGGTGGGTACCCAAATCCGAACTCGAGGACGCGGATACCAGCGACCCGTGCCACCACGAAGTGTCCTACCTCGTGCGCGGTCACCAACACCGTAAGCACGGCCAAAAACGTCGCGACCGTGGCGACGAGCGACCAGTCCATCGACACTCCTCTGGTCCAACGATACGCGACCAGCCATTACGGATCGGCGCGGAATTCCGAACGTGCCTGTCTGATCAAGGGTTGGCCGACCCGTCGCTTCACCCGAATCGTGCGAAAAGGTTGCGGGTTCGTCGCGGATCTGTCCAAGCCTACTTCAGGAGGCGCGCAATACATCCTGCACGAGTACGCCAGAGGTTCATCCAAACCAAGTGTGGAGTTCGCCGGAACATGCCGCGTCGGTTCACCGCGCCGACCGTGCGGACCGCACCATCAGGTCGCGCGTAACTTCACGTGCCGTCGCGCGGCGACCCGCGCCGCGTTGTCGGCGTCGAGAAGTTGCTCAAGCGACTCCACAGGAACGGTCGCCACATCGTCGAGCGTACCGGCAACGACTCCCGCGATATCACCAAAGTGGATTCCTCCCGCGAGAAACGCCTCCACTGCGACCTCGTCAGCAGCCGATAGCACGGCGGGTGCCGTCCCACCGATTCGTCCAGCCTCGAGTGCGAGACGCAGACACGGGAAACGGTTCAAATCGACCGCCTCGAACGGTAACGCCTCTACTTCAACGAGAGAGAACGGCCGCGACGCCCGATCCGCCGCGTCTTGGCGACGAACGAGTCGCGCGCCACGCGTCAACGCGAGTTGAATCGGGAGCCTCATGTCTGGCCAGCCGAGTTGCGCCTTCGATGACCCATCGACAAATTCCACCAGCGAATGCACGATGCTTGTAGGATGGACAACGATGTTGATGCGCTCGAAACCAACCCCAAACATCCAGTGCGCCTCTATCGCCTCAAGTCCCTTGTTCATTAAAGTCGCCGAGTCGATCGTAATCTTCGGTCCCATCTGCCAGGTTGGATGACGCAGCGCTTCCGTAACGGTCACCTGCTCAATACGATTCGCGTCCCACGTTCGGAAGGGCCCGCCGGAAGCGGTCAGGATCAGCCGACGGATCGATTCCGGTGCTTCGCCAAGGACGCATTGCCAGAGCGCACTGTGCTCACTATCGACCGGGAACACCTGGCCTCCAAACCGATGCACGGCATCGACAACGAGGGGGCCGGCAACGACCAAGCTCTCCTTGTTTGCAAGCGCAACATCTCGACCAGCTCGCAGCGCCGCGAGCGTTGCCGGCAGCGCGCCACGACCACTCGTCGCGACAAGAACAACATCGACGTCGGCGAGTGTGGCGACGGTTTGCAGCGCCGCCACGCCACCGATGATGTCAACTCGCTGCCCATCACGCGCGTCGATTGCCTCGCGTAGTGCATGTGTCAACGGGTCGCCGGAGTCGGCACCATCCCCACCAGTGACTCCGACAACACGGGCACCCGTCGAATGGGTTTGCGCGGCGAGAAGGTCCACGCTCCGGCCGGCAGCGAGTGCGACGACCTCAAAAACCTCCGGATGCGCGGTCACTACGTCAATCGCTTGGCGCCCAACGCTTCCGGTACTTCCGATCAACGCGACACGGATACGCCGACCGGGAAACGCCCCCGCGACAAACGGCACGAGCGGTGGGTGCGCAAGCATCGCCGGACCGTCGTGGCTTTCCATCAAACCTCCCGGAACGTGAGTGGAGGACACATCGGTTTTCCCGTTCGGCGACGATTACACAACTTGCCCAAGCAACAGTGACGCGTAGTAATACGTGAACGGCGCAGCAAACAAGACAGAATCGACGCGGTCGAGCACGCCACCGTGGCCCGGAAAGACGCCGCTCGCGTCCTTCGCGCCAGCATCCCGCTTGATCATTGACTCCGTGAGGTCGCCGAGAATAGCGGCGGAGGCCAGGCCGACTCCGAGCGGCGCGACGTGCTCCCACGGAATTGGCAGCGGTCGCCAACCGAAACCCGCAAAACCACCGCCGTCGAGCGACAACCCGGCGGTCGATGCCGCAACGACCAGCACGGTCGCTACCGCGCCGCCGAACGCACCTTCCCACGTCTTTCCGGGGCTGATCCACGGCATCATCTTGTGACGACCGAAGCGGGAACCGACGAGATACGCGCCCGTATCGCAAGCCCACGTGCCCAGAACCATCAACATCACCCACCCAGCACCACCCGCGTACTTCGGGTCAGGCGAATCAAGCAATCGCAGCGCACCGACGCGACCAAGGAGCCACGTTACGTACCACGCGCCAACGACCGTGACCGTCCAACCGGTGAGTCGATCGCGTGAAGTTCGCCTATTAAAGAGCAATGAGACTAGTGGCGCCACAATTGTCAGCGTGACCGCAATCTCCCACCGGTTTGCGCCTGCCTCAAGCGTCTCTATAACCCACGTTCGTACCGGTCCCGCGTTTTCAATCGCTCCTAACCCATCTGCGAGCAACTTCGCGCCGGGTGAGAGAAACAACAGGATTCCCGCTAAGACGTATCCCGTCGGCGCAACCACCACTGCACCAGTTCGACGGGCCAAACCGTAGAATTCGTGCAGACCGGCTGCAATAAACGCAGCCAGACCGATTAGCAGCCAACCACCACCCGCCAAAATCACCGCAAGCACCGGGGGTCCGGCGATAATCGCGGTCAGTGATCGAAGCGCAAGCGAACGGGGTCGTCGAACACTGTCTGAACCCGCCCTGCTTTCTGGCGATGTGGGGACACCCGTCGAAACGACACCAACTCGTTCGCGCGCGCGTGCCGAGACCACATGTCCGCCGCGCGCACCACTCGACGCCGGCGCGCGGCGCCCGGACACGTCGTTAAACCTCGAGAATTTCTGCTTCCTTGCGTTGGCCTACCTTGTCGGCGTCTGCGACGTACCGGTCGGTCAACTTCTGGAGGCGCGCCTCGCCACCCCGGACGTCGTCGTCCGTCGCGAGGTTTTCTTTCCGCAACTGCTTGAACTGGTCGACGACGTCACGGCGTACATTGCGAATTGCAACGCGCCCCTCTTCGAGACGCCGATGCACAACCTTTACGAGTTCCTTGCGTCGGTCTTGGGTTAGTTGCGGAAGCGTGATACGAATGATCTGGCCATCGTTATTCGGCGTAAGACCGAGATCGCTCTTCAGTATCGCTTTCTCAATCGCAGGCATCGCCCCACGGTCCCACGGTTGGATGGCAATCACGCGCGCTTCCGGGACGCTCACGTTTGCCATCTGATTCAGGGGCATCTCGCTGCCGTAGTACTCAACATGGATCTTCTCGACAAGCGCCGGACTTGCGCGCCCCGTCCGGACCCCTGCGAGATCTTCTTCAAGCGACTCAACGGCTTTCGCCATTCGCGTCTCTCCGTCACGAATTGCGCGCCCAATTGCATCCCCGCTCATCGTTTCCGGTCTCCAACGCCATCATACTCAAGCGACCGACCCAGTCCGTCACGAGGCATCGTTCGGCCCTGGCCCAACCAGAGTTCCAACGGCCTCGCCACGAATCGCGCGCGCAAGCGCGTCATCTTCTTCTAACCGGAAGACGACAAGCGGAAGTCGATGCTCCATGCATAGCGAAATTGCAGTGCTATCCATCACTTGCAGCCGTTGGTTTAGGACATCAAGGTACGAAATCGCGTCGTACTTTTTGGCGTTTGGCACTTTGCGCGGGTCTGCGTCGTAAACACCGTCAACGTATGTCGCCTTAAACAAAACGTCTGCCCCGATTTCCATCGCGCGCAGTGCGCCAGCGGTGTCGGTCGTAAAGAACGGATTGCCGGTTCCGGCCCCGAAGATTACGACTTTGCCATCCTCAAGGTGGTCAATCGCTCGACGTCGGATATACGGTTCGGCTACCTGACGCATTTCGATTGCGGTCTGAACCCGCGTCACGATGCCCTGCCGCTCAAGCGCCTCCTGTAACGAAAGCGCATTCATGACGGTGCCAAGCATGCCGATGTAATGTGATTGGGCCTCTTCCATGCCGAGCTTGTGGCCGGTGTCACCGCGCCACAGGTTGCCCCCACCGATGACGATCGCCAACTCCACGGACGTCTCTCGAATTGCATTGGCAAGCATCATCGCGAGACGCTCAGCAGCCCGCGGGTCAATGCCGTAGCGGCCGTCACCAACGAGATATTCGCCCCCCAGCTTGAGAAGAACGCGGCGGTACGCCGCGCGAACCGGCGAGGAAGTGGAAGCCGTCATTGGCGCATTGACCGTCACGGGCATCTCCTCACGCCACAAACCGAAGGTCTTCGGGTTCGTGGCCAGATTGGGTGCCCCGCCTTCGGTCACAGATGGCGGGGCAACTCGGGGAGTCCGACGGGTCTAGCGCCCCAATTCGTAGCGCTCAAACCTGCGCACGCGGATGTTCTCGCCTGACTTCGCAATGACTTCTTTGATCTTTTCGCCGACTGTCTGGCGCTGGTCACGGAAGTAGGCCTGCGTGGTGATCGAAGCGTTCTTCACGTCCTCGTCAGAGAGTTCCTCAGCCGCGATTATCTCGGCCGATGCAGCCTCCGGCGACACAAACCGAGGATTCATCGCTACCACCTGCATCGCGATATCACGCGCAAGCGACTTGAACTCATCAGTCCGTGCGACAAAGTCTGTCTCGCAATTGAGCTCAACCATCGCGCCGATACGGCCACCACCGTGGATATACACCTCAACGAGGCCTTGGCTCGTCTCGCGCGATTCTTTCTTTGCTGCCGACGCGAGGCCCTTCTCGCGCAAAATCACTCTTGCTTTCTCGACATCGCCACCGGTGTCCGAGAGGGCGCGCTTGCAGTCCATGATGCCGGCACCGGTCTCTTCCCGAAGCGCCTTCACCATTCCGGCCGTGATCTCCATCTCCACTCGACCTCCAAGCGAGCGGGGCGCGTTGACACCCCGCAGGACGGCACGCGCCGTGATTACGCCTCGTCTTTATCGCGACGACGTCCGCCGCGGCCGACGTACGGACGACCGTCCTCGTCGAGGTCCTCAATGAACCCAAGGCCGACCTCGCCCGCCAGAGCGCGCTCCAACTCAAGTTGGCTCAGCGCCTCTTCTTCGTCCTCTTCGACCCCGAGGTCGTCGACGACGTCGTCCTTGGCGGTAGCATCGGCAAAACCGCGCCCCTCAACCATCGCATCGGCGATGCGCCCTGCCAGAAGGCGAATCGCACGGATCGCATCATCGTTGGCAGGGATCGGGTAGTCGATATCGTCGGGGTTGCAGTTCGTGTCTACGAGCGCGACGACCGGAATTCCGAGGCGCTTCGCCTCTGCGACCGCAATATGCTCCTTGCGCGTGTCAACAATGAAGAGCGCCCCGGGCTGCCGACGCATTCCTTCAATGCCACCCATACGTGCTTGCAGTCGATCGAGTTCATCGGTGAGCTTCGTCGCCTCCTTCTTGGTCAGGACGGCGAAATCGCCACGATCTTGGCGCAGTTTCAACTCTTGAAGTCGACGAATCCGCATTTGCATCGTCGCGTGATTGGTCAGCATCCCGCCCAGCCACCGTTGGTTCACGAAGTATTGGCCCGAACGTTGCGCCGCCTCGGCGACCGCCTCTTGAGCTTGCTTCTTCGTGCCAACAAAGAGCAATGGTTCACCGCGACGCCCAAGGTCGCGCACGAAGTTGTACGCGGCGGCCAGACAGGAAACCGTCTGTTGCAAATCGAGAATATGAATGCCGTTACGCTCGGTGAAGATGAACGGTTTCATCTTGGGATTCCAACGACGGGTTTGATGCCCGAAATGAACGCCCGCCTCGAGCAGCAACTTCATGGATACGACAGCCATGGAAACTCCTTGGGTCCGGTTTTTTTGGGGCAAGCCGTCTCAAGACGACTAGCTCATGCCTCCGCCCCCGTCTGCCTTGGCGCACTCAGTTCGCGATCAACGCGACACCGACCGGAACGCCAGTCAGGGAGCGTGTGAACTCAATGCGTACCCACGGTACGCACCTCCGCCAGTATAGCAACGGGCCCTATACTCCCGGATTGCTCAGGTACCGCGCACATTGGGCGACGTTCGCCCTCGGTCCTGCCTGCGAAAGGTCTTCAATGCCAATCATTCGATTTGATGGGTGGAAGACGCCCGGAAAAGAGCCGGGCACCCTCACGCACCGCCTGACAACCTACGCCGTCGGTGCCAATGCCATCACTTCGGGCATGAGTCACTTTGTTCCCGGTGCGTCTGTACCAATGCATTTCCATAATTGCGAGGAGCAAGTGACAGTGGTGCAGGGAAATGCGACCGCAATCATCGATGGGGTCGAGCAGCCCGTCAATACGTTCGACACAACCTATGTACCAGCTGGCGTGCCACACTGCTTCCGTAACGACGGCAGCGAGCCATTCGTAATGCTTTTCGTCTACCCATCGCCGTACGTCGAGCGACACTTTCCTGAGACCGGAGACATGGACTGGCACGGACGTCCGCCGTCCGACGCGGCGACCACTCAAGAGTAGGTCCGCAACCGAGAAGACACGTCGCGCGTCCCGAACCACGTGGACACGCCCGAGACCCCCAATCCGCTTGCACCGACCCGCGGCCAACGCCTTCCAGTGTTGACCGACGGCTACGTTCGCCTTGTCGATTGGATGGGCGACGACCTCTCAGTGGTAAACGCCGCCCGGGCATCCTATATGAAGGAAGCAACCACTTTCCGCGCGGCGGACGAACGATTGGTCGCCTATCTCGCACGTCACGGGCACCACAGTCCATTTCGACACGCGGTCGTCTCCCTCGAAATAAAGGCACCGCTCATGGTGGCACGGCAGTGGTTTAAGTACCGCGTCGGCGCGGCACACACCCCCGACTCCGCCGAAATGCTTGGCATGCCAATCTCGCCCGAACTCGCGCACGCCCTTGGGTGGCTTGGACAAGGGGACGACGGCGGCGATGGGTCCGGCGATCTTTTGCAAGCGAGGAATGAAGCAAGTCGGCGCTACGTCACCTTGCCTCCGGAGTTCTATATCCCTGACGCGGCGAACGGGAATCCATGGCGCGCGAAGCCCGAAACGAGCAAGCAAGGCTCTGCTGGCGCGGTCGCGGCAGCGGTGGATCACGAAGCTACATCTCGTCTGTCTAACCTCATCTCAGAGGCCATTCAGCACTACGAATGGGCACTTAATGCCGGCATCAGCGCAGAGCAAGCACGACTTTTTCTTCCAGCATATGCGTTACACACCGTGTGGCGTTGGACTGCAAGCATTCAGGCCATCGCGCACTTTCTCGCACAACGGCTCGGTGAGGACGCCCAAGGGGAAATCCAAGCGTACGCACGGGCGATTGCGACCCTCGTCGTTCCGCTATTCCCGCACGCCCTCGGCACGCTTTCGCATACCTAATCGGTGGTTCCAACGCGTCGCGCGCGCCGTCATCGTGCGCGCGATGTGGACGGGAGAAATGGCGACCTCGGACGTCGCCTTGCGGACTCTGGAACGGCCCCACTTCGTCGCAGTGGCAGGTCGGCAAGCCGGTCAATAAGTTCGGTCAGCGACGCAAGACTATGAGCCGGCAAGAAGTCGTCGAGATGCGGTAAGGCGGCTTGCATCCCTCGCGTCAACGGCTTGTAGTTCGGCGAGCCCAACAATGGGTTCAGCCAGTACAGTCGGAAACACGTGCGGTGAAGGCGCGCCATCTCTCGCCCCAGTTGCTGCGGATCGCCGCGGTCCCACCCGTCCGAGATAAGGAGTACGACCGCACCTCGTCCAAGCACCCGTCGTGCCCAAACCCGATTGAACGACGCCAGCGCCTCACCGGTCCGCGTGCCACCGTGCAGGTCCTGAACGTCCTCGTGGACCCGTGTGAGCGCGTCGTCCACTCGACGTCGACGCAACGCCGTCGTGATGCGAGTGAGTCTCGTCGCGTATGCAAACGTTTCAACGCTCGCACCTGTTCCATGGGACACAACGTGCAAAAACTGGAGGAGCAGACGCGTGTACCGTTCCATACTTCCAGACACGTCGCACAGAAGCACGAGCGGACGGGGACGTAGTTTCGGTTCGCGACGAGCGAATGACAGCGTTTCGCCGCCCGTCGATAATGAGTGACGAATCGTCCGGCGCAAGTCGAGCCGAGGCCCGCGACGCGCCGGACGCAAGCGTCGGGTCAACCGCATCGCATAGCGCGTCCGGAGTTGAAGCATCAAACGACGCACAATCGAAAGTTCTGCATCGGTGAGATGAGCAAAATCGCGATCCCGTAGTGTCTCGTTCGCGCTGTAGCTAGCCACGGCTGGCGGCGAACTCCCATCGTCGCCTTCCTCTGATGGTGGTGGTTCGTCGAGCTCAAAGACGAACTGCGTCGCACCGGGTGACGTGTCAGCATCGCTCTCAACATCGTCACCGTCGTTCGGGGCGTTCTCTTCTGGCGGGCCGGGAAGCGCATCGGCCGAGGAGCTCTCTGCCGGCGTTTGCGGCTCAATCGATTGCCGTCGAACCGGAGGGAAGAACTGCGCGAATAGGCGGTCAAACGCTTCCCGTTGATCCGGTCGGGCCACGAGCGAGGTTCGCGCCGCGAAGTAGAGGTCGTCACGCCTGCCAACATCGATGTACTGCAGCGTTGACGCGAGCGTTTGGATACGTGTCGGGTGCGCCGGAACACCGGCACCTCGCAACGCCTGACCAAACCGAACTAACCGATGTAGGAACGCGCCAGCGATTGCGTCCGGATACTTCGCGGCGGCACTGAAGACGCCCGCGTCCTGCACGACCCGCGTACCCGAACCCGACCAAGTCACCGTAGTCCTCCGATGGCACGTCTGGCGGTCACGCTCCCGAACGCCCGACGAGCTTCGGCAACAAATCTCGTTGCACTCGCAACACATCCTCTTGATGCTTGAGCAGTGTTCCAAGTGTGTCAGCGACGTCGGGATGGCCCAATTCTTGAATACCTAACGCAATAATCGCAGCGGTCCAGTCGAGCGTCTCAGCGACGCCGGGCACCTTCCAGAGATCCTCCTTGCGCAATGCCTGAACGAACGTGGCAATCTGCGCCGCTAAAGGAGCCGGAGCTTCAGGCATCCGAACACTGATGATCTCCATCTCCTTCTGGATGGTGGGGTACTCAATCCAGTGGTAAAGACAGCGGCGCTTTAGCGCATCGTGCAATTCGCGAGTTCGGTTCGACGTGATGATCACCATCGGCGGAGTCGCCGCGCGCACCGTCCCGAGTTCGGGAATGGTCACTTGCCAGTCGGAGAGCAGCTCAAGCAGGAAGGCGTCAAATTCGTCGTCCGCGCGGTCCAATTCGTCGATCAGAAGCACGGGTGGCGTCGCTGCCGTCGCCTCAATCGCTTGCAGCAGCGGACGCCGCACCAAAAAACGATCGCTAAAGAGGTCCTCAGCGTCGCCCGAGCCGCCCTTCGCTTCGAGCATGCGAATGTGCAGCATTTGGCGGCTGTAGTCCCATTCGTAGACGGCGTGGGAAACATCGAGTCCTTCGTAGCACTGCAGTCGAATGAGCGGCGCGCCAGTGATTGCACTCAGCGCCTTCGCAATCTCAGTCTTCCCCACACCCGCTTCACCCTCAAGGAGAAGTGGCTTTGGCAGCGCCAATGAGAGATAGAGTGACGTTGCGAGCGCACGATCAGAAACGTATCTCTGCCCCGCCAACGCTTCCACCACGCCGTCAATGCCGTGCAGGCCTCGCACGGACGTGACAGCCCCGGGGCGTGCACCTGTCATGTTCTTCCCTCCGCTCACGTCGCGTAGGATACGAGTCCGCAACGGCGCACGCATTCTGCGACAGTTCGTCGCGTGATGTACATGTTGGGGAGGCGCTCGATGGCAACTGACCAAGCAGGCACCGGTTCCGTGGAAATCCTCGCGGGTACGCCCGGCTACCCACGATTACTACGGTGGACGATGGCGTGGCCTCGTGATGACGGAGGCGTCAGAAAGTGGCACAGCTACGCCATCACTACGAGCGATGGCCCCGTTCTAATTGATCCCATCATGCCCGACGGACGGACGATGTCGCAGTTGGAGGCACATATCGAGCAGATGGGCGGGTATCCGGCAGCGTCAGTCCTAACCAACGATATGCACGAACGTTCCGCCTATCTTGCTCGGACGCAGTATTCGGTGCCGGTCTGGGCGCCGCAGGCTGGTGAAGGCGAATACGAAGGGACGCCTGATCGCCTCTACGGAGCCGAAGATCGCTTGCCCGGAGGCCTCACCGCCCTTCCAGTGCACGCCGCGTTTGCTGGTGACACCCTCTTGGCGTGGACTATGCCCGATGGAAGAGTAGTCATCTTCAGCGGTGACGTCATCATGGAGCGGCCAGATCACCTCGCTTTCCACGGACCAAGTGCGCACCCCAAATCAGCGTCGTCCGAAGCCGATATCGCGGCAAGCGTGAGCACCGCACTGGCGCCCTACCGAGATCGGATTGCGTTCGTACTGAGCGCCCATGGTGGGCCATTCTCAGGTGACGTTGCGGTCGCACTAACCGCGCTTCTAGACCGCTGACACCTCGGCACCAGTGGTCGGATTCGCCTAGCATCCGCGTCCGACACGCCGAAGACGACTTGAATACGTCGTCACGATTGGGATGCGCGCCAAAACGGCTTACTGCAAGAGTCCGGTCACACGTTGGGACGCGCCGAGAGCAGGACGTTCGATTACGACGTCTCAATTCTCAGGAGAGAAGGATGGCAAAGTACCGAACCGCGATCATCGCGTGCGGAACAATCGGCCGGGTTCACGCTCGTGCGTGGCAGGGCGTACCGGGCACACCGGTAGAGATCGGCGCGTGCGCCGACACACACCCTGATGCGCGGCGCGAGTTCGGCGAGTTTTTTGGCATCGCTCCGGAGCGGCGGTACGCCGACTACCGCCAAATGCTCGACGCGGAGCGTCCGGACATCGTCGATGTGTGTTCGTGGCACCGTCAGCATGCCGAAATGACCATTGCAGCAGCGGCCCGAAAGCCGAGGGCCATCATCTGTCAGAAGCCGATGGCCTTGAGTTTGGGTGAAGCCGACGACATGCTCACCGCGTGCGAGCGGAACGATGTCGATCTTTACATCGCCTTCCAACGCCCGCACCATGCAACGTGGGCCCGAGCTCGCCAACTCCTCGCAGACGGTGTGATCGGCAAGGTTCTTCAGGTCGCAATCGACGACGGCGGCAACATTCTCAACACGAACTCACACAACATCCGCCTCGCCCTCAACCTCCTCGGTGAAGAGCAGCCGCGTTGGGTAATGGGCGCCGTCGAACGCACCACCGATGTGATGGAGCGTGGATTGCCGTGCGAGGATCGGTGCATGGGGCTTGTGGGGTTTGACAGTGGCGCGACGCTACTCATTCAAGGCGAACTGGTCGGCGGTCGCGGCGCGATCGGTGACCCTCATCGACGGCTCGGACAAGGCGCGCGCGTCACGGGAACTGACGGCATTCTCGAACTCTGGACCGGGCGCCCGCCCGACGACCAACTTCGATCTGACGGAGACATGGCACAACCTGAAGGATCAAGCGCCAAATACAACGATGAATACGGGATCGCGCGATACATGAATTCCACGTCTGGTGGCTGGGTAACCATCGATGCACCTTGGCACGATTGTTGGGCACGCCAGTGTGAGCAGGTCATCGATGTCATTGAAGCACGGCGGTCGTATAAGGAGGCGACAAGCAACGCCCGCCACGGACGGACCGTGACCGAAATCATGATGGCGCTCTTTGAAAGCGCCCGGAAGCGCCGACGTATCGACTTACCGCTGCTAACGAAGGTTAACCCGCTCACCCTGATGGTCGAATCAGGCGACTTGCCGATCGAATGGCCCGGAGCCTACGAGCGTCGCGCACGCCTCGTGCGCGGCGAAGGGATGTCTTGGCACGGGTGACCTTGGGCGGTCGCCTCGGAGGCGTCAACCGCCGTTGCAAGCGGACGCATCTGGCGGACCGGTGAACACGCGGACTTCGTATGATCTTTCCGATGGCCTTGGACAGGTTTGAGCGTGATGGTGGTTCGGCAACGCAAGAGCGGGCGACCATCGCTGACGGCGGCCTCTCGATGGCTGCCGTCTACGTGCTTTGGATTGCGTTCGCCGCCGAGTGCGTACTCGCTCTGGTGTTATTACGGGCGCCGATCGAAAACCTCGTCGCCGCATTCTTCGCATACCGGAATCGCTACCAACTCGAGTTGCGATTTCGTTTTGAGGCGTCCTACCTCTTAGTTGAAATCCTAGTTGGCGCTGCATTTTTCGCGTTAACGATCATTGCAGAGTATCGACTGCGCACGACCGCCTCGTGGGCCCACACGTATCAACGCCCGTTTTATCCCGAGTTGTTACGTCGATTCTTGCTTATTGCAGCGATTCCGATGGCGTCTGTCGCACTTGGCTTAATCACCGACCAGTTCGTCCTCCGCCTCAGCTAACCGCCTTGCGCGAAGGCGCCGAATTGGTGTCGCCGACGGCTACCATCGGCATGATGCGAACGCCAAATCTCCCAGCTGGTTTCGAGATACGGGAAGTTGCCACGCTTGCCCAAGATACGACCCGTGCCCTTGTCAACATTTTGACGCGTGTCGTGCACGCGGGCGCATCAGTCGGGTTCCTTGCACCGCTATCGCAAGATCGCGCGCAAGCATATTGGGACACTGTGCCTCGACCTGGAGTGATACTCGTTGTGGCAGTGGCCCAAACTGCCGGAACGGCACCAGTCGACGGGCACGTCGGCGCGGTCGAAACGATCGTTGGCACCGCCCAACTTCATCTCGCAGGCCAGGAAAACGGTCGACATCGCGCCGAAGTCGCCAAAGTTCTCGTCGATCCCGATTGGCAGCGACGTGGAATCGCACGCGCCCTCCTCTTGGAACTCGAGTCCCGCGCTCGAGAACTTGGACGGACTACGCTCCTCCTTGACACAAGAGAAGGCGACCCATCGAACGACCTCTACCGGACCTCCGGCTGGTCCCAAGTCGGTCGAATTGCCAATTACTGCATATCCAATGATGGATCGCTTGCTGCCACGATCATGTATGCAAAATGGCTTTGAGCCGCTGCGCAACAACAATCGCACATACGGACTCGCGTAGCTTCACCTGACGCGCTGACGGGTCAAGTTTCGCTGGAGGGGAGTCGGGCGTGGCGGCGATCTCAATCGATGCGCGTTCAAGAACCGAGCGCCGACGGAGATCCCGGCGGCCAACCGGAGAGTGCAATGGCAAGTCTGGCCCTGCTTGGAGGTCCGCGTGCGGTACCCGAACCCTCCACGGACCTCTTTCGCTGGTCCGAAGTGACACCCGACCACGAAGCGGCAATCCTCGATGTGCTGCATCGAGGTGCCATGTCCGGCACGGACGTCACGCGGCAGTTTGAGAAGGAATACGCCGCGTGGCAGGGACAACGGCACGCGATTGCCTTCAACACCGGCACCGCGGCAATTCACGCCGCGATGTGGGCGATTGGCCTACGCACAGGTGACGAAGTGATCGCCCAATCAATTACGTACTGGGCGTCGATCCTGCCGGCGATGTCTCTCGGCGCCGTACCGGTCCTTGTGGACATCGACCCACACACGCTGTGTATCGATCCGGCGAAGATTGAGGCGCGCATCGGTCCCCGCACACGCGCAATCGTGGTGACGCACAACATGGGGCACCCGACAGACATGGACCCCGTGATGGAGATTGCGCGTCGCCACGGTCTCAAGGTCATCGAGGATGTCTCGCACGCACACGGCGGCCGATACCGCGGACGCAAGCTCGGCACAATTGGCGACGTCGCGGCGTTTTCCTGCATGAGTGGGAAGTCGTTTCCCATCGGTGAAGGAGGCCTTCTCACCACCGACGATCACACCATCCACGAGCGCGCATTGGCCTTCGCGCACTATGAACGGTACGACGAAGGCATAACTGATCACGAATTGGTGCCGTTTCGCGGCCTCCCGCTTGGCGGTGTCAAGTACCGCATGCACCAGATGAGTTCGGCGCTCGGCCGCGTCCAATTGCGCGCCTACGACGTGAGAGTCGACGGCATCCAAGCGGCAATGAACGAGTTCTGGGACCTATTGGAGGGAGTTCCAGGCATTCACGCACACCGCGTGGACCCATCATCCGGGTCGACGATGGGAGGCTGGTACAACCCGAAAGGCCTATACAACGCCGAGGAGCTTGGCGGACTGTCCGTTACTCGGTTCGCCGCCGCGGTCCGCGCCGAGGGAATCGACTGCCGGCCGGGCCTTCCGTACAAGCCCCTTCATTTGCATCCGCTTTTCCACTCCGCAGATGTCTATGGCCACGGACGGCCGACCCGAATCGCTTTCGCCGAACGTGACGTTCGGGAGCGGCGAGGCGACCTACCCGTTGCTGAGGCAGTGGGAACCCGAACGTTCGGCGTCCCATGGTTCCGCAAGTACGACCGTGATGCGATTGCCCGCTACGCCGCCGCGTTCCGAAAAGTCGTCGCCGGTCACCACGAATTACTCGCAGACGATCCGGGCAACGCGCCTGGATTGGCAGACTGGCGAGATGAGCCGATGATGTAATCTCGCCGCATTGGTTGTGGACAAAGAACGAAGTTTCCGTCGGCACTACAGTGTCCCGACCTAATGCCGATGGCAAGTAACCTCAATCCGGGACGTTGTACACGGTGCCATTGAAGCCCATTCGCTTACCCCTCCAGACGAAAGTAAAAGGGATGGGGTTTATCCGTACCGTGACCGACGACATCGACCCATCGATGATTCGAGGTACCGTTCTCGGTTTTACACACCTTGAACCAGATTGGTCGCCTCTCGGTGACCGCCAGTCCCATGACCACTTGCTGATGAGGTCAAACTCGGCCTCGGAGATCGCTGAGCTTGGGCCAACGGTCGATGGCGTGTCGTCGCTTGCGCGCGGCGGCGTCGCGTTGATCGTTGACCCAACGCCGCCCGGCGCCGGACGCGACCCGATGCGTCTTCGCGATTTAATGATCGCGTCCGGCGTCGCAATCGTGGCATGCACCGGGGCGCACGCACCGCCGGTACGCCTCGCTCGAGTGGAAGACCGATCGGCCGAGTACCTCGCAGAGTGGTTTGCGTTCGAAATCTCCAACGGCATGGCGGCAATCATTGGCGATCGTTTCCGCGGGTTACCGCTCCTCTCGGAGCGAGCGAGCGGGATTGCGGCCGACGGTCTTAACGACGCCGCGGTGCGCGCCGGAGCAATTCGCATCACACTCGCGTCGGCGCAGATTGACCGCGCCGACAGCGCACTCATCGACGCCGCCGGAATGACCTCCGCCGCGACCGGAGCCGCCACGTTCCTCGACGCCCCGTCCGCCGCTAATGTTGAGCGGGTCGCTTCACGATTTGAAGCGGCTGGCGGGAAACGGCACCGGCTCGTCCTCGCCCCAGGCACTCGCCCACCAGACGAAATCGTGGACGCAGCGGCGCTCGGCCTAGCGGTCGTTCTAACCGTGCCCCTAAATCGCGCCGAGGGTGCGATCGCAATTTGGGACGCCACGATTCGAGGACTGCGACGTCACGGGTTGATCAGCCAGACGCTCATCACAACGACCCTTGAGCCGATGCTGGGGAAAACGTCAACGTTGCTGTTTGATCTCGACACAGGTAATCGTCGGCCCGAACTCACGTTCCCTGAGATCCGAGGCGACATCGCCGACGTCGATGGGTCTGAGTGGCAGGCGATGAGTGTGGCGAACCCGCTTCGTATTCTCGCCGTCGACGCAGGCGTGCCCCGCGTCAACGAATCGCCGCTTCGTTAGCTCAGAACCACAACCATAATGTCGTGTCAACGAATGCGCCCGCCAATCACGTAGCCCGTTTCGGATGGCGTGGAACCAATGACATGGCTGGTAATCGGCGGCACAGGCGCCCTCCTCCTTGGAATAGGGCTTGCCTCTGACGACCCAATCTTGCACCGCGCAATCGGTTGGCTTCGTGCTGCCCGCGTTCGTCCGACCCCATCTGGATCGTTGGCGCCACGGTAGACGCGCAAGCATCCGACAGTGGTAGCAATCGCGCTCGGCGTTGATGGCAATCGCTTCACCATTGATGGTCGAATCGCAAATGCCGGCCTTGAATTGCGTGGCGCACCCTTAGCCGGAGTCGTCCTCGGTGTGTGGTTCGGCTCCAACCAAACCCGCCGAATCACCCCCGAAGATATCCAGCGAGCCGGGGCTGCGGGCGTGAACGCAATCGGCCTTTCCCTCCCCGTCTGCGTGTCTCGTGCCGACGTAGAGTGCGATCGAAACGCCCTCGGACAAGTCCTCGAGGTCGCACGTGCTGTCGGCCTCGTCATCTTCATTGAGTGCTTCGATCCGTTCTCGCGTTCGGACCAACGGCGTGACAATGGTGACGGTGGGGAGGCACAGCATACCCATGGATTAGGTGTGCCCGACGCAGTCGATGCGACACGGGACTACTCATCCTTCGTCTCCGAGACATTTGGGTGGCTCACGTCACGCATTGAAAGTGGTTTCGGGTTGGCGATCAATTTCGGATCGTGGTCTCAAGAAAGTGAAACGATTTCGAACGTACTGAAAACGGCGGCAGCTACCCACGCTAGTCGGAGGGGCCTCATTGGCGCAACGTCTGTGCCTCGTCGACCTCAGATGCAGAGCCTGCCTGACTTTTCCTTCTGTCCGACGGAGGCAAAACTCCAGCACGTGACCGTTCAGCAGCAGGGGCACGAAGCCTCAATCCCGTCCGTGTGCTTTGGCGATGGCGACGACCTTGACGACCCTGACGGCGAACTCGCGATGTCCGTGCGCGCGGGACAGTCGTGGTTCCTCCACCAGAACGGCACCCGCAAAGCTGGTGCGCGCAGCGCTGACCACCTCTCGGCTTTTCTTGAGACGGTCCGTGCGGCCCGCGCAGCCGGTCGTGCGCCATCCGATCACCCAACCGTCGTTCGAGCTGATATGCGCCACGCATTTCGGCGCCATGTCGAAGCGATCCGTGGGCTCAATCTCGGCCCCGCCAATACCCCCGGCAGCGCACCGCGATAGGCCCGGTCGGACCGACAGGAGAAACCCGAGTTGGATCCGCGCGTACGCTTCGCCACGATCAGCGAACTCCGTGAGATTCTTGATCGACGCGAAATCTCGCCCGAAGAGTTAGCCGTCGAAGTTCTACGCGGCCTGGACTCGGTCGGCACGAGCCTGAACGCCGTCACACACACCCTCCCAACGCGAGCCCAACGCGACTCCGTTCGCGCATCGTCCAAACTCGACCACCCGACTTATGGACGTCTCACCGGAATCCCTTGGGGTGCCAAAGACCTGATCGCGGTCCGGGGCGCTCCGACGACTTGGGGGGTACCGGCGTACTATGATCGCCGGGAACTTCGCGACGCGACCGTCGTCCGACGCCTGTCGCGCGCGAACGCCGTGCTCGTTGCGAAACTAGCGACCATCGAAATTGCCGGAGGGTGGGGCTATCGGTATCCCGGTGCCTCCGCGACCGGCGCGGCGCGCACGCCGTGGAACAAGGATCGATGGGCAGGTGGATCGTCGAGTGGGTCAGGCGCGGTCGTGGGGGCCGGACTCGTGCCATTCGCCCTCGGCACCGAGACGAGCGGCTCCATCGTTACGCCGGCGGCATTTTGTGGCGTGACCGGACTGCGTCCAACCCTTGGGCTTGTGTCCCGATCCGGCGTGATGCCCCTCTCATGGACACTGGACAAAGTCGGGCCACTCGCGCGCAACGCACTTGACGCATACGAAGTCCTGCGCGCCCTCGCTGGACCAGACGCGGATGACCAAGATACGTTGGGCGTCTCGTTCCGTCACGTACGCCGAAGCGAATCAGGTCGGCAGGTCGTCCGTCGGCGTCGACCGACGCTTCCCGACCCGCCACCAATCGAGACGCTTCGGTCACTGCGTGTCGGTTTCGCGGAGACCGACTTCACCGATGCGCCCGCACTCGGGGCTCGGCCCGCATTTGCTCAAGCCCTCGCGGACTTGCGGCGCCTCCCCGCAAGGTGGATACCCACTTCATTGCCAACGGACCTGCCGTACGGCGCAATCGTTTCGCTTATCGGAGGTGTCGAAGCCGCTTCGGCGCACGCAGGGCTTATCGACGGCCCGGCGTTCGAGTCGTTGGTGGATCAAACGCAAAAAGCGTCGCTCATCGCGTCGCGCGAAGTCTTAGCCCGCGACTACATCGATGCCTTGCGCGCCCGACGTCTCGTCCAGACGGCGTTTGAACGGATCTTCAGTGAGGTTGACCTCATCGCAACCATTGCGCGGCCGGACGGCGCACCGCCGTACGACCAAGCACTTGACGTCGGCGCACTCTCGCAGCCTGAAGCACCTCCCGGGAACCGAGCGATCATTGCCGCTGCCAACGTGGCTGGGCTTCCCGCCATCGTGTTTCCATGCGGCTTCACCGACCTCGGCCTCCCAGTCGGCCTGCAATTGGTGGGGCCGGCTTGGTCCGAGCCACTGTTGGTTGCCGTGAGCGCCTGGTACCAGTCGGTCACCGACTGGCATCTACGCCGACCACCGGTGTAACCGGGCGGCGCCGTGAGCAACGGCCTATGCCAGGCGCCCCAACAGCCAGTAGTACGCCAGTCGCGGATACTCGTTGTAGATGACGTTGATTCCCGGTCGCGTGTCCCACCACCGCTCAAGGCGTACCTCAACGTCGGGTACCGCAACGACGCGGATTTGGACGCCTGTGTCTTCGAATATCCTCCGCAAGACTCCGCGAGTCCGTCGTGCCCGGAAATCAGGAGCATATGCCTCAATCTCGCCCGTGCCTAGGCGGAGTGCAGCTTCGCGTAGACGTTGGCCCTCTTCCCATTCACTCGCAACCGACGGCAGGACCTCAATCGACTGAGGGTCGACGCCTCGTTCGATGACATACTCTCGCGCAAGTTCCGACGAGTGCGGTGTGACGTAATACTCGGCATCACGACTATTGAGCGCACCAAGGACGAGACGATTCGTCTCACCAGATTTGATCCGCGCGACGCCTGCGTCAAGCGCGCCTCGCCTGATGCTCACTCCGTACGACAAAAACGTCACCGGGGCGGGAGCGGGGCTGTCGGCAGCCGCGAGAAACGTGCCAAGCGACGGGAACACAACGGCGCCAACGATTAGGCCAACCGAAACAAGCACCAAGGTGCTAAGGCGCGAGAGGACGCCTGTCGAGACCGACGCGAACGATCCGCGGCGCGCTGGCGCACGCTCAAACGGAAGCGGCAGCTCGACTCGCGAGCGGCCTCCTATAGAACCGAGACGCCCGCGGGCAAGGTCGAGTCCTCGCCACCGCACTTCTGGTTCGCCGGTGCTGGGGCCTACGATCTCCACCACGACCAATTCAACGGAAGTACGCGCTCGACGGCGCACCGATGTCACGTCACTGGTCGCGGCGCTTGCACAGGCAGTTCAATGCCGAGTTGCCGGGCGTGTACCCGCCGACATTTCGCGTTGCAGTAGTGCCACGTCAAGCCGTCGTGTTCAAGCCAGTGCAGGCTCGTCCGGGTATCCACAGACATCCCGCAGATCGGATCTTCCACGAAGATTTCATCAGCAACTGCGCCCGCGAACGCGCCACTCACTTGACTCGAGGCCGTCCGCGTCACTCGAGACCCTTTTGAATCCAAAATATGTTGCGGATGCGTCCCGTCCGCTCGCGACAATGAATCACTTGGGTGTGTGGCAGCCTCTAGCGAGTCCGTCGCGGTCTCGTGGGTCCGGGTCATCGCTTCATTCTGCACCTGCCGGGTCTGAACCTGTACTTGGGCGTCGTTCCGTAACGCCACGATTTCCGCGATGATCCCAAGTGCGAC
>CAYFLJ010000005.1:0-40817 GCA_964343985.1 uncultured Thermoflexus sp.
GACAAGCGAGGCCGAGGATGCGCGGGTTCCCGTCGTTACCACCCGGGTGTCCCGCCACCTCCGGCCGCGCCGGGGTGGAGATTGCCATGTGAGGATGCTCCCTACGTGTCGACATGTGGCGAGCACATTGCTCGCCGCCTCTCGACCACACCAACCGCGCCGTGTCCATGCGCTGGCCGGGGGGAACAAAAAAACCCCGGCCTCTGAGGGGTCGGGGAACACGTACAGACATGCAGAGCGAACTCTGCGTCCTTATCTCGCCGTCGTAACGAATGGCATGCGCCACCGTACGTGGGCCGGAGTTGGCACCTGTCGCGATGCGATATGCACGCGGTGGTTGCCGGGTTTCGTCGGGCCGTGTCCCTCCACCTCTCTGGATAAGAGCGGTCTGTGCAGTTTTGAAGGTACTGGGATCATAGCACGCGGCGCCTCGTCGTCAAGCCCCAAAACGTGGGCTGTCGGTCGCCATTTCGATGGCGAGACGGTTCGCGAGGGCAACCGAGTAGTTTTGTCCCCGATCTTGGGGGTAGACCTGAAACATGCTGCCGATCCAGAGACCGGGAAGCGGTCCGCGACGCGCGGGGATGCGCGAAGGGTATTCGCGCGTCACGATTGGCTGGGCGTACGGCGCGCCGAACATCCACGACTCGCGAACCCAAGATGGATCAAATCCGGGGACAACGCGCGCGAGCGCCGGCAGGAATTCGGCCTTGACCGAGTCGATGTCTCGTCCGAACAACGGGTGGTCCATCGGGTGATAGTTTCCGAGATAGACAAGGTGTCGACCGCCATACTGGGATGCAGGGGCGTAGTTCGTATGTTCGACGACGACGAGGAACGGGTAACCGGGGTCGTTGACGTTGAGCCAGTAGGCGCCGTGCGGCAGGAGTGGACGGTCGAGCGCGAGGATGAGACAGTGCGCGCCGAAGGCATCGCCCCAGTCGTGTCGCACGACCCAGTCCGCCGGTAGGCCCTTGATGACGCGCGCGGCGAGACGCACTGGCAACGTCGATGCGACGCGGTCAAATCGGCTCGATCCAGTGAGGCCGGTGCGATCGCGCCACGCCACGCTCCATCGATTGCTTGCGCTCGGCTCGCCAACAATCCGCGCTTCGTCCACGGCCGTACCGAGCCGTACGGTTCCTCCAAGCCTCACGATCTCGGCGACGATTCGGTCGTAGAGGGCTTGGTGGCCAGGGTCGAGGTACCCGAGGCTAAAACTCCGGCAGTGAATTCGCGACCAGAACCATGGCATCGCGATGTCATCGGCCCGATTCCCGAACTTGGCCCGAAGGAGCGGTTCCCAGAGGATCCCGAAGCCGCGTGGGC
The DNA here is from genome assembly GCA_964343985.1 of uncultured Thermoflexus sp. Classification (GTDB taxonomy): domain Bacteria; phylum Chloroflexota; class UBA11872; order UBA12225; family UBA12225; genus CAILQO01. The sequence goes on from CAYFLJ010000005.1 coordinate 1,330, forward strand.
CCATAGCACGGCGTAGCCAATCTGACGCCGTGTGGCCCTCAAACGGACGCTCATCTGGCCAGAGTTTGAGAAAGGCCAGAACCGCACCCATGCGCACTCGGTCGAGCAGAGGCAGGGGCGGGAATTTCAGCAGCCCTGTCGCGGTGTATGGCTGCCAAAACTTGCCCTGCCACAGAACCATGTTCTTCGGGGAAGCCCACCGAACATGCGCGCGCAGACCCAACTCATCGATCAAGGCCAAGATGGACGTATCTGACCGAAACAGGTGGTGGTAGAAGCGGTCGAGGTATGGCCCGCCACCCGGCAACTCTGGTGCCGGCCTAAATCCAGAGGCAAGCCCGCCAGGCTCTGGCTCGCGCTCAAAGAGCGTGACCGCTTCGCCCCGTTGGGCGAGTCGAAGTGCAAGTGTGAGGCCAAGGGCGCCGCCTCCGAGGACGGCGGTATGTAATCGTCGCGCGGTTGCCATGCGGTTGGTTTCAGGTGGACGTTCTGGACAATGCCCGAATCGACTCTGGTGGTGATCTTTGATGGTGCGTGCGCGTCGATCACGTCATAGCGAGAGCGGAGAGGGTCGCAACGCGTCAGGTCACCGTCGCCCGCACGAAGCGTAGCGCGCGAGTAGTATCGGCTACGGCACGTTCGGTCGCCTACCCCATACCAATCGCATCGGGCATTGATGTGAGACGCGTGGAGCATCGACGCCGTGAAAGGCCACCGTCATGCCTGACCACCCACCGCAGGTGCGCCGCCAGTCACCGTGGACCGATCACGCGGCTGCGATTCTTTCACATCTGGATTCGCTCTGCCGCGCACACTCGCCGGTCGGGTGCGAGCGCGAAATCGACACCGTGATCCTCGATGCAATCGGGCCAGCGGCGACCCGCATATGGCAAGACGGCGCGTCAAATGTCATTGCGCACTTCGCCGGCCGACGTAACGATGCGCCACTGCACTTGACTGCGCATAAGGACGAGCTTGGCCTAATCGTGAAGCGAGTCGAGCCAGACGGGCGCTTACGCGTGCAGGCCTTGGGCGGCCTCTACCCCTTTAAGTGGGGCGAAGGCCTTGTCGACGTCCTCGCGGACGATGGTGGCACGGTCGCTGGAGTGTTGAGTTTTGGGTCGTTGCACGTCTCGGAAGAGTCACCCATTGAAAAGGTGAAGGCCGGGCGCGAAGCGATGATATGGCGCAACGCTTGGGTGGACTGCAAGCGTTCACGGACCGACCTCGCGTCGCTCGGCGTACACGCGGGTAGCAAAGTCGTGCCGGCGCGCGCTCGAAAGGTGCCCGTCGTTCTCGGTGACTACGTGTGCGGACACGCCCTCGACGACAAAGGTGGGGTGGCGATTTTAATTGAAGTTGCGGCGCGATTGGCACACGAACCGCCCCCGCAAGACACATACCTCATCATTTCGAGCATGGAAGAGATTGGGAGCGGGTCGGCGATTTACGCGACGCGGACCGTGCCCGGTGACCGTCTGATCGCAGTCGAGATCGTACCGGCGATGCCGGAATATGACATCGTGAACGACGACCGACCGGTCATTGTGTATGCCGATTCATCAAACGTCTACGATGAGGCAGTCGCGAATCGGGCCGCCACGCTTGCTCATGGACTGGGAATCGACGTTCAACGCGGTGTCCTTGCGTCGTACGGGTCCGACGCTAGCATGTCGAAACGAGCGGGGGCCGCGCCGTCGATTGGCCTCTTTGGCTTTCCGACTGAGAACACGCACGGCTACGAGATTGCGCACCTTGGTGGCATCGCGAACTGCCTCGAGGTGGTTGCCGCGTACGCCTACGATGCCTAAGCGCCACTCGACCGCAGGGCGAGAATTCATTCCGCCGGTCGTTGTCGATATCGATCACGTCCGTCGCTATGGCGTCGCTGGCAGGAACCTGCGAGGCGCGAATTTGCGCGGAGCGAATCTCGCCGATCTTGACTTGCAAGGGGTTGACCTTGCACGGGCAGACCTCTCCGGGGCTGACGTTTCGGGCGCCGACCTCGCGGGGGCTGACCTCTCTGGAAGTGTCGCCCGCGGCGCCAAGTTTCATCGGGCGCGCCTGACCGGCGTAAACCTGGCCGGTGCCGACCTATCCGCAACAAACCTCACCGCTTCCGACTTGCGCCGCGCCAGGCTCGCAGGCGCCACACTCTCTGGCGCCGTGTTGGCCGTCGCCGACCTTCGCGATGCCGATCTCTCAGGTGCCGATCTGCGTGGGGCCGTCTTGCTTGAGGCGCGATGCGACGGTGCCACCTTCATCGGCGCACGACTGAAGGGAGCGAACATCGCCCGCACGATTCTTGCTCCCGGAGGCGACCGCTATCGCATGCTGTCTGTTGCGTCCGCGAATGGTGTTGCGTCGCGTTCGGGGTCGGACGGCGTGGCAGACTTTGGACACGCGTCGGTCGGCGCTCGCCCAATGATCCTCGCCCTTGTCGACCTAACGGGCTACACCGAGTTCATCAAGTTTCACGAGGCGACGATCGAACACGCCCACGAGGTTGTGTCTGACTTGCTCGACCATCTTGCGCGTCGCGCAGAAGTTCCACTGTCGCTCAACAAGTTTGAGGGCGACGCAATCCTGTTGCACGCCGAGGTTCCAAACCGAGATGACGTTGCCGTGGGACGTGCGGTGGTGGGCCAGTTGCTTGACATCTTCCCTGCATTCGATGCGCGTATCCGCGCCGTGCGCGACCGTCGGCACCGTTGCCCGTGCCGCGCGTGTCAGTCTGTCGATAGCCTCGCGCTCAAGATCGTGGCGCATCGCGGCCGGGCGGCGGTGCGACGAGTCCGACATCTCGACGAGATTGGCGGTGTCGACGTGATCGTGGCGCATCGCCTGTTGAAGAACTCGGTGCCCCACCGGCAGTACCTGCTTGCGACCGACGCACTCCTCCCGTCAGCTGCCGCCGAGTCTTATCCCGATGGCCATCCACATTCCGAGGCGTACGAACATCTCGGGACTATCCGCGCCACGGTGTACCCGCGCCCACGCGTGGAGCCGTGACCGCTCGGTTTCCGACGGTGCGTCACGCGGCGCGAAGGGTAAGGAACGACAACTCGTGTGGCGCCCCAAGGCGCATTGGAGGGCCCCAATATCGGATGCCACGGCTGACATAGAGGAGCGAATGGCCCTGACGGTAAATCCCGGCGACGCGATGGTCGACGAGGCGCACGAGCATGGTGAACGGCCAAATTTGGCCGCCGTGGGTGTGTCCGGACAGTTGGAGCGTCACGCCGAGGGCGGCGGCCTCGTCGAACTGGCGCGGCTGATGCGCGAAAAGGATCACTGGGCGGGTGGGGTCACGACCCGATAGCGTGTCCGCAAGGTTCGGCGCGTTTTCGCTACCGAACCGCCCGGCGACGAAGTCGGGGACACCGGCCACGTCGAATGTGCTTTCGCCGACGTCGATGGTTCGACGTTCGTTCTCAAGCACGTCGACGCCGAGCGTACGCAGAAACGCAACCCATGCGGCTGCACCCGAAAAGAACTCGTGGTTCCCAGTCACCGCAAACGTGCCGAGACGAGCGCGTAAGTTGCCGAGGGGTCTTACGACCTCGCTGAGCGCCGAGACTGGCCCGTCAACGAGGTCTCCACACAGGGCGACGATGTCTGGTGTGGTGGCATTGGTGCGTTCAACGATGTCCCGCACGTAGGTTGGAGACGTGCCAGGCGCCACGTGCAGGTCGGATATGACGGCGACGGTAAGGCCATCGAGCGCGACGGGCCATCCGACGGGGTAAATATCCACGCGTCGAATCGGTGCGGGGGCGGCGGCGTTGGTCAGCGCACGCACGATGAGCGTGACAGCAATAGCAATTGTCGCCACGGCGCGGATTCGGGCGACGAGAACACCATCATCCGTTGCCCAGATCATTGATGCATGCACTCCAAGGAGCATCGCGTCCCCGACCAGGAGAAGTACGTCGGCGATGAAGATGGTCCCCATCCACGTGAACGCGGCACGATGGACACGCCCCGACCACGGCGGTGCCAGGCGCCTTGAGAACGCGACCGGCGCTGCCAACGCGCCTATCGCCATGACTAGGACGGCAATGAGCGTGCCTTCGGCGGAGACGTCCGGGTCGCGAAGGAGGCGCGCGTAGGCGTACCAGTGCATTGCCCCCCAGATGCTGAGGGCCGTGGCGAAGAAGCCAAACATGCGATGAAGGGCTATGGAAGGGTCACATAGCGCCCAGTAGCAATGAACAAAGCAAGGAGACCGAGCACGGCCGGGACGATCCCGTGCGTCACCTCGTCGTCATCGACGTGCGCCTTTACGGCGCCGACCATCAGCACGAGCAAGCAGGCCGCGGCGATGGGCGTGAGGATGGGCAGGATGTCCGTGGCCCACGGCAGGATGATGCCGAGAGCACCGGCGACCTCGGCAATGCCGATGGAGCGAGGCGCCCATTCAGGGAACCGGCGGACCCACTTCATTTGCACCATGAGCTTTTCGCGCGCGGTGATCGTTTTCAGGGTCCCCGAACCGAACATGGCGAGTGCGAGCAAGCCTTGGGCAACCCACAGGCTCATGTCGAAGTAGTCCACTCTCAGCGCATCCTTCCGGGACGAATAACGTTCAGTTGGCGCAAATCGGCCGCGCGGTGCGAGACGCACGCGCGCGAGACGAACGCACACGAGATGCGAGGCAGGAAGCGCGCCGATAACCGTCAGAGGGTAACCAAGCACGCCCTCGGGCGACCGAGCTACGAAGCGTAGGTCTGTGCACCCATGGCACCGCTTGCAAGGGCGCCGTTGGTCTGGATCAGATCAGACGCATCAAGCGTCGCATCGGTCAGATCTGCGCGAGTGAGCGATGCACTCGCCAGATTTACGCCAGACAGATTCGCACCTACGAGGGACGCGCCAAAGAAGTTCGCCCCGTGCACGTTCGCGTGGGTGAGCGAAGCCGCTCGGAAATTCGCACCGTGGGCCTTTACGTCTGCAAGATCGGCGGACGAGAAATCGGACTCCTGAAACGACGCGCCGTAAAGATCCGAACTGATGAGTTTGGCGCGCGCAAGAACTGCACCCCGCGCATTGACACCAATAAGCGTTGCACCGACGAGGTCTACATCCGCAAGATTGGCGCCAGACACGTCCGCTGCGAAGAGGTTGGCGCGACGCATCGAGGCGCCGACGAAGGTCACTCCCGAGGCACGGGCGCGACGCAGGTCGCATCCGTCGAGGTTGGTACCCGTGAGGCGCACCTGCCCCTCGATGAGTGCGCCCGCCATCACCGCATGTTCGAGGTTGGCATTCGTCAGGACGGCGTCGTGGAGGTCGGCACCCGTCAAGTCAGCACGACGAAGATTTGCGCCTGCGAAGTTGGCCCCTCGCAGGTTCGCGCCGACGAGACGTGCGCTTTCCAGATTTGCACCTTCGAGGTTGGCGCCATACAGCACCGCACCAGACGCATTGACGTTGCGCAGGTCGGCACCATGAAGATCAGTTCGGTAGAGCGTCGCGCGTGTGAGGTTCGCGCCGACCATGACGCTTTCGGCTAGGTTACGGGCAGTAAAGTCCTGACCACGGAGGTCCTTGCCTGCGAAGTCTTCACTCATGCAGAAACAGTAGCACCACCACCCCATTCGCTCTGGCTTGCGTCCATTTGCTCATGGCGGCGCGGTCAATCGATGTGGAAGTGGAAGCCCCACGCGGGGTAGACGACGGTGTCGTTCTTGGCGAAAGTCGGTGGGCTAGAGGCAACCTCAGAGATCACCTTTTCCCAGAAGATTCGGGCATTTGCATTGTTCCGAGTGCCTTGAACGACCCAGCTGCCGGGTGCGCCCTTGAAGATGGCTGACGCGGCCGCCCGGCCCACGCCGAGGCGCCGATATTTCCTCAGGACGAAGAACTCATCGATCGTCCAATTCGCGAAACCTTCGGCAACTGGCAGCACCAGCGCGAAGCCCGCGAGGGTCGCGACGTGAAAATGTGGGTCAGTGACACGAAAAAGCCATGCCGACGCGTTTGGGTCGATCAGGCGATCAGGGAGGTCGTCCAGATATCCGAAGCGGCCGTCCGGGCCGGTGATCCCTCCTTCGATTTCGCTGAAATCGTATTGATAGAGCTGCGCGAGCGCCACGAGGGCCGGCAGGGACGCTTCGTCGACAATCTCGAGGTCGATTTCCATCGCCGAAGTCTAGGTGACAGTCGTGTAACGGCTCTCGGACGATAGGGCGAACCCGTTGGTCTGTCCGGGCGTTCCCCGTACGCTTGGGTCTGACTTCGGCGGGTATTCGACCTGTCGTGCGACTCCGAAAGGCACTTCATGGCTACCGCGACCATCACCGACGAGGGTTCTCCCTCACCGTTCCCGGCGACTCAGAGCGACCAATCGCGTACCGATGCCCGTGTGACGTCAAGCGTGACATCCGCGACTGGCAATGCCCTACGTCTCGAGGTTGTTCGGATGGCGTGGCCAGTTGTCGTCGAGCAGCTGTTGCAGACAACGGTGGCAATCGCCGATGTTGCGATCACGGGTCGCCTCGGCACAACGGCACTTGCTGGCTCTGGGGTAGCGCTGCAAGTCTTCTTCGTCGTGCTGAGTGGTCTGATGTCCGTCGGCATCGGCACGACGGTGCTGGTGGCACAAGCCACTGGCGCCAAAGCGCCGGAGCGTGCAGCAAGCGCCGTGCGTCAAGGCGTCTCGATTGGCATCATCCTGAGCGCGGTGTTGACCGTCGTCGGCATTCTGCTCGCCGGTCCAGCGGTTGCACTTGGAGGCGCGACCGGCGACATCGCCGACACCGCGAGTTCGTTTCTGATCGTCTCCCTGATCGGGATTGCTCCCCTGACGGTTGGCATCGCGGTGAGCGGTGCGATGCGGGGCGCGGGTGACACTCGGACGCCGATGATCGCGGGTGCGATGACCAACGCGATCAACATCGTGGCAGCGTGGGGCTTGGCCTTTGGTTCGTGGGGCCTGCCGGAGATGGGGATCATCGGCGCGGCGTGGGGTGGCAACATCGCCCGCATCTTCAGCGCTGCGTACTTGGTCGCGATGCTCTTCCGACCATCGACGACAGAGGGAATCCGGTTAGGCAAAGGCGCTCCGTCAGGTCACTCTGGGTGGATGCCGAACGTCGAGGTTGGACGGCAGTTTTTGACGTTGAGTCTGCCGGCGGTGATCGAGCAACTCTCGTTCTCGACGATGTTTCTTGTGTTTGGGCGCATCTTGTTGTCACTTGGCGCGACGGTCTTGGGTGCCCAACGTATTGCCTTTAGCGCTGGCTCGCTTGCATGGTTGCCTTCGATTGGAGTGATGATTGCCGTCACGTCGCTGGTTGGACAAGCCATCGGCGCGCGCGACCACGATCGGGCCGCCGCCGTCACGCGTTTCGGGCAACAACTCGCGGCAGGTTGGATGGTATTGATGGGCGTGTTCTTTGCAGCGCTCGGCACGCCGCTCGCCGCGATTTTTACGTCAGATGAGGCGACTATCATCGAGGCAGGGCGCGGGATGCTTGCCTTCGCGCCTGGGATGCCAATCATCGGCATGGGCTTTGTGCTTGGCGGTGCGCTTCGCGGGGTTGGGGACACTCGCTTCCCGATGGTCGCATCGATCGCAACAGGGTGGTTGATCATCTTGCCCGTCGCGTGGGTTTGTGCAACCGTTCTTGGATGGGGACTACCCGGTGCGGTCGCCGGTTTCGGCTTGTCGTCGGTCGCCAATTTCGCCGCGCTGCGGTGGCGCTTTGCGAAGGGGGATTGGCGGAACCGGTCGAATGCTATGCCCGGCATGCCTGTATTCGCCGGAGTGGATTGAGCGACCGATCGGCTTTCGTGCAACATGCACGAACGCTGCGGTGTGAACTCCGGTCGGAACGAACGGACTGATGCTCATCGCATTTCGTTGATCATGACGTCGTCGACGGCGTTCCCCTGGCGCTTGAGACAAGCGGGTTCACTTGGCCAAAGGTGGCCGGTTGTGATCCCAATGCAGGTAGCCCGTCCGATTCGTGCGGCCTCCCCCGACGCACGAACCGGGCGGGCTGCACCATTTCTGCCGTTCGCTCTTGCGCGATCCTCAGCGCGAAAGAATCGGGAGATGTCAGGCGAGTGACGCTTCGACCATCCGCAGATGTACAGGCGCGCATCCGGTCTGCAAATGCTGCGAACGGTTGGAGCGTCCCGACGCTTGCCACTGAACGCACCGCGATCGTAGCCCGCCTGGCGCTTGCCATCACTGAAGTCGCGGAAGCGATTGAGGTCGTCCGCTCGCCGACCATCGACGATGACCACCTTGCTGAGGAGCTCGCGGACGTCGTCATACGCCTATTTGACCTTGGGTCCGGTCTCAACGTGGAGGTGCTTAGTGCGCACACTCCTCGTACTGACGTGCCGGGTGGGTTCGACCCCACGACCGTCGACGGGCTTGTCGCCGCGCTTGGCGTTATCGCAGCCTCCACCGCCCGTCTCATGGACCTGTTCGTGTTCGCTCCGGACGGCCTCCCACCGACCGTCGCTGACATTTCACAAGGTCTCGCGGTTCCATGCGCGCAGGTTGAGGCGTTGGCGACAACGCTTCGCCTCGACCTCTCGGGTGCGGTCGATGCCAAGATTGCGCGGAACGCCGCGCGAGGCTTCCGTCACGGGGGTCGCACGATCTAGGCGGAGTAGTCGTCGACGACGAGATGCCTACGCGGCAAGGACGCGCCCGCGGTGGATGCCGGTCGGTTCGCCCTCCGCGACGGCAACGGCACCGTTGACGACCACCCACGGTATGCCGGTGGCGTACTGGTGCGGCGCGTCAAAAGTCGCGTTGTCAATGACGTGGTGCGCGTCAATCACCGCGATATCGGCGGCGCATCCCGCCCGTATCCGGCCCCGATCACGAAGGCCCAGGCGGTCCGCGACCTTTCCAGTCATGCGATGTACGGCGTCCTCAAGCGACAAGACCGGCGTCTCGCGGACATATCGCCCGAGAATGCGCGCCGCGGCCCCATAGTTCCTAGGATGAGGTCGCCCACCGCCGGTCGGACCATCGGCGGTGAGTGCCGAACCATCAGACCCGACCATGGACCTCGGGTGACGCAAGAACGTCCGCATATCCTCTTCCGTACGGTAGAAGAAAATGATTTGCACACGTCCCTCGTCGGCGACCATCAAGTCCAGGGCGGCGTCGACTGGTGCGATGCCTCGTGCGGCGGCAAGGTCCGCGAAGGTCATGCCCTCGGTGTAGCGCCACTCAGGGTGAACGACCCGGCAGATCATCAGTCGATCCCAGTGCCATGGCCAACCGGCAAGCAGACCGTTGGCTTCCATGTCTTCGCGTACACGCGCGCGGGTGGCTGGGTCGCGAAGGCGTGCCACGGTGTCGAGGCGCCCACCGGACTGCGCCCATCCAGGCAGACACTGAGAAAAACCCGAACTCGACGCGGCGTACGGGTAGACGTCGCACGTCACATCGACGCCGGCGACAACGGCCTCGTCGATTTCTGCCATGACATCGCTGGCAGTGCCCCACCGGCGTGGGTCGTTGACCGCCATATGGGCCAGATGCACCGGCACGTCGGCGCGACGTCCAATCTCAAGTGCCTCGCGCATGCCCGTTGGGCCAGCAACGGTGTCGCCTCGCACATGACTGCAGTAGAGGCGCCCGGGCCGACGTGCAAGCGTGCGCGCGATTGCGACGACTTCATCGGTGTCGCCGTACGAACTTGGAGGCAGGGTCAGGCCGGTTGACAATCCAAATGCCCCGTGATCGAGTGCCTCGGCTAGCAATCGACTCATCGTGGCGACGCTGTCAGGGGTCGCGGGTTCTTCACCGAAACCCATCGCCGCACCTCGAATGGCTGAATGGCCAACGAGGGGCGCGAGGTTGATCGCAATCCCTTGAGCGTGGAGCGCTTCACGGTAGCCGTGCAGATCGTGCCAACCCCAATCCATGTCGTCGGCGATGGCAAAAAGCGATTCTTTCAAAATGCGGGCGCGGTCTGGGTCGTCAGCCACCGGATACGGGGTCATGCCACAGTTGCCTGTCACATCGGTGGTCACACCCTGACGGAGCTTCGACCAACCGCGTGCGTCGGCACGCATGGTGAGGTCAGAATGCGTGTGCATGTCAATGAAGCCTGGCGTGACGATCTTGCCTGATGCATCGATTACTCGCCGTGCTTCGGCGTGGTGTAGGTTCCCGATTGCGGCGATGCGGTCCCCGTTCACCGCAACATCGCCAGGATAGGTTTGGGCGCCCGTGCCATCGACGACGGTGCCGCCCACAATCAACAGGTCAAACATTTCCCCAACTCGCTCCGCGTGTTCTGCATGGTGGGTGGTATCAAGAGTTCGTGACAGATCCGTCGCGCCGTCGCAGGAGGCGCCGCGCGGTCGGTTGGAACTCCGCATGCGACGCCGCGGTCTCGTCAAACTCGACACCGAGGCCCGGTACGTCGGGCACGATGAGGCGAGGCCCGTCTTGACGCGGTTGCACCGGGAAAAGCCGTTCGTCGTAAAAGCCAAGCGACTCGGTCGGTGAATTCCGGATCTCCATCCACGCGACGTTCGGCACGGCGGCACAGAGGTGGGCGGTCGCCGCCGAACAGATCGCCCCTAACGGGTTATGCGGCATCAAGTCAACGTAGTGCGCTTCTGCCCACCCGGCGACTTTCATCGCTTCCGTAAAACCGCCCACATTACAAACATCGAGGCGGGCGTACTGAGTAATCCCGCGTTCAATGTACGGCAAGAACTGCCACTTGGATGCGAACTCCTCACCGATTGCGAACGGGACGTGTGTCATCCGGCGAAGCGCTTCATACGCCTCGGGCGTCTCGTCGCGGATTGGTTCTTCAAGGAAGTCAAGCGTGTCATGCCCTAGCTTTTGGCAGAACGACGCCGCCTCGGCGACGGAGAGGCGATGGTGGTAGTCGATACCGAGGACTGCGCGGTCGCCGACTGCCTCGCGCAAGCGGTTCAACCACCGCGCGGTCTCGCCGACACTTTCCCACGGTTCATACACGGGATCTCCATCATGACGGGTCTCAGAGGGCGCGTGCATCCACGTGCGTATTACGTTCCACCCGTTGGCAAGCAACGTGTGCGCATCTTCGATCAGTCGCGGCCCCATTGGTGCGCTGGTAGTCGCGAACAGGGGAACAAACTCCCGATGCTTACCGCCGAGGAGTTCATAGACCGGCACCCCGAGGGCCTTCCCTTTGAGATCGTGCAAGGCAATATCGATCGCCGAAATCGCGGCCACAAGGACACGTCCGCCCTCGAAATACTGGCTACGGTAGAGGTCTTGCCAGATGGCGCCGATGCGGAACGGATCCTTCCCAATCAGTAACTCACGGTAGTGACGCAGGGCTCCCATTACTGCCGCTTCCCGCCCCGACAGACCAGACTCCCCCCATCCGTGGAGACCGTCATCGGTCTCGAGTTTTACGATCAACTGGTGGCGCCTCCCAACCATGACCGGGAACATCCTCAGGTCGCGAATCTTCATGGCGCCTCTCTCCCTCTTGTGACAACACGCGACGGTGTATGCGTCGGTGTGCCGCGCACGTCACAATACCCACGATTCGTCTACCTGATAAAGAGGCTGGGAGATCATTTCGGGAGTGTTGACATTCCATGCAACTGCTTGACGGACGATTGATTCATACGGCGACCGACCTCGCGTCATTCCATGGATGCGCGTACCGCGCAGTCGTTACGCGTGAGGCGGCGCATGGGCACCTCAAGCGGCCGAAGCGGGAGGATCCGGTTCTGAAACGACTGGCTAAGCGAGGTCGCGCTCTTGAGGTCGATTGGATTCACCAGACGCGGGCGTCCGGTCGGCAGGTGGTCGAGGTCGCGCACACCGAACCTCGCGCAGGTATCGCCGCCCTTGAAGACGCGGCGGCGCAGACGTATGCGTTGATGCGCGCTGGCACCGATGTCATTGTCCAAGGCGTCTTGTTTGACGGCACGTGGTTGGGGTACGCAGACGTCCTTGAACGCGTTGCCGGTACGTCCGAATTTGGCGACTTCACTTACGAAGTTGCCGACACCAAACTTCGCGGGTACGTCTATGCCGGCGCGGTTGTGCAACTTGCGCAGTACACCGCGCAACTTGCCGGACTTCTCGGATCCGAACCAAGGGCGATGCATGTGGACCTCGGCGATAGACGTCGGGTGACCGTCCCAACGGCACACGCGGCGTCGTTCCACCGTCGGCTACGTGATCGATACCTGCAGGTGATCGGGGAGGCGGTGGGACTCGACCGGGCACTGGACCCGGATGACCCGTCGCCACTTGTTCCCGTCGCTGTTGCCCAAGGCCGCGACGGGTCGCCGTACCCGTGGGTTGTCCCGGCGTGCCGTACGTGCCCGTGGGCGGATGCCTGCGCCGCTCGACGCGTAGCAGATGACCATCTGACCGCCGTGCCCGGAATGCGTCGGGACCACGCGCGGCGACTTCACGCTGGCGGTGTCGAGACGCGGCGCGCACTCGCGGGCCTCACCCCTCGGGATCTGACGACGGTTGGCGAACGGATCGCCGTGCCGGAACCGATCCTTGCACGCCACCGTGAGGCGGCGTTGTTGTCCGTCGACTTGACAGACCACCGTCGTGATCGTGCGATCGTGGTGGATACGCCCCCGACCGAACCGCCGCGCGGTATCTGGCGTGTGCCTGCGGCCGACCCAGATGACGTCTTTTTGCACGCCGACATCGATCCGTATCGCGCGGGGCGTCGCTTCACGTACGCCGCCGCAGTGACTGCCGCCCCCGGGGCCGCGAGTGAACCAGTCGCTCTTCGAGCGCTGGACGACCAAGAAGAATGTTCTCTCGTGCAGGCAGCGACGCGCCGACTGTTACCCGTGATCGCCCGTCACCGACACAGAGTCGCCGGAACGGCACTTCCACACGTATTCGTCTGGGGAGACGGTGCCCTCACCGCCCTGCGAGCCGCCGCCTCGCGGTACGGGACGTGCGAACGAGACCTCCAACGCCTCCTAGATTCTCGTGCCGTCGTGGACTTGCGGGCGATTACACGTGAGGCCCTACGAACGGCACGGTCAGTTGATCATCTCGCCGATCTTGATTCGTATGTCGGCATCCACAACCTGCCAGACGAGCCGCCACTCCTTGCGTTTGACCGTCTCATCGAGGGTGAACCGAACGCCCCCGCGGAACTCGATGCGACGATGCGCGCGTCTGTCGAGCGACTCGCACGCCTTCGCGACTGGCTCCTCGCCAAGCGGCGGGAGATGGGCGATCCGCCGAACCGCAATGACGAGGCTGAGTACGTTCCGACCTCGGAAAATGACGAAGTCGTCGCCGCTATCGTGTCGATGCTTGATCTTGAAAAGGCGCGACGTCGGGCCGGCGGGACGACCGGTGAGCGGGACGCCCGCGCGGCCCGCCTGCTTGCGGATTTGTTGCGGTGGCATCGACGCGAAGATTCCGTGCAATGGGGTGAGTACTTCGGCGCGATGGCGGCCGACCCTGCCGATTTGATCGATCATTCGTCAGCGATTGGTGGTCTCCGCCAATTGGGTGAAACACATCAAGGCGTGCGCCGCTTCAGCTTCCCACGTGGTCAAGAGCACCGGATCTCGATCGGAGACGAAGTCGCCTGCCATGCCTGGGGGGTCCGGTCCGCCAGTCTCGAGGTCGTCGCGCTCGATACGGCGGGAGGCACGGTCGATCTCAAGATGAAGGGCGCTGCAAGATGGCCGGGAGCTCCGTCAGTCAATGCCATTGTCCCGACTGTGCCTGCAACTTCCGATCCGTTACGGCGCGCGCTTGTTCGGTTAGCTCGCCAGATTGACACACTTGGGATAGTGCCGCTTGGAGATCCGGGTGCCTACCGCGCTGCCCGGCGCCTATTGCTCGGCGAACCTCCGGTCGAAGCGCGTGGCCCGCTCGTGTACGACGGTGAGGATGTCGTCGATGGGCTGCGGCGCCTCGCCCTCGGGTTGACTGAGACCGCCCTGCCAGTGCAAGGGCCGCCGGGTACTGGCAAGACGCATGCCGCCGCGCGCATGATCCTTGACTTGATCGCCGCTGGAAAGCGTGTGGGAATCTGCTCCAACTCGCATCGCGCGATCGCAAACTTGCTTGACGCGACCATGGACGCTGCCGCTGAAGCCGGCATTGCGGTGGGTGCTGTTCAACGTGCGAAAAAGGAGCAACGATGTCGGACGCAGTCTGTCCTGCTCGCCGAGTCAACTCGGACTGCACATGAGGCGCTAGCGTCCCCTACCTATTCACTCTTTGCCGGAACGGCGTGGCTCTTCGCGTCGCTTCAGTTCGACCAAGCCCTTGACGCGCTCTTCATCGATGAGGCCGGGCAGATGTCGCTTGCGAACGCTCTCGCCGCGGCGACCGCCGCGCGCCAACTCTTTCTGTTAGGCGACCCGCGTCAGTTGGCGCAACCAACGCGCGGCGACCACCCTGACGGCGTTGGAGCATCTGCACTTGGGCATGTCATCGGCGATTACGAAACCGTGCCTCCTGATCGGGGCGTCTTCTTGCCGGTCACCTGGCGGATGCATCCCGAAATCTGTCGGTTTATCTCGGAACAGGTCTACGAGTCGCGGTTGGACTCCCATCCCAAGTGCGCGCAGCAATCGATTGGGCCGCGCGAGGTTGGGGGTGTGCCAATCGGCTCTGGTCTACGACGCCTCGACGTGCGGCACAGTGGTAATCGAGTCGAAGCGCGCGAGGAAGTTCTTGCAATTGCCGGTGCCTGTTCCAATCTTCTCGGCGTGCCGTGGACCGACCAAACCGGCACGACGCGACCCCTCGAACCGCGTGACATCATCGTTGTCGCGCCATACAACCGGCAGGTTGACCTCCTGAACTCGATGCTCCCGACGGGTGTTGTCGCCGGTACGGTCGACCGCTTTCAAGGCCAAGAGGCGGCGGTTGTCTTCTATTCGATGACCGCATCCGACGCCCACGACCTGTCGCGGGGTCTTGCGTTCCTCTTCGGTCTCGACCGACTGAACGTCGCGATTTCGCGCGCCCGCGCGCTCGCGGTTCTTGTCTCGTCGCCGTCACTTCTGACTGCGACGTGCCATACCGCCGACGAGGTGCGCTTGGTTAATGCCGTTTGTCGTCTCGCCGAACTTGCGACCCCGTTTGCCTAAATGGCGAGAGCAAGGTCGTGGTGCCTCAGACGTTAATCGCTCGGGATCAACACGACTTTGCCGGCTGCTTTTGCACGTGCCGTGGCAAACCCGGTCGCCCAGTCCTCCAACGGCAGTACCTGCGAAATCAGCGGTGCGAGATCGACCGCTCCAGTCGCCATCAAGTCGAGAGCAGACCTCCACGATGACGGTGTGCTCGCGAACGATCCCCGCAACGTGACCTCCCGGATGACAAGGCGATCGACGGGAACCGGCACCGGCTTGCCGTATAGCCCCACCTGCACGATCAGACCTCCACGACGCACCAGTTCGATCGCCGTTGCCAACGATGGCGCCGCGCCCGCGGCTTCGATGACGACCGGCACGCCTCTCGAGTGAGTGATTTCGTTGATGGTGGAGACTGGGTCGGTTGCAGTGACGTCGATTCGCTCCGCAAAGCCGAGGGCGCCTGCGATTGCAAACCGCGCCGCGTCTGCGCTTGTGCCGAGGATGATGACGCGGTGCCCCGCCGCCCGGGCGACCTGCGCGCACAACAGCCCGATCGGCCCCGGGCCAGACACAACGACTGGGGCGTCATCGCTTGCGGCAATACTGCCGAGTTGGGCGATCTCAAGGACCGCCCTCGTGCAACATGCCAGTGGTTCCGTCAACGACGCCGGCACGTCGGGAACGTTCTCTGGCAACGGCAAGGCGTTCGCGGCCGGTAGACGCAGGTAGGTGGCGAACGCGCCGTTAGCTTGGGCGCCGAGCCCGTGTCGTTTCGGGCAACGATTGAGTTCTCCCGCAAGACAGTGGTCGCACGCGCCGCAACTCCACATTGTCGTCATTGCGGTGACTCGGTCGCCGACGGCGATGCCTGAGACGCCGGCGCCGATTTCGACAATGCGTCCAGACGTCTCATGGCCAATTGTGACCGGTGGCACGACGACATACTCGTTATCTTCAACGTGTAAGTCTGTACCGCATACGCCGGTGGCCGCGACCCGCATGACGACCTCGCCGGGTCCGGCGGCAGGTTTAGGAAGCTCCCGCAGTTCGAGGTTCCCTTTGCCAAGTGCAACCTTGACGAGTGCTTTCACCCTTGCCTCTCCTTCGTGCCGACCGGTCCGCCGGGTGAAGGCAGGATAGCCTCGCCAAGCCGACAGATGGATTCTGGCGAGGGCACAGTGGTTGGGCGATTGATTGGCCCCGTGGGCGTGGCGACGTCGACAGGTATCGTTGACCGAGATGAACGCTGCGATGCCCGATTCCGCACGCGGGCCGGCCTTTGCGGGCCCTGGTGTATGGCTTAAGGGGAATCTGCATTGCCATACCACCGAATCCGACGGTGCGCTGTCACCCTCGGATGCGGCGGCCGGGTACGCGGCGCTTGGCCACGACTTTCTCGCGTTGACTGACCATGACCGGATCACTGATCCACGCACGGTGAATGCGCACGGACTGGTGCTTGTTCCGTCAGTCGAACTCACTGCCGGCGGCGGCGAGTTTGGCACGGAGTATCACCTTCTCGGAATCGGGATCGATCCTGGTACCGACCTACCGGCGCGCACAAGCACGGGGGCAGTCTCGTCGGCGTGGCTACGGGCACACGGCGCCGCGACGTTCGCCGCCCACCCGCACTGGTCGGGCCTGACGATGTCTGATCTGCTCGCACTCCAGATCGACGGGCTTGAGGCGGTCAACACGGGGACCGTCCTTGACAGTCTTAAGGGCGACAGTTTTGCCATCTGGGATGAGGGCCTCATTCGAGGGCGTGCGTGGTCAGCAATCGCGACCGACGACACGCACTGGCACACGTTCGAACGAGGTCGTGGATGGACCATGATCCACGCCGAGGCCCGTACGCCGGACGCGATCGTTGCGGCGCTTAAGGCCGGTCGGTTCTATGCATCGACCGGCCCAGAGATCCACGATGCTTGGGCGGCGGTCTCGTCCGACGGCGCGTCATTGCACGTGCATGTGCGAACGTCGCCAGTTGCGGCCATTTACGTGAGTGGCCCGGGTTCGAATTCAGAGATGGCGTATCACCCTGACGCGTCTCATCTTTCATCGGTCTCCACTGACACGGCACCGCCGATGCTTACGGCCCACCACTTCACGATCGATCTCGCCCGCGAAGGGAAGCGTCCAGTTGTCGGCGTTGGCACGGGTCGCCGTCACGTTCGGGTGGCCTGCATGGACTGGATGCAACGTCGGGCGTGGACCAATCCAATCTTCTTTTAAAAGATTGGTTCAGGCGCTTGGTTTGGTCCGCCATTCGGCAAGGTCATCAGGGGTAACGACGACTTCGCGCGGTACCCGCGCCAAGATTTGCGTGGTGACTTCGTACGGAGACGTTCCTGCGTGGGTTGCAACCTCTTCAACCGTGATCGTGTCGTTGCCTTGCGACCCGATTAGCACGGCGTGGTCCCCGGCGCGAACCCCGTCGATTGCAGTTACATCGACCATGCACATGTCCATGCAGATTCGGCCCACGAACGGCACGCGTCGGCCACGGATGAGCGCACCACCCCAGGTGCGCGGGCCTCGACGCAGGCCGTCGCCATACCCGATGGGCAGGACGCCGATCACGGTCTCAGATTTGGCCACCCAGTCCATCCCATACGAAACCGATTCGCCCGGAGCGACGCGTTTGATCTGGGCGATTCGTGTTTTGAGTTGCAACGCCGCGCGGAAGCGTCCTGAGAGCGGCGTGTCTGGCCCGGGCGCGATCCCGTACATGGCTATCCCGGGGCGCACGAGGTCGTAGCGCGCCTCCGGCAGACGCAGCGCGGCGGCACTGTTGGCGGCGTGGATCCACCGAGGGCGAGGCAATCCGGCATCCGACCACGCGTGGATTGCGACTGTGAAGCGGGCGAGTTGCTGCCGTGCAAATGTTTGATCCGCGCTGTCTGCGGTGGCCAGATGCGTGTAAATCCCCTCAATCGTGAGACCGGGTAGGCCGACGAGGCGTCGCCCGAATGGCACAAGGTCGTCGGGTTCGAGACCAATGCGACGCAACCCGGTGTCCACTTTGATGTGGACGGGAACCACACGCCCGACGGCCACCGCGGCCTCGGACAGGTGATGCGCCGCGTCGTCGTCAAAGACCGTGACGGACAGCCCATGGCGAACGGCCTCGCGGGCCTGCCACGGCGGGAGGTGCCCCAAGACCAAGATTGGCGCCGTCACCCCCGCGCGACGGAGGTCGGCTGCCTCCGAAACAACGGCGGTTGCGAGTGCGGTGACGCCGTGGTGCAGGACGGTCTGCGCGACGCGGACGGCACCGTGGCCATACGCGTCCGCCTTCAATACCGCCATGATCGCGGCTGGCGCGACCTGATCACGCAGGGCGGCCACGTTCTCGGCAATAGCGTCGAGATCGATTTCTAGCCACGCAGGTCGATCGCGGCCGGTCTGTGCGACTCGGCGTGCGCCGCGGTCTTGCCGGACCAGCAGATCGGTCGCCGCGTCGGGGTCGTCGAGAAGTCGGGCAGTGACGGTCTCAAGGCGTGCGCGTGCGTTTCCTTTAATCAGAATTGTCCAACCGGTCTGATCGTGCGACGTCGTCTCGGTCGTGGACTGCGCGGGCGCGCGAACAAATCTCCCTGCGAGGGTGGCCGCCTCGGACGGGCGGTGCGCCGTTGCAACCCGAGAGGCGTCTAGGCCCGCGGCCCTTGCCGCACGGGCAATCCCATCGGCGCCGATGCCCACGGCGACCATGGCGTCGGCGACCTCGGCGATTCGTGCGCCGATGCGGGCAATGGGGTCGCCGGATGGCGCAACATGCTCACCGACCTCACCGATAACGACAAGCCGTGGCCGCGGGAACGACGCAATCGCGTCGAGTGCCACCATGGTCGACGGCACGTTTGCCGAAAAGGTGTCGTCAAGGATGAGTGATTCGTCTTGTCCGGGTCTCAGGGCAAGGCGGCCGGCGCTTGGGCGCACCGCATCCAGTCCGGCGATGGCATCGGTTGGGGCGTTCCCGAGGGCGGTCGCAACCGCGACGGACGCGAGGATTGCGGGAACCCAATGTGCTCCATGCAGGGCAACTTGGGCGGTCTGAGTCGCGCCGCGCGCCGTGATCGATAGGCGGAGGCCTCCCGCGTCGGGCGCAACCTCGTGTGCCCGAAAGTCGGCACGTGGACTTGCGCCAACAGTGATGACCGTGCCACGAAAACTTCCGGACGAAACTCGATGATCGACGGCACGGGCAAGATGCACATCATCAACGTTCACCACGAGATGACGGGCGTACGTTGCGACGTCGAGATACTCCGAGACTGCGGTGGACGCGGTGTCGAATGGTTCGGCGTCGGGCACGACGCCAAGGATGACAGCGACGTCGGGACGGCAGATTTCGGCAAGCGAACGGATCTCGCCGACGCGATCGGACGCTAACTCTAAGACGGCGACGCGATGGCGATGGTCGATCTCACCGATGGCAAGCGGGAGGCCGAACAGATCGTTCCGGTTGGCGTTTTGGAACACGTTGTTGGAGTCGCCGAGACGTGCCAATACGGAAGCGATCGCCGCGGTCGTCGTCGTCTTGCCGGCGGTTCCGGTCACGGCGACCACGCGCGGCGCAATGCGCAAGAGGTGCCGGGCGGCCCAAGCTTTCAGTGCGGAGCGCACGTCGCGGACGACGACGAAGGTCGCCCGTGTCGATGTCTCATCCACCTCGGCGGGTAGGCGATCGGTCAGGACGCCGGCGGCGCCTGCATCGAGGGCGTCCACGATGTGGTCGTGCCCGTCACCAAGGGCCGTTCGAACGGCAACAAAGAGTTCGCCCCCGCGAACATTGCGGGAGTCGTGCGCGAACCTTGGAAAGACGCCAGAAGTCGGCGGGTGCCCGACGACCCGCCCTCCAGTTGCGTCGACGAGGTCGTCGAGGCGGATCATGGAACGATGGTAGCGACCCTGCGCGCCGACGACGTCACCGGCGGCGCGTCGCGGCGCCGACCGGGGCGATTACGAAAGCGTGATGGTGCGCCGTTCGGTGATGGACTGATACGCGGCCTCAGCGAGTTGCACGGCGCGGCGTCCATCCTCGGCGGTGACGACCGGCGTCTCGTTGTGCAGGACCCACCGCGCAAAGCTTGAGAGCTCGCCTTGCACCGACCGGCCCAAGTCTCGTTCGACCGGCACGTCCTCCTCGGTGCCGTCCACAAGGCGATAGCGCACGGTATTCCGCGCCCAGTCGTACGCGATGCTGCCTCGTTCGCCGGTGATGAGCCCGTCGGTGGTCCCGATTGCGGTGGCGACCGACGATTCGAGGACACCGAGGCCCCCATTCTTGAACGTAAGGGTCACGATCACGTGATCCTCGTAGTCGTATTCGGGGCGAGTGAAGTTTGCTGACATCGCCGCGACACTTTCGACCTCGCCGAAGATTGACCGCATGAAATCAAATTCATGGACGTTTACTTCATGCAGGAGCCCGCCAGTGTTCGCGCGCTTCGACCGCCACGTGGCCGCCCACGGGCCGTCAAGTGAGCGGCGCGCGCAACGAATGATCCGCACGGCAAACGGCTTCCCGATCACCCCTTCAGACACAAGACGACGCACGGTGGCGAAGACGGTGATGAGGCGCAACACCTGACCGACCATCAACTTCCGGCCCAACTCATGCGCACGCGCAATCATCGCGTCGCAGTCGCTGAGCGTAAGCGCCATCGGTTTTTCACAGAAGACGTCTTTGCCGGCTTCAAGGGCCTGCATGACCACGTCCCGATGGGTGAAGTTCGGTGTGGCAACTATCACCCCACCGATAGTGGGGTCGGTGAGGACGTCGGTAAGCATTGCAGTCGCACGCACGACATGACCGGCTGCCTGCGCCTGAGCGACCACCGATTCTGCTTTCGAAATGTCAAGGTCGCAAGCAATCGCTAAGTGGGCATCGGCCAACGACACGAGTTGCGTTGCATGGGACCCGCCCATCGTGCCGCACCCGATCAGGCCTAGCGCAAGCGATTGAGGTTCAGACATCAGGGTTGCTCTCCTTCAGGGGCAGGCGCCCTACGCGCCGATGAGTGAAGAAAGGTAGCGGTAGGCGCGCAACGCGTGTGCATTCACTTCGTCGACGCTTCCCGGCGCGAGCGTTTCGACAATTGCTGGTCCGCGGAAGCCAGTGTCGAGCAGCGTATTTATGATTGCTAAGAAATCTACATCTCCATCGCCGGGAGTGAGATCGACTGCCCGATTGGGTCCGTTGGCGCCAGTTTCATCCTTGATGCACACGGCGACCACGTATGGCCGAAGCTTGAGAAGCGCCGGTTCGGGTGTCTCGCCGGCGTAGTACAGGAGGTTCCCCGGGTCGTAGGTGAGCCGATACGCGGGGTGATCGACGCGTTCGACGGCGTGCAGGCAGTCGTCCGACGTCGTCGAGAGACCACCGTGAGGTTTGAGAGCAATCGTCACGCCGTGGTCGGCGGCGGCGGGAGCGGCATCATGCATCACCGCGAAGTACGAGTCGTAGCGGTCTGGGCTACTTGAACCCATTTCTAGCAAGATCTTGACATTTAGGCGTTCAGCGTGGCGCGCGAGATTGCGCACGTACGCGACGGACGCGTCGTGACCACGGTCCAGAGGCACGCTACATGGAACCATCCTGAGCGTGAGTCCGGCATTCCGGACGCGCGCACCAAGGGCGTCGACCTCCGCGTCCTCACTGTCGCCGGTGACCTTTACGTCTTGGTTCCAGTTGTTCAGGAGGCCAAACGACGTGAAGCCGGCGCGAACGATGCCGGCGAGTGCTTCGTCGAACGGATGCTTCGCCCAAGGGCGGTTCATGCAGCCAAGGTCGAGTGCGCCGCGATCAACGGTCGTCATCGTGCCCACCCTACTTTCAATGTGCAAGGGCGGCGCGCAGCATGGCTAGCGCCTCGGGAACACCTTGGTCGGGATGCGCGTTCCCCTCCATCTCAAGACTCAACGCACCGCGGTAGCCGTGACGACGGAAGATGTCAAGGATGCGTGGGTAGTCTAGGTCCAGGGTGTAGTAAAGACCACCACCTGGGTACGCCTTCGCCTGAACCAAGACGGCGTGTGGCGCCATCGCTTCAATCTCGGCGTAGAGGTCCCCTTCAAGGAAGTTACCAGTGTCGATCATGGCGCGCATCCACGGTGAATCCAGGGTCTCGATGATGCGGCAGGTACCGGCGGCACTTGCCGTGAAGCCCCAGTGATTTTCAAGCGCAAGGGTGACCCCTTCGCGTTCGGCGGTCTGTAGGCACTGACCGAAGCAATCGAAGATCCATTCCCATGCGTCGTCCTCGGAGTACCCGGGCACGGGCGGTTCGTGTCCGCGACGTGCCATGTACTCCGAGAAGTCTGGAATTGTGCGCCATCGTCCTCCGAACACCCGGACGACGGGAGCACCCATCATCGCGGCGACCTCGATCCAGCGATTCACGATTCGTACTTGTTCGAGTCGGGTCTCGGCGTCGGGCTTGACGAAGTCGTGGTGAGCCGACACCGAGAGGAAGTGGACGCCGGCCTGCAACGCGTGTCGCTTCAGGCCATTCAGATACGCCCGTTCGGTCGAGGGCATGTGGACGCCCAAAACTTCAAAGCCGGTAAGGCCAAGTGCGGCGGTGCGGTCGATCATCGCCTCAATCGGCGGGATCGCACCATGACCCTCCGGCCCTTTGCCGAGGCGGTGAAACGAATAACTTGAGATACCGAGTTCCATCGGGCCTCCTCGCCCGCACGCCGCGCGACGCGCACGGCGGGACCGGTCGAGGATATCCCGCGCCGGTCCTGTTGCCGTACTCCTACGACTCGGTTGAAGGGACGTAGGCAGGTGGCTCGCCTTGTGCCTCGGGGATGCCATGCACGGCAAGCACTCGCGGGACGAGGTGACGCATTGCCTCTTCCATGGTCGCTGGCTTGAGATAGAACGCCGGTAATGGGGGCACAATCCTGACACCAAGGCGCGCCAGCTTGAGCATATTTTCGAGGTGAATGGCATTGAACGGCGTTTCGCGCGGCACCAGTGTGAGCCCGCGAGACTCCTTCAAGGTCACGTCCGCCGCGCGTTCGAGGAGATTTCCCGCGGCTCCTGTCGCGATGCCGGATAGGGTGCCCATCGAACACGGCACAACGATCATGCCGACCGTGTGCAATCCACCGGAGGCGATCGGTGCGCCAATATCACCGAGGGGGTACGTCGTGACTGACCCTCGCCCCTGCCACGCGACGATACTCGTCGAGAAGTCAACATCGAGTTCCTCACGCCAAACGCGTTGGCCGGCGCCGGTCGCAACGGCAATGACGGGGTACCCGTAGTCGAGTAGTTGGTCCACAAGCATTCGAGCGAGGAGGTGACCGGACGCGCCGGTGACGCCGACGATGATCGGAGAACGCGACCTTCGCATGGTCTAGACACCTACCCAACCGCGAGTGATCCAATTAGCAAGGTAGTCGGCAATCGTCATCAACAGCATCGAGACGGCGAGGTACCCGTTCACATTCAGAAACGCCACGTTCACTTTCGAGAGGTCGTTCGCGGAGACGAGTGAGTGTTCGTAGATCAGGAGACCTGCGGCGCCCACGACGCCAACGAAGTACGGGATGCCAAGTCCGGCGACGATACCGAGTGCGGCGAGGCAGGCAACGGTCACGGCGTGTGACGCACGGGCAATCTGGAGGCCGCGGGCGACACCAAACCGAGCCGGCACGGAGTAGAGGCCTTCGCGCCGGTCGATGTCTATGTCTTGCGTTGCATAGATGATGTCAAAGCCGGCAAGCCAGAAGACAAGCGCGAGGAAGAGAACCAACGGTGTGAGTTCTACGTCGCCCCGTACCCCCACCCACGCGCCGACCGGTGCGAGACCAATCGCGCAACCAAGCGCAAAATGGCACGCCCATGTGAACCGCTTGGTGTAGGAATAGAACGTGAGGATGATGACGGCACCGGGCATGAGAATGAGGCACGTGTCGTTGAGCGACCACGCGGCTACGGTCAATGTCACGGCGGAGACGAGTGCTGCCAACCTCATATCCCGCACGGAGAGAAGCCCCTGTGGCAGGGCGCGACCGGCGGTACGCGGATTGCGCGCATCGATGTGACGGTCGATCAGGCGGTTCGAAGCCATTGCGAAGGTGCGGGCAGACGCCATCGCGACGGTGATCCACGTGAACTGCCACACGGTCGGCGCGCCATTGGCAGCGAGGATCATGCCGACGTAGGCAAATGGCAATGCAAAGATCGTGTGTTCGAATCGAATAGCATCGAGAAAGGTTGCGACCTTGTTCCGCGGGGTCGGGACGGTTGCGGTCACCTGTCCGCGCCTTGGGAGCGATCGTCCGGTCGCCTCTCGGTCATACCTCGAACGTCTCCGAACGCAGGCGTGATGATCTCGGACGATCGTGCGTCCCCTCGAGCTCGCGGAACGCGGCGCGGGCCAGCGCCTCATCGCGTCGCTCGCGACGACGTATCCAAAGCGATTGCATCGACCAGACTCCCCCAGCGAGCGCCGCTTGCCAAGCAACAATCGCGGCGACGGCGCCTAAGACATAGTAAAGATTGATGTACTCCACGGCTGCGCGGCCGAGTCGAGCATCTGCGGTTGTAATGAGGCCGAGATGGCGATCAATGATCGGCACCGCCCCTGAACCGAGGGCGAAGGCCTGCCAAAGTGCGTCGGCCGTCGACCGGTCATTGATCAGACGCCAAAGCACGTAGCAGGCGCCACCTCCGAGGGTCAGGCCGGCGAGCATCGTCAGTCGCGCACGCCATGTGAGATAGGTCGCCGATTGCACGGGCGTCGTTGGTCGGAAGAGGAAGAGCAACGAGAAGAGGCCGAAGGTGCCAACGTTTGCCCATGCGTCGGCCATCTGGAGTGTCTCGGCGTCAACAATCCCGAACTGTTCAAGCCACGGCAATTTCGCAAAGTACAACGCCGTCATGGGTGGCCCCCAGAGAAAGTCATGAATTGCCATATTGGTAAACATCACCACGCTCGTCGCCGTAAAGATCGGGAGGAACGTCAAGTCGAGCGCGGCGGCCGCTGCCAAGAATGGCACCGCGGCGAACTGGTGGTTCTCGTGGACTTGGGTGATCGTCATGAAGTACGCACTCGCGACGTAGGCAAGCGACGTTACTGCCACGCGCACGTTGAGCGGGCCGGTGAGTCGAAGCGCGGCCACGAGGGCAAACGCACCAAAACCGAGTCGCCCAAGCGTCGCGAAGGTGAGGTGTCCGGGGAGCAGGATTGGCCCAATGCCTCCGACCGGTAGGGAATCAAAGACGGCGAGTGCGCCTGGCCCAAGCTTTAACCACCAAAGGTTGTGACCGTTCGCCGACACGGATGGCATCACTTGCGTGAGCGCGGCGAACACGGAGAGCGCATCCTCAATCGTTCCCGCATCGCGCCACGGACGGACGACCGCCAGTCCGGTGGCAATACCGGAGGCAATGAACGCGCCCAGACCGAACGGACCCGTGCGTTTCCATGCAATCCACATCACGAACGGTAGGAATACCCACGCCTGCGGTTTGGTGAGGGCGGCGAGTGAAGTGAGGGTTCCGGCGACGGCGCCGCCAACTGGCGCGATCGTTTGGATGAGGATGCGCCACCGGCCGGACTGCCGCAATGGCCACCATGGCGGCACCGCGAAGATTGCCCCGACGGCGCCGAGAAGCAGGGCTGTGTGAATCGAGTCGCCCTGGCCCCAGTACGCCGTGTCGAAAATCGGTCCCGGGTTCCATGCGTACAGAGCCATTGCCAACCACCCGCGCCAGAAGCGCTTTGACGCAGCGGCGACGACCACGAAGAGCAAGATTGACAACACCATGTGCCCGGCCACGGGCATGAGCTTCACGGCGATACGCAACCACGCATCGTCAATCCCCGGCACGACGCGCACCGCGACGGGGCGGACCCACGTTGATCGGGCTGGCTCAGTTTCGGATGCACTTGCTGGTGCCATCGCGTCACCATCAGTGAGTTCCTCGGGCGGCACTGCCTCTGTCGGTGGCAGCGGATCGCCGTCCCGCCTCCATGCACCCCTCGTCGCCAGATCGAACGCCAAACGAACGCTGGCAACCGGCACTTCGCTGGGGCTGTACCCAACACTTGCCCCGTCCGGCGGCGCCTCGGTCGCGGGGACGTCGCTCGGCAATCCGCCATCGGGCGGCGGCGCTTCGCCGCTCGGCAACGCCTCGCTTGGGGTGGGGAGTTCTGGCGGCGCTTCGGTCGTTGCCTGAGGTTCGGACGATGGCGCCGAGTTACTCGGCACGGCCAACGGTGGAGCAGGTGTACTCACTGGTGCCGGCGTCGGTCGGTCGGACGTCCGAGGCGTAGTCGACTCCGTCGAGGATGGCACGGTCGGCCCGGCTGCGGGCACTGGCGTCTCTGGGGGGAGCAATTGATCGGACGCAACCTCAGTCGGGATACCGCCGGTCGACTCACCCTCCCCGGGCGCCGGATTCTGGTCTACGGGTTCGGTTTCACTCCCCTCTGCGACCGTTGTTTCAGGCGGCGGTGCTTGGTCGGTGCTATTTGGAGGGCGGGCTTCCGATGGTGAGGGCACTGACGGGAGCGGAAGGCTATTCAGATACGCCATCCACTCGGTCGCCATCGGGGGCGGCGATATGTCGTCCGGCTTTGGGACGCGTTGCGCGAACTCGATCGCACCGCGATACACCCATGCCGACCCCGGTGGATAAATCAGGTACGTCTCCGGATAGACCCCTGCGTACGCCTGCTCCAACCCGCGGACGGCGATGACGCGCGTCCAGTGCATAAAGTGTGAGATGTCCGCGTCGGGGTGATCAGGAAGGCGGGTTACCCCCCAAGCAACGTTGCCGGCGCCGGCGAGTGTTGCGACGACGACGACCGCTTGCAACACCATTCTCAGAAAACTAGTCAAGATTCGCACGGGCGAGAACGAAGGGCGGCGCACGGGTTGGGGCTTTCCGCCCGCAAGTGCGTCGGTCACGTTGCCGAAGACGCGTGACCCTCGCCCGGCCGGGCGGCGGGATGGGCGACGATCGGCCTGGCGCGTCACGAACTCGCCTTTGCCCGAGTTGCCGGGACGGTCGCAATCACGACGTTGTGCGCGCACATGACGTTTACGCCGGGAATGCGCTCAACAACCGCCTCGACAATGCGGAACAGCGGCATGAGTGGCGCCGGGGCAAACTCCGGGACGAGGCCGGTACGCGCCGATCGAATTGCTACGGCGCCGGCGCCTGAAAACGCACCCACGATCTCTTCAAGCGGAACGAGTCGTTCGTCGCCGCTGTCTTGCGGTAATCGCTTCATCAAGTAGGGCCAGTATGGATTCTTGGGGTTGTGGTCCCACGCGACAACGACGCCTCCGGGACGGACGACCCGCACCATGCCTGTAAGCGTGCGCGCGATGAGGTTCGGGTCGGTGATGTGATGCAACGTGGCGATTGTGATCGCGAGGTCGAAGCCGCCGTCACGAAATGGCAAGGCCTCGCCTCGACCGAGGGCGACAAGGGCGCGCCCACGGCGCCGTGCCTCCGTCAGCATCCCAAGCGATGCATCCATGCCAAACGTTCGGTACCCCGCTTCATGCAATGCGCCAGCGAAAGCCCCGGTGCCGCATCCGACGTCCAGTACATCGCCCCCGACGGGCAGGAGTTCGCGGACCGTATCCACACGTTTGTCGCGGTAGTGACGGTTTACGTGGACCGGTATCGCGTCGTCGTAGTGCGGCGCGACGGCGTCGTACAGGTCGCGTTGCATACGACCCCAGTCGGCAATCTCGCCCGGCAACAGGACTGGCACGCCGTCGACGACGGGAAACGTGGTGCCGCAACCGGTGCACCGAACCGCATCCCCCTCTTCGACGACGTGGCTCGCGCAGCGAACGCAGGCAAGCTTTTCCAACAGCGCCGGATCGACCGCGATCATTGCAAGCCACCACGGGTGGAAGGCGACGATGGTGGGGACGCCTGATTGTTCCGTGACGTCGGTTGGTCGAGCATCGCGCCAGATTTGTAGGCGGTAGCGACGAACTCACGCGCCTTTGCGAATTCGGCTACCAGCCGAACCTCGTCATGCGCCGCGAGGCCATGAGGCGACAACTCAACAACAATCGTGCCTCCAAACTTGCGTCGACCCAACCACTGGACGAACGGTTCGAGGGGTAAGTGTCCTCGTCCGGGGAGCAGATGTTGGTTGCGTCCGTCGTAGTCGGAGAGGTGCACGTGAGCGATGCGTACACCGAGATGGGCGGCGACCTCAAGCAGGTCGGAACCGGTCGTACCAAGGTGGGTCGTATCGAGACAGACCGCGCGGAATTGGCGAAATGAACCCCAGTCGTTGAACCGATGGGCGTGGATTCTGTTCCCAAACACCTGACGCATCGGGAGGTTTTCAACGACGATTCGGACCGGCGTCGATGCTTGCGCGGCGTCGAGTCCGCCTCCCGTCAACCAGTCGGAAAAGCGGCGCATCGCGGGTGACGCACCGCCGAATGGGATGAGATACCGGTTCCCCATCACGGTGAGCGTCGCAACTCGGAACCGTTCCGGCAGGTGCAGATTGAGGGTGCGTGCGCCAACCTCCTCACAAAGTTGGAGCGCCTCCTTGACTCGCGACACCTCATCCGACGACCAACCGGCAATGCGTTGCGATGGAAACGGACCATGTACGCTCAGGACCGCCGTGCCAGTCTCACGCGCGATGCGCCTGAGGTATGACGCTTGGCGAGTGTCCCATCGCTCGTCGACGATGACCTCCACGCCTTCGTAACCCGCGTCGGAGGCAAGGCGAAATACCCGCCCAAGGCCGTAGGTATACGCCGATCCGGTGGACAGCGCGATCACCGGTGCCGAGGATCCGACAATTGATGGGCTGTCGTCGCGGGCATCGGCGCGCTCAGCTATCCCGACCTGATCCGCCCCGGCCTGTCGCGGCGCCATCCGCCCATTCTACAAGCGACCACCACCATAACCCGCTCAATTCGGGCCGATCGTTGGACGTCGCTCCGGTATCGCACTCGACGTCGCGGATGGGAGGTTCGTGCGGGCGATCCCCCCGTCTTCCATTTGTATCTGGTACGTGAACAGTCCGGGGTCGAATGCCTGAGAGTGCGAGATCAGGAAGACCTGACGAAAATGGGTGCCGATGAGTCCGGCCGGATCGCGCAACAGGTCGACAAGCGCTCGTGTTCGCTCGCGATCAAAACTCGAGAGTGGTTCGTCGAGGAACAAGAACCCGGGCGCCGTGCCGAGTTCGCGCGGCAGAGCGGCGATTGCGAAACCAAGGCGCAGGGCTAGCGAGAACTGGTCTTGAGTGCCACCGGAGAACAGGGAGCGACGGACCCACGCTCGTTTGCGTCCGTCGTACACCTCAAGTTGGAACCGATCGTCGAGACGTGGGAATCGGTATCGACCAGCGGTCAAATCCGGCAGGATTCGCGCCATTTCGCGTTGTGTATCTGGCAGAATGGCCGCCATCATCCGGGCGCGCGTTGATGCAAGGATCGTGACCGCGCGCTCGCGCGCCCGTAGCGCGAGGCGTGCGGCGTCCCGGCGGGTCCGCGCCTCGCTCACCGTCAATGGGTCTTCGGCTCCAACGGTGCGCCGGGCGACCGCGATTGCCTCCGAGACCGCGCCGACTTCAGCGAGAACCGCACGCCATGTTGCGGTTGCCGTTTCTCGATCTGGCTCAATGTCGCCAGTGCCAGTTACCAACTCGCGAAGTCGGATGATTTCCATTTGCGGGTCGTCGGGTCTGGCTCCAATTTCCAACCCCAACGACATGCCCGCGTCGATCGCGGCGCGCCATGCGGTGTCGGCGTCGGCACGTGCCGCCGCGCCTGCTCGGTCGGCGTCTCGTTCGGCATCCTCCGCGTCGACAACCGTGCGTCGGGCTTCGTCAACATCGAGAACGTGGGACGCGGTGGCATAGGCGTCCGCAACCTTGACTGCGACGTCCTCTGTCGCGAGATCATCAGGCGCCTCGCCGTGCCGTCGTTGGTTGAATCCGTCCTCGACCGTCGCGGCATCACGAATCGCCTTGAGTACGTGGCGATCGGTGTCGCGCGACACGTCGTTGTTGGCGCGTGACGATGCCTCGCGAGCTGCCGAGACGGACTGATCAAGCGCGTCGTTCGCGCGTCGCTCTCGATCAGCGTCGAGCGCGGCGTCGCCGGACGCTGACCGCGCATCATCGGACCGTGCACGGAGGCGGGTGACCTCATCGCTCGCCAGTCTCAAGGCGTGCCGAACAGCGTCCGTGAAGCCCAAAACTGTGTCGCGAGACGGAAGGGCCGCGGTGCCAGACTCAGGTACCGCAAACAGGAGGAGACGCGCCTCGGCTTGCGCCTCGCGCCATTCGACGCTGGCATGTTCGTCGCCCGCTCGACCGGATGTACGTGCGGTTTCCTCTTGTCGGTTGAGTTCGGCATCGTCGTCACCGGCGAGGTCACGGCGAGCCGTATCGGCTCTTGCGATTGCCGGCGTGCGTTGGCCTTCAAGTCTTGTTGCCTCTTCGTTGGCGGCCTCAAGCCCGCCCGCAGCCGCGGCGGTGGCCTCGAGGGCTTCGTCAACCTCTCGTCGCGCGCCGTCGATCACCCATAGGGCAAATTGGTGTTCATCAGGGAGAGCGAGCCCGAGATCAAACGCGGTGCGTGTCACCGTCTGCGAGGCCGCCGTGACGGCGGCGTTCGCCTCCGCGGCGCGAAACTCGAGTGCGGTCAACGTGCCCATCGAGTCCGCGGCGGTCTGATGCACCTGCGTCTCGACGGTTGCGCGAGTGCAGGCCGTCGTTGCTTCCGAGTACTCGGCCGCGTCAAGTGTTGGGGTCGGTTCGGCGAGGATCGCGTCGAGTTGGGCGAGGCGATCACGCGCGCCTCTGGTCGTGGATGGCGGCACCTCACCCAGAGGCGCCAAGGCGTCGCGCGCTCGAACAGCGTCCGCATCAAGTGCATTGAGGTCAGCGGGTGCAAGGGTCGGGACTTCGCTGTTCTGCACACGACGAATCTCTTCGTCGGTTGCGTCGCGGCTTGACGCCAAGACGTCACCGTCGCGGTTGAGCATTAGGTCAATGACCCGCGCGCCGGTCAACGGGTGGTCAATCTGCAACTGCAAAGCCAAGTGGCCCGAGGCGCTTGGAGAGGCCTCAACGACGCCCAGGGTGAGTTCCCGGAGCCGGTCGTTGCGGGCGCGCGCTTGAGCATGTGCCTCTCGGGCGTCAATTGCACCGGCGAGCGTTGCCCGGATGCGAAGGAGGTGATCGCGTTGAGCAACCGCGGCGCGGTCTCGGTCGAGCAACGCCACCCGTGCACTCGCCTCGGCCAAGCGTTCGCGCGCCGACGCGAGCCGTGCATCGGCGTCAAGCCTTGCCGCGACCGCAAGGCTTGCCGTCTCGGCGTCCCGCAGGCAATCCTCCCGCCCGGCAACCGCAACGCGCAACGCGTCAAGCGCGGTACGGCGCGCGCGCGATGCCTCCCGAGCGGCGATCAGTGGTAGAAGCTCTTCACGGCGCACCGCAACCGACTGCAATTGGCGGTCAAGGTCTCGGAGGACGTCCTCGGCGGCCCGTAGTTCGGCGTTCGCGCGCGCACGTGCAAGGCGGCGGGCATCAATTGCGGCGACTTCTTGGCGTAGTGCGGGGCGCCCCTCGACGAGCCATGTCGTGACGGCCGTGACGCGCGCTTCGATTCCGCGCAGTCGCTCGAGGTGTGTTTCCGCGTCCGGTAGCGAGTTCTGCGCCGCGGTTGCCTCGCTCGCTCGGGCCCGCGATCGACGGGCCGCGGCGCGTGCGTCGTTCGCATAGCGCGCGACGACGGCAACGGCGCGCCACGCTTCCGACGCGTTCATGAGCGTCGCGTGACGGTCCACGATGACTAATGCATGGTCGCGGCGGGCGCGCGCGCCAATCGCATCCGTCGTCGCCGTTTGGGCGCGGCGTGACGCGGCCTCAACTGCGACGAGCGAGTCGAGAAACGCGAACCGATGGAGGTTTGCTTCGGCTGTAGTTTGACGCGCCTCAATCGACGCGAGGGCTTCAGTCGCCTCCGCGAGGGCGACGCGCGCATCATGGCGTCGGACCTCCTCTGTGTCAACCGGGCGCACCGAGAGGCCTTGCGCCGCGCGCGTCAGTCGGTCGAGGTTGAGGAGAGACGCGACCGCGGCTTCGCGCTGGCTACGGTCAAGCATTTCAAGGCCCGCGAGTTGCTTCTGCGGGACAAAGCACGAATTGACAAACGTGTCTGCCGTAAGGCCACCGAGTTCTAGGGCGATTCGCCGATTTGCATCGCTGACACGTTTGATCTCTTCGGCTTCGGTCCCACCGCGTTCGACGCGTAGTCGGACGCCCGAAGAGGTCTGCGCACCCACTGTCGTGATTGTCCGGGCAATATCAAGAATGTCGGGTTGTCGGCCAGGATGTTCGATGCGGAGACGCACCGAAACTTCGGCGTCCTCAGCGTCGTGCGGGATCGCGTCTGCCAAGGTTCCCGTCAGCGTGCGCCCATACATCGCGAAGTGGATCGCCTCGAACAACGTTGACTTTCCAGCTTCGTTGTTGCCTTCGATGAGGGTGGCCCCTCGTTCTGGGAAGTCCAACGCGACACCGCGCACGCCTTTGAAGCGCGTGATCGAAAGTCGTTCGAGAATGATCATGGGGCCGACGTCGCTGGCCCATGAGGGCTGGCGTCGGTTTCGCGTTGGGTCACAACGCGGTCGTCGCCAACGGACCCTCCAAGTGCCGAAACGATCCGGAGCCATGCGTCGGTGAGGACGGCAAGCTCATCGCGCGAAGCACTGACTGCCAACTCATCGATAGTCGCGCGGACTTCGTCAATTGCGGATCGACGTACACCGGAGGTAGACGGTGCCACGGGCGTATCGGCTGGGATCAAGCCCGACACGTCTAGATCGAAGCTAAAAAAGTTACTGGCACCGAACGTCTGCACCTCGGCGAGGTTGAGGTCGTCGAGAACCTCTCGCGGTGCCGCGCCGTATATCCGGAGCGACGCGAGAGTGTCTTTGTCGATGAACGGCGTGAGGCGCCCCACGACCACAGCGGTCGCGTCGGTGGCGTCTAAGCGGAGGCCGCCAAGCGAAGCCGGCGTGAGTTCGGTCGAAGGTATTTCGTGATCGAGACGCGGCTGCGGGGTAATCGATCGCCGGGACACCGACAGTTGGCCATGGCGAGGAAGGTCCACGACGAAATACCCTGGATGGACCGAGACTTCGCCGAAACTCATGCGTTCTGTCGAGCCCGGCACCACGACGCGGCACTGGCGGCCCGATGGGCACGGCACAGTCATGTCAAGATACTGATGGACATGCCCAGCGACGAAGAGGTCGACCTCGAGGTCGGCGATCGTCTGTCTGCTGATAATCGGTTCGAGCGGTCCCGGGTAGGTGTGCCCTTCAATACTCGCGTGCGTGACAAAGATGCGCCAGTCCGGTTCGCGACCTATTTCTGCGCCGTCGCCCGCTAGAACCCGTGGGAACGTGAGGCCGACAATCGGATCACCTTCAGTCGCCGGACGCCATGGCACGCCCGCAATGGCGATGACCTGCTCATGTGACGGAACGATGACGCCATTAACGGTTGTACCGTCGGCGGGGACATCGAGATAGTGAAGCAGGCCCGCCTCTTCGTATTCGCTGTAGGGGCCGTATCCACCGTGGTCGGTCGTCTGACGGGGAGAGTCGTGATTGCCCCCGATCGCGACAACGGTGACGCCGGCTTCTTTCAGGCGCCTCAACAGTCTGGCGAAGGCCGCACGTTCGAGATTCCGCGGGTCAACGGTGTCGAAGGTGTCTCCGCCGAGGATCAACGCCGAGGCCTTCGCCGCTATCGCTGCGTCAACAACTTCACGGAATGCCTGACGCAGGCGACGGCGGCGCTCTTCAAGGCGCGAAACCGTCAACCTCGCCGTGAAACGGTTCAGGTGATTGTCGGCGGTGATGAAGAGGCGGGCGGTCATCAGCGCCTCAACGCAACGTCGTGGGCGGACGCCGAACCGGCGCTGTCAGTCGCGCCAGTCGTCGCGAAAGGGTCGCACATGGGTGATCGCCAGTGCCAAGAGATTGCCTAGCGTGGAGCGGTCGTGGCGGCCCCTTCGGCAAATGACTTCTTGGCTTTCGCGAACCACGTGCCCGTAACCCGTCCCACCGTCATCGCCGCGGTGGTCGTATCGACCCTCGTGGCCTGACCCGCAATGGAGTTTGCGGTTGTCTGCACCGATTCCTGCACGCGCTGAAGCGCCGCCGGTGCACCTTCCTGAACCCGCTGAATCGCGGATGGGGCGACGGCCTGTGCGGCGCGAACGGCATGTGGGGCCGCAATCTCGACAATCTTGCCTGCGATAGGTGAGGCGACGGAGATTGCACGAATCGCGGTGGGCAGGGCGGCGTCGATCGCAGCGGTAGCCTTTGCCGCGGCTGCTTCGGCCGATGCGCGTGACTGCGCCGCGCGCGACGCCTCGGCCGCACGCGCGGTGCCCAGTTCGCCCATGCGGGTTGGCATGCCGGGCACATACGTCTCTGGTCCGAGGGGAGCAACCTGACGCGGCGTGGCGTGGCGTCGTTCAAGGACCGTACCGACGCCGATGAGCGCGCCCCATGCGATCAGGAGCGCGAGGACCGTGAACCCCACGACGACCGAGTCGTCACGGTCGCCCCAGAAGAATCGGTACCCAAGGGTGAGTGCGTAGGCGACGGGAAACGCAATCAGAAGCGCCTTCACGGTGAGGTTCGTTCGTTGGGCAACGATCACGCGCAGCGGCTTGACGAGCCAGAGGATCATCCCAGCGATGATGAAGAAACTGAACAGGTTCATCTACACCCGATCATACCGGGGGAGCCGTACGCGATGAGGCCGCGTATGCCCTCGTGTGACAAGCCCGCGTCCAGAGTGCGCATCACCATCGGTGCTTTGTCCCACCGAACCTCATACGATTGGGCGACATGTCTGGTTTGGCACGACGCAAGCCCCGCCCATCAACGGTCCCGAACCGCGGCCGCCCGAGCGTCGGAACGGTGCGGGTCGAGCCGCGGTCCGAACGGCTGCTCAGAACTGGTTCCCTGAACTCGGCCGTTGCTTCACTTGTTGGCGTTGCGCTCTTTCTTTTCGGCGGCACATGGGATATCTCGTGGCATATCGTTGCCGGGCGCGAGTCGTTTTGGAGTCCGCCTCACTTTGCGCTGTACCTGGGGATTGTCATTATCTTTGGCGCCGGCGTCCATGGCTTTGCAAAGGCGTGGCGCCGACGCGTAGCGCCGACCCCCGGCGCGTTCATCAGCGCGACCGGCGCCGGAGTCTCGCTCGTCTCTGCACCACTCGATGAGCTTTGGCATCGGGTCTACGGCCTTGATGTGACCGTCTGGAGCGCCCCGCATCTCTTGTTGATCGGTGGAGTGGTCCTCGCTTCGTTCGGGGCAGTTGTGACGGGGGCGCATGCGCATCGTCACCGATCGCTACCTGCGCCGTGGTTGGCGTTCGACGCCCCGTGGAATGGCGCGACCGCCATTCTGATCATCGGCGGCGGGCTCATGATGGGTGCCGCGGGCGCAACGCTTGCTGAATTCGATTTCGACGTCGCACGTTTCGCTGTCGCTTGGCACCCACCGATCTTGGCCGGCATCGCTTCGTTCGGGATTGCCCTCGTCGGGCGCGCGTCCCGTCGGTCGGGCGGTGCGATCCTCGCGGCGGCGGCGTACACACTGGTTCGCATCGCCATCGACTGGGTGCAACGGGGCCTATCGATGCCTCGCCCGGACATCCCATTGGTCGTCGTCGCTGCGTTGGCCTTTGAGGCAGTCATCGCGATCGCTCGCGCACGTTGGCCAGGGCGTACGCCGGGGGCGATGGTTGCGGCCGGTGCCGGTGGTGCGACCGCGGTTTTCTTAGGTGCGGTTCAGTGGCCGTACACGACTGCCCTCGCCGGTGCGGTCTGGAGCGGATCGGTACTCGCTCAGGCGGCTGCGCCTTCAATCCTCGTGGCTGCGGTTGCGGCGTGGTCTGGATGGGCGATTGGCCGACAGATCGGTGATCTCGCCGCAACGGGCATCCCGAACGAGGGTGCCAGTTTCGGGAGGTCCCGCGTGTCCGAACTCCTGCTTGCGGCCTCGGCGATCGGTTTGGCGACCTCAGCGATCGCTCCTGCGGTTGCGCAAGCGGGTGCACCACGCGAACGATGGGATCCGCCCCCATTTGGCGGCCCCCCAATCGTCGGGCAGTTTGAAATCACTCCGGCAGTACCGGTCGTTGGCAGTTCGTTGACGGTCCGTTTGCTGTTGACAGACGCGACCCTCTTACAGACGGTCGGGCGTGCCGCTGCGGTGCCATTCGAAAGCCCACGTGCGGGCGATGTCGTCGAAGGTGCGATGCGGTCCCTCGGCACTCCGGGCGCGTATGAGGCGACGTTCGTCCCGCGTGAGGCAGGTCGTCGATGGTTGGATGTTTTTCTTCCCGGCGAGTACGGGCGGGTCGCGGTGAGTACAGGCTTCACAACGTATCTGCCTGACCAGGCCGGCAGGGCGGCGCAATCCTCGACGCACCACGCGGTGTTGCGCCCAGAACCCGGACCCGATGAATCCCGACCAGACTGGTTGGAACCCGTCGCAGTCGGCGGCATCGCCACCGTACTCGCGGGCGCATCCCTTCTCACCGGATGGTCGGTTCGACGGGCGTCGTAGTGCAGGCCCCGACCCGCGGTGACCTGGGTTAGCTCGCGGCCGCCTTGCGGCGCGTGCGGCCCGAATCGGTGCGAGTCCCGGGACTCGGCCGCCCGTTCCGACGATACGTGCCCATTCGTCGAGTGACCGGGCACCAAGGGTCTGGAATGGACGAGGGTTCCGTTACGAGCGGGCGCAACGGTCGCTTCCGGCTCTCTCCGGTTCCGGCGTCTCTGCCGTTACCCGGTGAAGCAGGTCAACGCGCAAGGATTGGACGCCCCAGTCCGCGGCCTTCGGTTCGCGTCGTTGATGGTGGGCGTTCTGATCGTTCGGCGACACCGATTCCCGCGCACATTCGGATTGGTGTCGCTGAAGTGAGCCGAGACTCCGTCTATGGAAATAATGTGCTGATCCATGGAGACGCCGTCGCTGCCATGGCCAACCTTCCGCCTGCATCCGTCGATGTGATCTTCGCGGACCCTCCGTACAACTTGCAGTTGCGTGAGACCGACCTGCGTCGGCCGAACGATACTGCCGTCGTTGGGGTTACCGACGCTTGGGATCGGTTCAGCAGTTTTGCTGAGTACGACGCGTTTACGCGTGCTTGGATTGACGGCTGTCGACGGGTCTTGAAGCCGAACGGCAGCTTCTGGGTCATTGGCAGTTATCACTGCATCTTTCGAATCGGGGCGATTTTGCAGGATGCTGGATTTTGGCTTCTGAACGACGTGGTGTGGGTGAAGTCGAACCCAATGCCTCACTTCCGGGGTGTCCGCTTCACGAACGCACACGAGACGCTCATTTGGGCGAGACGCGACGAGTTTGCGCGGAACGTCACATTCAACTATCAAGAGATGAAGGCACTAAACGGTGGGAAGCAGATGAGATCTGACTGGCACCTACCGATCTGCGGGGGGCGCGAGCGGTTACGTGACGACGCCGGCCGCAAAGTTCACAGCACGCAGAAGCCAGAGGCACTCCTCGAACGAGTGGTGCGGTCCACAAGTCTGCCGGGGGATGTGGTGTTGGACCCATTCGCGGGTTCGGGCACCACGGGAGCGGTCGCGCAACGCCTCGGTCGGCGTTGGATCATGGTCGAACGTGACGCGACGTATTGCGACGTGATCTCGGCACGAGTCGCGTCGACGGTACCCGTCGAACCCACGCCGATGCAGGCCGCCGCAGAGACGCGCCTGAAGTCGTCTTAAGTGCCGTCTTGGGCGTTTCCGATGGCGGACCCGCCAGTGCCGACTCCATTTAGGACGGCGTCAAGTGCCTTTGAGAGGTCGCGCGCGGCGTACGACGCACGCGCTTGGCCGGCCCAGACCGGTCGGAGGTAATAGTCAATGAGGCCAGTGAGTTGCGCCCATGACTCGTGGAGTGGGCGAACGGCCAACGGCTGTTGCGCGGCCTGAATCGCCGCGGCGCGGTTGCGTGATGCCGCGGCGCCGGTCATGAAGCGGACCTCAGACCCCTGCACGACCGGCGCGGCGATGCCCGTTCGCAACGCTCGTTGGTCGCCGTCTGGTCCGGCGATGTAGCGCATCAAGTCCCACGCCGTGTCGACTTCGGTGGTGTTGGCGTTCATCGACATGAATGACCAATCGGCGTACGTCGCCGACTGGCGCGATGACGGCAAGGGGTACACGTCCCACTCAAAACCGAGGTTGCGCGTCGAAAGCAGCGGGATGGCGTGCTGGTACCAGACCCACATTGCGACCGTGCCACCGTCAAAAGTAAAGGTCTGCCCATTCGGATTTTGCTGATCGCTCGGTGCGACGCCGTAGCGCCAGACGAGATCAGAGGCCCACTGGATAGCCTCGTGCACCGGCGACTCGCTGTAGCGCGACTTTGCCAGGTCGCGACTGAATTCGGCGGCACCGTTTTGGCGAATGAGGGAGGCCCAGAACGGGCGGCCTGTCAACAGTGTGCCCATCTGCCGGTAGCCGCCCCCGCCGCCTCGCTGCGTCAACTGGGCGGCCGTCTCGAGGAAGCGCGCCCAGGTCCAGTCCGAAGAACCCCACGTCGACGGCGGCAACGACGTGCCAACAAACATCGATTTGTTCACGTAGAGGACGAGATTTCGTGCTTGATATGGCAGCCCGTACAGCCGCCCCCGATACATGCTTGACTCGATGTAGCCCGGTCGGTACCCGGCCAAGAATGCGAGACCTGAGGCCCCCTGGAGCCGCTGCAGTGGGTAGAGTGCGCCAGCCTTCAAGAGCGAAAGCGCGTTCGCGCCGTCGTATGCAATGACATCGGGCAACATGCCCGCCGCTGCAAAGGTCGTGAGTTTCTCGTGATAGCGGTCAAATCGTTCGGTAGACACCTTGACCGTCAGCCCGTCCCGTTCAGCGACGAATCCCTCAATCTGCTGTTCAAGAAGCTTGTCGGTAGGGATAGGCGTAGCCGAAGGTGCACCGGGCGTCGGGACCCCGTTGCCGGACGCTACGGCGGCAAACTGACTTGCGACTTGCATCCAGTTGACGCGTGTATTTAATCCCGGGCCGGCGGTGAACGGCAGGGGGTACTCGGGCCCCCACGAGTACCAGGTGAGCGACGACGGCGGCTTTACCGTCGCGTGCCCGCACGTCGCGGCCCCGGCAATGACCGGGACGGTCGCTGATGCCACGCCCGCGGCAAGCCGACGTGCCAACGCGCGGCGTGTCAGACCACAACTGGTTGTGGGGTAGAGGGCGGGCGCGTTTGGCATTTGGGACTGCGCATGAGAAGCGGTTCGGTGGCGCGGCCATTGTAGGTCGCCGTGCGACTGACACGGTGCGCCAGA
>CAYFLJ010000006.1:0-18422 GCA_964343985.1 uncultured Thermoflexus sp.
CGAACGGCGGCTTGACGCAATCCACGACGCGATTGGTGCGGCGGTGCCTGCCCGCGTCGATGCCATGGCGGTTCAGCTTGCGTCGCTGGACGACCGCGGTCACCGTGCGATGGAGGCAAGGATTGCCCGTCCAAAGACGAGGTTGACAACCGCGGATTCCACGCTCCGCTTGGTCAGCCCGCGACGAGTTCTTGAACGTGGGTACGCGATCATCGAACGCCAAACTGCGCCGGACAGCCACCCGACCCCTGTCGCCTCCATCGATGGCCTGCGACCGGGTGATGCAATTCGCGTTCGCTTCCGCGACGGAGTCGCCGACGCGACAGTCGCCAGCGTCACGACCAGCGACCCCGCGTCGGTGGTTGACGAATCGAATGGGTATTAGGTCTTCCCAAAGGTGCGACGGGCCAAACGTGAGACGACGTCGTTCGGTTCCTTGTCAGGTCCGGTGTTGTCCGGATGTGGATTGTCAAGTTCTTGGTGGCATTGGAGGTAGCAGTGGCGGAAACGATCGGGTCGGTCGGTGACCTTGGAGCGCGACTGGATGAGCTTGAGACGATTGTTCGTGCACTCGAAGACGATCCGGCCATGAACTTGGACGAAGCAATTCGCCTCTATGAGAAGGCGAGGAGGCTCAGTCAGTTGTGCCATTCGGATCTTGCGAAGGCGAAACTTCGGATCGTTGAGATTGACACGGCGATTCCGCTGGATGAGAACCGTGCGATTGCGATCAACCATGACGAAGCGGTTCGCTGAGGCCAAATCGATCATCGTTCGCCGACCTGTGCACGCGCCTCGTGAGAGCGAACGCACCGTTGTAAACCTTTCTCGCCGGATTGGCGAGCGGTACGAACAGGCGGACCGCATTCCCACCTGTATGTCCGGTCTTGGTGAGATTCTGTGACCCTCAGCGACGTGCTCGTGGCCGTGGTCGACGGCGGCCTTTCGGATGAGGCGCGCCGTGGCGTGGCTCGAGTCGCGGGAACTATCGCAATCGTATTGGTGACCATCGCGGTCCGGCGGTTCGCTCGGCGAGGGGTTCGTGGGGCGCTCACGCGATGGCGGGCAAGTCCTGACGCGAGGTTGCTTGTCGACCGTGTGGTGCAGGTGGGGATTTTGATTGGCGGTGCAACTTGGGTAGCTGACCTTTATGGTCTACAACTTGGTGCGCTCGGCACGTTGCTCGGCATCACCGGCGTCGCGATCGGCCTTGCGATTCAAGACGTGCTGAAACAACTCATCGCCGGCATGTACTTGATGATCGAACGGCCGTTCACGCTTGGCGACCGAGTCGTGCTTGCGTCGGGAGTCGGTGTCGTCCGCCGGATTGAACTACTCGCAACGGTCGTTCACCTGCGCGACGGTGACGTAGTGGTCGTTCCAAACGCTTGGTTTCTGGCGAACGTCGTAGTGGCTCGAAGTCCGTCTGTGCCAAACCGATTACGGTTTCAAGTGAGAATTAGAGCGACGCACGCGGCCGCGGCCACGGCACATGCGCTCCACGAGGCAGTCGAGAGTTGCGCGTGGCGCACTTCTGCCGTTCCCGCCCCGGCGTCGATTGACGTTTGGGTTCGTGCCTGGGACGCGGACGGACCAGTGGTGTCACTCGTGATGACTACCCAACGTGACCGGGACCTTGTGGTTAACGACGTTGTTTGGGCACTCCGTGAACGATTTGGTGATGACTTAGTCGAGATGAAGGAGGAATGAGCGCGCACCCTGAGGTCAGATGCGAACGAGTAGGTATTTATGGCGGTACATTTGATCCAATTCATGTAGGTCACCTCCGCGTTGCATCAGTAGTCAAGGAAACTTTAGCGATTGATCGCATTATTTTTGTTCCCGCGAGGCAATCGCCG
Organism: uncultured Thermoflexus sp.; assembly: GCA_964343985.1. Lineage (GTDB taxonomy): Bacteria > Chloroflexota > UBA11872 > UBA12225 > UBA12225 > CAILQO01. Next base: position 1,860 of record CAYFLJ010000006.1, read on the forward strand.
CACAAGGATGAACCGACGGCGTCGGTGACGCATCGCGTGGCGATGGTCCGCCTCGCAGTGTCGAGGCTGGCTTGGGCGTCCGTGTCGACACTTGAGGCTGAGTTACCACCGCCTTCGTTTACCGTGGACACATTGCGGATGCTTGCGCTCACGCTGGGTCGGCCGAAACTCTTTCTAATCGTCGGTGCCGACGTGCTAGCTGAGTTCGTGTATTGGCGGATGCCAGAGGCAATCCTCGAACTCGCGACGCTAGTGGCGGTCGGACGACCGGGTTCGGTTCTTGAGATGCCGCCGGCACTGGCCGAACTCACCCGTGCCGACCCCACTCGGGTCTTACTCGTGCGGTGTCAAACGCCGGACGTCTCCTCGCGTGATATTCGGTCCCTGATCCGTGAAGGCGCCGCGGTAAGTACGTTTCTGCCTCGAGAAGTGGCCGCATACGTCGCGGCGCACTCCCTCTATCGGGGGTCGGCATCGCAAGCGGGCGAACCTAGCGCCGGGCCGTGAAGAGTTCTGATCTGGACGTCACACGTGCCGCCGTTCAGCGCGACTTTGGCGACGAATCTCGGGTGAAGGCCCACCTTGTGCCACGAAGATTCGGTCTGCGAGGGGTACGATTGGGCACTCGCGCTTCGCGGGAATGAGGCCTTGAATGAGTATCGAACCCAGTGCCGACCCCGACAACGACGCGTCGAGGCTTGAACCGAACCGAACCCCGGAGCGCGACGGGCCAACGGACGGTCGCAACTCCCTCGGGTTTTCGAATGACGTACTGGAAGCTCTAGACGAACCGCCTAGTCCCTTTGTCATCTCGCGCAACGTGGATGCGGAGGCGCTTTCCCTCGCGCGCGAAGTGGTCGGAGCGGCATCTGACAAGGGGGCAACCGACATCTTGCTCATGGATATTCGAAAGCTCTCAATTGTCGCTGATTATTTCGTTATTTGCACCGGAGACAATGAACGTCAGTTGCGGGCGATTGCTCGGGCGATTCTTGATGCAGCGGATGAGCATTTCGACGCCGACCCACTGCACAAGCCGTCGGCTGAGGCTGAAGCCAGTGGATGGGTCCTGATCGACTTCGGCCCGGTTATCGTGCACGTCTTTTCACCGACGATGCGCGCCTTCTACCGATTGGAACGCCTCTGGAGCGAAGCTGTGACGTTGCTGCAGATGCAATAACACTTCTTTGCAATCTGGCAACGATAGCCATTCACGGTAGTGACGTGGCCGCAGAGCTGCGCGGGCGGGGTATCCTTGCCGGGCGGCGGCGGCCGCGTGGAGGCGACATTGATGTCAGGCAGGTGGGGTGCGGAACCGGCCGGGCGCAACAACGGCGCCTTTTTTGTAGTGGGCATGCTAATCGGGAGCGCATGCGGTCTGGTGGTCGGGTCGGCGCTCGGTTTCGAGCTTCGCCCCGAACGATTGCGTGCGCTTCGCAAGGTCTGGCGTCGAGCTTTGGGCGAACGAGACGACGAACCGCGCTTTGACCTCATGGTGTAGGCCGAAGAGGCCTCTCGACACGGCAATTCGGCGCCGACAGTCGTCCGACCGAGTGAGAACCTGGTGCCTCACCCTGCGGCGCGCACGTGCCAGAATTGGTTTTACCGCTGGCTAAACCGCGAGGTGGACAATCGTTGCGCCGTCGCCGCCGTCGCGCGGACCGGCGGCCTCGAAGCGTTGCACCATCGGACTCGAGTTGAGCAGGTCACGGATCGCTTGTCGTAGTGCGCCCGTCCCCTTTCCGTGGATCACACGCACCCACGGGAGCGACCCGAGGTACGCGTCGTTCAGATAGCGATCAACGCGGCTACACGCGTCGTCGGCACGCTCACCGCGCACGTCTATTTCGAGACCGACCTGTGCTTGCGGCGCGGTTGATGGTCGAATGACCACGGAACCGGGTCGCGCGCCGGCCGGTGGTACCGGTGCGGAAGCTGCCTCGATTCTGGCGGCTTCGCGCCGTGTTATCGGCGTGACATCGCGCATGTGGATTCTGAGGCGCATCGTTCCAAGTTGCACCTCCACCTGTCCAGCGCCGTCCGGTGGCGACGTGATGACGCCCGAGGCGTTCAGCCGCTTGACCTCGACGGGACCACCCACTGCCAGAGCTTGGTGGGGCGCTGATCTCGCGACGCGAGCAACCGCCGGCGCGCTGTCGTTGACGGTGAGTTCGCGAGCGGCCGTCTGTAACTCCCGAGCGACCTGGTGCGCGCCGGCGCGAGTGGTCGCGGGCGCCCCCACGGTCGCCTCGGCTCGCCGCACTCGAGCCCGCGCGTCCTCTAAGAGTCGTGCCGCTTCCGCTCGCGCGCGCGAGAGAACGTCCGCGCGTTCCTCTTCGATGAACGCAATTCGCTGTTCGATGTGCGCTAACCGGATGCGTGCTTCCGCTTCAACGCGCGCTGCTGCCTCCCGAGCGGCGGCGGCCCGCGTTCGTTCCGCGTCTATTCCGGCTATCAAGTCTTCGACACGGCGTTCGTCGGGGTCGACTTGGGCGCGGGCGGCCGCGAGAATTTCCGGGTCGAGACCGAGGCGTTCTGCAATTGCGAGTGCGTTGCTCCGGCCGGGGACGCCAATTCTGAGGCGATAGGTCGGCCGCAAGGTTGCTACGTCGAACTCGACACTCGCATTCAGGACCCCCGCGGTTTCGTACGCGAATGCCTTCAACTCCGAGTAGTGCGTCGTCGCGATCAAGGGAATGCGGCGCTGTACTAAGTTCGACACGATTGCGCGCGCGAGCGCTGCGCCTTCCTGAGGGTCGGTGCCGGCGCCGAGTTCGTCGAGGAGCACGAGATCTCGCGCCGTTGCGGCACGCTGAATGCGCGTGATATTTGATAGGTGTGATGAGAAAGTCGAGAGCGATTGCTCAATGCTTTGCTCATCCCCAATGTCGGCATACACGTTCTCGATGAGCGTGAAGCAGGCTCCGGGTTCTGCCGGTACGTGGTAGCCAACCTGAGCCATTAGGTGGAGCAACCCTGCAGTCTTCAACGCGACAGTCTTGCCACCCGTGTTCGGACCCGTGATTAAGAGCGCGACGACCGCTTGAGGGGTTCCCGCGTCTCGTTTGGTTAGCCCATCGTGCTCCAGTCCGTACATAGCCGGGTTACCCAGATGCACATCGATCGGAACGACGTCACCCCGCAGTAGCGGGTGACGTGCGCCAGCAAATTCGAAGCGGCTCGATTGCCCGGGCTGCGGATCCGGAAGTATTGTTGGTTCAACACCTCCAATTTCGGATGCGTACCGCCCTCGCGCAATTGCGTAGTCGATTGCAGCAAGTGCGTTGACATTCGCCACCAAGGTCTCAGCCGCGTTTCCAACCATTTCCGAGAGCGACGCCAAAACACGCTCGACTTCCTTCGCTTCGGCGATTTGTGCTTGGCGCCAATCGTTGTTGAGGGCGACTACCGCGATCGGTTCCATAAAGACCGTCGCACCGCTCGCCGACTCGTCGTGCACGATCCCTCTGAACGCGTTTCGCGAATGTGCGCGAATTGGGATGACGTACCGCCCTGCGCGCATGGTTACGAGCGCTTCCTGTGCGTATCCGCGCTCCACCGCGCTCTCAACGATCCGACGCAACGTCTCCATGAGGCGGTTGTACGCGGTTCGTACCTGCGTTCTGGCACGACTTAGGTCCGAGGACGCACGATCCAGGACCTCGCCATCGTCGGAGAGGCAGTGCCTGATGGCGCCCACGATGCCCGGGCATGGGTCCAGTACTTGCGCTCGGCCCGCGAGTATGGGAACCTCGTGCGCCACCCGCGATATCGCGGTGCGGACATAGGCGACTCCGTCAAGGACGCCTGCGATTCTTAGGAGCGCATCAGTGTCGGCGACGGCACCGATGCGAGCTGACTCGGCGGTCGGACGGATGTCGTGTGCCCCGCGCACCACGAAGTCTGGCACAAGAGCAAGCAGCCGCCGGGCCTCTGTCGTCTCAGAAAGGGCTGCCTGAACCACGTAGCGTGACGAAGTCGGCTCCGCATCTTCGGCAAGCTGTTTGCTCACAGAGAACAGGGTGTACGACCCAACTCGATCTCGAACCTTGCCGAATTCGAGCGTCGTCAGTGCGCGGCGATCCATTCCCCCTCCAGTGATGTGGCGACGATGGGCCTCCGTCTGAGGACTCGCTGAGATGAAGTGTAGGTCGTTTCCCGTGCGCATTCTTGCGGCTCCATGGGAAACCGTTCAGTGCTTTGCAGGGCGCGGGTTTCGACGCAACGCATGACCTTACGCCCACACCGTCTGGTGTTCGCGCGGCTCTCCGGGCAGTTTTTGCACAGCGAGAATCCTGACCGCGAAGCGTTGACCAAAGCGTCCCGAAGTTTCGCTTAACCCGACGAAGCGGCGATGCTGCACACTGCCATCGCTTCAGTCACGGTGCGAGGTGCAATCCCGAACCGCGTTTGATCGACCCACCGCGCGGAACGGATCCCATATCGGCTCGGCGAGTGACGTGGCTGCAACACCTTCCAATGCGTGCATCGTGTGTGAGCTTCGCGTCAGTCGGCCGCTCCGTGGTCGTCTCGGCGCGTGGCGCGTTACCGGTAATCAGTTACTCGCACACCATGAACACACGCCAATACATTCGCCCGTTTGTGTCGAGATAGCGAGGAACCAACGAACCGTTACTCCGCTGGCGAAGCAATCTCGACGCGGAGTATGTCATCGATGCCCGCGACAATTGCGAGTGACGTCGCTCGAGTAACGCCGATCAGGTCCTTCGTTGCGAGGTTCAGCGCAGTGCAGACTGAAGGCGATGCGGTAATCGTCACTCGGCCCAGAGGGGCGGCGACGCTTAACGCGCGGTCAGATTTCCAACGCCTCACGGTATCCGTTACTGAAAGAATTGCGTCGCCAATTCGAAGCGCCGCGTCGGGGTCGGTGAGAACGGTTTCCCACGACCGGTCCGGCCATGACGCGATGTGCACCGATACATGCCCGTCAGTCGCGGCAAACGCTCCAGAATAGACCGCGTCGGTGACGTGTGGAATGAACGGTGCAAAGAGTTTAGTGACCGCCAATAGTGCCTGATAGAGGGTGTACTGCGCGCCGGGCGCTTCGCCTTCGTAGAGGCGCGCCTTCACGAGTTCAAGGTAGTTGTCGCAGAGGTCGGTCCAAAAGAACTTCTCCACCTCAATCCGCGCAGCGGCAAACTCGTACGCGTTGAAAGCGTCTGTGGCACGACGGACTGTCTCGCTGAGACGTGCGAGCAACCACTGATCTGTTGGATTTACGCTTTCAATCGGTATCGTCGCTGGTGGGACATAGCCCTGAAGGAACCCGCTGCCAAAGCGAACCGCGTTCCAAAGCTTTGTGACAAGTTTGCTCCCTTGACGAAACACTTCTTCGGAGAGTGACGTATCTCCGCCGGTGCGGACCGATGATGTCCAGTAACGCACCGCATCCGCTGAGAACTGTTCCAGCATTGCCGTCGGGTCTTCCGCGGCCTTTAGTTTGCTCTTGGATATTTTCTTGCCAGAAGGGTCGAGGGCATGGCCGGAGATCAACACGTCCGTCCACGGAATATCACCAGTGAGGTAGATGCTACGCACAATCGTGTAGAAATCCCATGTGCGAATAATGTCATGGGCATTCGGCCGGAGGGACATCGGGCGGAAGCGCGACTCAAAGTTCGCGGCCGAAACTCCGAATGGCTCCGCCAACGTGGCGCAGATTTGCGGTGTGAGCGACGACGTGGCCCACGTATCCATCACGTCGGGGTCCGGCGTGTACCAACCGTCTCCCGAAGCGCCGCACGATGGGCAAGCGGGCGCCGGTGGTGCGGTGTCTTGCGGGTCGACGGGCAACATTTCGGAGGTTGCCGTCACGACATGGCCACAACTACGGCAGTACCAAATGGGAAACGCGACCCCGTAGTAGCGTTGCCGAGTGATGTTCCAGTCCCAATTCAGGCCTTCAATCCACGTCTCGTACCGCGTGCGCATATGTTCTGGGTGCCACTTCATGCGCCGCCCCGCGTCGATCCAGTCGCTTTTCCGATCGAGGAGGCGAATGAACCACTGGCCGGCAAGCAGGTATTCGATCTCCGTGCCGCACCGCTCATGCACACCGACCACGTGTTCAATGGTTCGTTGCGCCCGTACTAAGCCCGTTGTCTGCAGGTCTTGCAGGATTTGGTTTCGTGCCTCCCGTACCGTGCGACCTTCGTACGCGCCGGCAATTGGGCTCATGCGCCCATCAGCCGTCACGGCGACCTTCAGTGGTAGGTCGTGGTCGCGCCACCAACCAACGTCAGTCACGTCGCCGAAGGTGCAGCACATGACCGCCCCCGTGCCCTTCTCCTTATCAGCATGGATGTCTGCAAGGATTGGCACACGAACCCCAAAGATGGGCGTTGTGGCGAACTGTCCGACGAGATGCCGATAGCGATCATCGTCAGGGTTCACGAACACGGCGACACACGCAGCAAGTAGTTCCGGACGGGTGGTTGCAATCTGCAACTCGCCGCCATTGTCAAGCACAAACGGGATGGTCGTGAATTGCGCGGGAACGCCGGCCTTGTCGTCTATTTCCGCTTGCGCAACACCGGTGCGGCACGTGGTGCACCATAGCGTTGGCGCTTCCTGCCGGTATGCCGCCCCCGATTGATGCAAGTGCAGGAATGCCGCCTGCGACACGCGCCGGGATCGCTCATCGATCGTCGAATAACGGAGACGCCAATCGACGGATAGGCCGAGGCGTTTCCAGAAGCGCTCGAATTGCGCTTCGACCTCGTGCGACAGCCCGAGGCATGCTTCGATGAATGCGCGACGACCAATATCTCGAGCGCGGACTCCTCGATTGTTCTCGGTAAATACTTCGGTCGGTAGCCCGTTATCGTCAAAACCGAAAGGGTAGAACACGTTACGCCCGCGCATACGGTGGTAGCGGATCATGATGTCCGCATGGGTATACGAGAACACGTGACCCACGTGGATACGACCCGAGACGGTCGGTGGTGGCGTATCGACCAGATACGCATCACCTGCGGAAGGATCAAAGTGGTAGACGCCAAGTTCGTCCCACGCCGCCTGAAGGTTCGGCTCGACCGTGCGGAAATCGTACTTTTGAGGAAGGGATGCCATGCGTACCGCTCCGACGTACTATCGCCACCCCTGAACCCCGTCTCAAGTCTGCCGCGCTGCTCGGGTTAGAGGTGTGACTGAATGGCTGATTCAGTTTCCAAGTCGGCTTGGGCAGAGGCACAAGGGTTCGACGTGGCAGGGTGAGTATAGTGAAGTCATTGCACCACACCCGAAGGCGCCTGAAGGTTTTGACGGCACAAGGCGTCTTGCCCGGCGACGCTTACCTCCTTGCCACTGAGCGGACAGGTCAAGCGTGAACTGCTGATTGCCTTCAAGACTCGGAGCCGATAATGGTCGCAGCTCACGCGAACGCACAGGTGGCTTCAGTCGGTGACGGCATCTACCGAATCGCGTGTCCATTCGACGCCGACGGGGTCGTTCACCTTTACTACATTGACGCGCCCCGGCCGGCCTTGATCGACACAGGTGTCGCGACCACTCCCGCGGAGTACCTCGGGCCAGCGCTTGCTGCCGCCGGCATTGACCTGCGGGGCGTGCGCCACATTTTGACGACCCATGGGCACTGGGACCACATGGGCGGCCACGGCGCGATGCGCGCAATCGCGCCGGACGCTCTCATTCACGTGCATCCAGCGGATGCCTATCTCTTTGATCGACTGGAGGCCCACACCTTCGGGTACATCACCTACATGCCTCGTGTACTCGGAGACTCGGCCGAGCTCGCGGCTGTGATCGCCAAGATGAACGCGAACATCGTGACTCCGGTGCGCGCTGACAATCTCATCCTCGATGGCGACAAGGTTGACCTTGGCGACGGGCGACTTCTGCGGGCAATTCACGTCCCAGGCCACTCACGCGGGTCGACGGCGTACTTCCTTGATGACGTCTCGACGCTGTTTACTGGTGATGCAATTCAAGGACTTGGTGGCGGAGCTGGGCGACTGCCGTTAGTGTTTGACGACGCTCGCGCCTACCGCGCCGCCGTGCTGCGCGCTGCAAACCTTGGTCCACGGCGACTTTGCCTCGGCCACGCGTTCTATGGATTACCTGGCGGATCGGGCAACGAACCGGTGCGAAGCGGTCCTGACGCGCGGATGTTTCTCGAAGAAAGTGGGCAGGCGGCTAAGGCCATCGAAGAAGCGATGCGTCGTGCCGTTGCACATGGCGACCCGGGTTTCGTCACCGCAGCGCGCCAAGTGCTTTCAGTCCTCGCCGACGATCTCGGGGTTGTGCGAGACGCGGATGGGTTGAATCGCCGTGCAATCCCAACCTTACATGCGTTTTTCCGCGAACAGGTAGGTGCGCCCCCGCCTGTCTAGACTGTCGCGCGGCGACCTCCTAGAACCGTCCGCGCGCTGGCGGTACGCAAAGCTCGCGCTCATCGTGATAGCGCACGCTCTCAATCGTGACACCGCGAAATGAGGCAGTTCGGCCAGAGGACCCTGCCTCGAGTGTGGCTTTACGAGGGAGAAGTCTTCCCGTGGGCGCGCCAAAGATCGGTGTGCGCGGTCAACAGCGCGAACGTGTGCGAACCGCGCTAGTGGTCGTGGGCGTCGTCCGGACCGTGCCGGTGACCGCCGTACATCCACTCGTCTTTGACACGAGGGCGCATGAGGCCCATCAATTCATCTTCGAGGGCTCGATATGCCTGCTCCGCTTCGGTTAGGCGCTCGCGCAGGCTTTCGGGAATCGGCTCACCCCGGTTCGCAATGCCGTGTGCTTCCTCGCGAAGCGGGTACCAGACCCGACCGGCGACGGCAATCTCGCGGACAACGTGGGCTCGCCGCTCACGCAAGGAAAGTGCCTGCCCGGTCTCGGCATCAACAGGTGCCTTGTCAGGGTCACGGTAATCGACGTCGGTTGGCCGTGCCATCCTCTTTGTCCTCTAGCAAGTTGAACCGTGCAATCCGTCTGTAGCACGATGAATTGGTGCGGGGTGCGCCTTCACGCACCAGCCAGATACGCGACGGTGGTGCCAACGAGGACATCAACCCCGATTGGCAAACAGTCTTCGTCGATGTCGAAGCGAGGCGAATGGCCCGGACCATCGATGCCTTTGGCTGCATTCGCGCTGCCAACTCGGAAGTAGCATCCCGGGACGGCTTCAAGGAAATAGGCCATGTCGTCGCCCCCGAGGCTTGCTTCGTGGACCACCACGTTTGATTGTCCAACGATGTCCGATGCGATGTTACGCACGATTGAAGTGACATGGGCATCGTTGACGGTGGGCGGATAGGCCCCCCCGTCCCATTCAACTGCGGCGGTGCCCCGACTTGCCACTGCGACGCCTTCAGCAATCTCCTGAACTCGGCGGCGCAGATACGATCGCAATGTAGGGTCGTACGTTCGCAGCGTGCCGCGAAGGACACATGCCTCGGCAATGACGTTGCCGACCGTCCCTCCGTGTATGGCACCGATCGTTAGCACGCCGGGTTGCGCGGGCGACTTTTCGCGGGTCATCAACATATGCAGCGACGGGATGACTTGCGCCGCGATTGCGATCGGGTCGATGCTCAAGTGTGGCCGCGCGGCGTGGCCCCCACGACCGCTGATGGTGATCACGAACCCGTCGGTGGCCGCGGTGATCGGGCCACTCTGCGCGGCGACCTGCCCCACCGGAATCGTGTTCGCGAGATGGATGCCAATTGCTGCGTCCACCTTTGGATCGTCAAGCACTCCCGCGGCGATCATTGGCGCGGCACCGCCATCGGTCTCTTCGGCTGGCTGAAAAGCAAACACCACGTCGCCTGGCAAGCGTTCGCGGTTTCGCGCTAACACGCGCGCTGCGGTTACGGCCATCGCAACGTGCCCGTCGTGTCCGCATGCATGCATCTTCCCAGGGACCGTTGAGGCGTGTGGGCGCCCAACGGTGGTTTCGGAAATTGGCAGTGCGTCCATGTCGGCCCGGATCAGCATCGTGCGTCGACCGGTCGTCGGAGCCGGGCCTTGGCCACGAAGCACCGCGACGACGCCAGTCTTCGCTATGCCCTCACGCACCTCCATTCCGGCCTCGCGGGCGAGCTGCGCAACTCGGCCCGCGGTCCGAAACTCTTCCCACGCGAGTTCTGGATGCATATGGAGGTCTCGCCGTAGTTCAACGAGGAGGCGTGTATCGTCGGGCGTCCGTGCGAATGGTGTATCCATCGTTCGAGTGTAACGAGGACACCGCCGACCGAGAGTGCACGCGACGATGGACGGTTCAGGCAATGGCCGACGCCACCGTCGAGAAAAGCAATCAGAACGGGCGTTATGGCGGGAAGTATCCGGATAATCGGCTGATAATTCTCCGTTCGTCGCGCCGTTCGACGGGTAACCACACGCTTCACCAGTTGGGCGACGGAACCGCGACGTTTACGGCGCGGGGATTGACGTGGGCATCGAGTGGCAGGACGCCGGCGGCACTTCCGTCAATATGGGTGGGTATGTTCGCGCAATCGGACTCGATAGTGGCGCGTGTGCCTCGGGCAAGGCGAAACTTTGGGTGTCCGACGTGCTTTCCCTGATAGACCGACGGAAACACGCGCAGGGCCTCGACGCGACTAATGTCTCCAATGATGGCAACGTCGAGTTGCCCATCGGTCGGGTCCGCCGTCGGAGCGATTTGCAGACCGCTCCCGTAGGTTGAAGTATTTGCGACGGTCACTGCAAGCGCTGATCCGTCATGGACCACTACGTCGTCAACGGTGACCCGCATGTGGCGCGGCATCCAACGCACAAGTCCTGAGACTGCGCTCACTGCGTATGCAAGGACAGGCGGACGAATCCGCGATTGAGACCGAAGGGTTGTCACGTACGCATCGAGACCGCCACCCGACGCCTGAAGGCTCGTGCGACCATTCACGATAATCGTGTCCAGGCGCTGCGTTCGGGCCCCGACCGTTTGGCGAATTGCCAGTGCGAGGGCTGCGGGGCCGGGTCGCAGAGGTCGGACGCCGAAAACCCGTGCAAGATCGTTGCCTCCGCCGGCAGGGAGTACCCCGAGAGTCACCGACGTGCCGACAAGCGCAGAGGCGACTTCACCGACGGTGCCATCTCCGCCCACTGCCACCACCATTGTGGCGCCGGTCTCAACCGCGCGTCGGGCCAACTCGCCGGCATGGCCCGGAAACCCAGTCAGCAAGATTGGGCCGCGGTGGCCTGCTGCTCCCGACGCAAGCGGTAGGTCGGCGGCAACGGATCGTGCGTGCCCGTTTCCTGCGACTGGATTGACGATGTACGCTACGCAACCGTGGTCTGCCTTCTCGTCAGCAACCTGGGCACTCTGGGAAACGGGTAAGAAATCACTACGTGCATTCATGAGCCGTTGTACTGAATTGCGAGTGTTAGTCCTCAACGCCTAGCGGTCTTGCAAATCTAACCGAACCGTCGGCATCGACTGACGTGACTGTCCCAATGCCGTCGCTGGAAAGCGCGAACACGGTCATCGCGATACTGATTTCGTGAGTTGCATCCGGTTCAATCCACCGTGCGGTGCCTGCGTCAACGGCGCCGAGGAGGCCATGTCCGGGCCAAGACGAATGCGGTTCGACGCCCATGACGTACGCGCGCCCGTACCACGGATAGTCCGTCCCTCCCCTAAATTCTTGCCAAAGCCAGACGCATGGCAGGATGTCGCGAGGCCAGACGACTGCGACACCTAGGCCGGTCTGCGGACTCTCGAGTACGTACCAACCACCTTCCAGATCAAGGAGGTACCCCATGTCGGCGGTGGCCGACTCGGGGCCAGGGACGAGGCTGATGTCGACGGTCCCTCCATCTGGAGCTGCCGCCAGTGGCCACGATGACCGGACGTTGGCGGCGACGCGTGCAGTGGGTGGTGCGTTCGACGCGTCTGCAAGGTAGGTGCGAGCGGGGACGGTCAGTTTGGTACCGGCGCCGAGAAACGGCGCCCCATAGGCTGGGTGGTGGCCCCACATATACGGCAAGCGATCGGATCCGAGATTCGTAATCGTCTCGGAAAACCGAAGCGTCGACGGTCCTGGCCCGAGCTCCATACGTCGGTGGAGGCGAAACGGTGAGCGACGCAAGTTGACGGAAAGGTCCAAAGCGGCGCCGGTAGGCGTTGCATCAGTAGACGCAGTCCACGGCGCGACTGAGGCTTCACCGTGAAACCCGAGATCTGCGCCGCGGTATGTCACTGCGTCGCCTGCGTTCGGGAAAAGAATTTGCCAACCACCGGCGTAGTGATCGAGCCAGGCCGTCTGTGATGCGCCAGCGGTCGCTGAACTTAGTGCGTGCGGGCGCAGGTCCCATGGCGCTTTCCAAAGCACGTCGACGCCGGTGCGACGATCAGTCACCGACCAAATTTCGGCGCCCTTCTTGGGGATTACGACAACGTCGATGTGATCGTTCGCAAGCCGAATGGCTTCCCAACCGCCCACAACTGCCTGGTCAATGGTCGCATTCATTGGCTATCTCTCTGGAAACGCCCGGCGTCGGGAGGCAATGCTTTCCGGAGGGATGCGCATTTCACCACGCTCGGGCGAGCGCGGCGGCGGCGCGTAAACCGCTATCGACGGCTCCGAAGTCGGAACCGCAATTGAGGAAGGTGAAGCCCTGCCGGACCCGGTTTGTGGCCTCATCGGGATTACCAGTTACGTACCCGCACGGCGTTCCGGTCCGTCGAGAGGCGGCCGCGACTTCCAGTACAAGCGCTTCGTGTTGCGCTTCGTCGCCCCCACGGGACCTGACGTCAATCATTAGGTCGCCGGGACCAATGAGAACCACGCTTACGCCTGGGACACGCATAATCGCTTCAACATTATTAATGGCATGTTCAGTTTCTACCATCACCGCAAGCAAGATCTCGTTGTTGGCGCTCGCGAAATAGTCAGTGGTGCCATCGCCTAGGAGGCCGAGCCGGACCCCTCCTCCGGATCGCATGCCAAGCGGCGGATAGTAGGCAGCCTGAACCGCCGCACGAGCTTGGTCCTCATTTTGGACGTACGGAACAATGACGCCCAACGCACCCATATCGAGAACCCGATTTATGGTGCCCGGCTCGTTCCCTTTGACGCGGACAATCGGCACCGTCTCGGCGTATAGGCACCGCGCCAGCGCGTCGTTCAAGGTGTGTTCGGCCCACTGGCCGTGCTGCCAATCGAGCCAGAGGTAGTCGAGACCGACGCGAGCCGCTTGTTCAACCAGCGACGGCGAGTCATACACGATGGCCGCACCATTAATCGGCCGACCGTTGCGAAGTCGCGCAAGCGCCGCGTTTCTTTTCACTGTCCAGTTCCCAACGTCCTGATGTTGGTGCCAATCGGCGAATCAGGTCACCTGGCCGCCGCGAGGTTAGCGCGCCATTCTAGTCGCATAAGTTTTGGTTTGGGACTGCGTGCGAGTTTGGCGGAGCACTCGACATTGTGGTCGCGTGAAAATACGCACTCCGTCGCACGTGGCTGCGATTGACACGGTGCGCGTGCCTGCGTACGGGTCGATCCACTACCCGCCAGTCGGCTTCATCCGTCGAGCGGTCGCGCGTCTGCTGTCAACAATCTCGTAAATGGTGTAGGACAGCGCTTGTTATGCGCCGAAAACCGTTCGCGATCGGATGAATTGGACCGTGGTGGGCAATTCATTGATCCCCGCACCGTGAGGCCACCGCGGGTTGCCGGAGCCGGCGGATGGTGAACCGGTGGCGCGAGACGTGGTCAAGCTGATCGTGGCCAATGACGTTGGGGTGACCCATGGCTGAACGGCGTTTCGGGATTACCAATATGTGCCATCGTGCTTTGGGTCGGATGTTTCACTTCAAACTGATGCGGCCATCGGTTGCGCGGCGCCAGATGAGGTCGATGAAGGCTCATCGCAGACCACATGAGGAATCGACCCGTCGCCCCTGTCTACAGGGTCAATCTCAACGGTGACGCCGAGGGATTCGTGATTTGGGCCACCGCGGCGTACACCGCGGGTGGGAGGTACATCAAAGTAGTCGAGGCCAACCGCGACCCGAACATACGCCTCAGTTGGCCGGCAAGCGTTCGCTGGGTCGAAACCCACCCACCCAATCGTCGGGACGAACACGTCTACCCAAGCGTGACTCGCCTGCGCCGCTACGTGATGTCCTGGCCAGAGATACCCACTCACGTAGCGCGCGGGGACGCCAAGCGAGCGCATGACGGCAATCATTACATGTGCGTGATCTTGGCAGACACCTGCGCCGCGGCGAAGCGCCTCGTCGGCAGTCGTCAAGACGTCGGTCGCACCAAGCCGAAAATCGACGCGCTCGCGGACCCGTTGCATTAGGTCTTCAAGGCAGCCGGTCACCTGAGGTACGTCGGTGTCTTGCCACGCCGAACGTAAGCGAGTACCGAATTCATGCACGAAGCGGACAACCGCTTCGCCGTTACCCGTGTGGCGCGTCGGTCTCAGCCAATACGACGATGGGAGTGACGGGCGATCCTCGTGTGACGTCCCGACGGTCCCACTCGTCTCAACAACGCCATGAGCCACGAGACGCGTTGCGACGTGTGGCACAACCAGCGAGATGAGGTGAGTCCGATTGCCGTACCCATCATCTCCACTTGCGAGATTGGGTACCGAGGAGAATTGAGGTGGAGGTGACGGAACGTCGGAACCCTCTGACCCCCCATCGTGATTGCCCGGGGGCCGCACAACTGAATATCGGTCACCACTAGTAGTCGTTCGCAGGAGAGAGCTGGCGTCGCGGTTGTCGCTTCGCCTCGGTGCCCACGAAGGGTCTGTGGCGATTGGATGCGCCGCTAGTCCGACGCGCAACGAATGGCGATGGTCGCGGATTGCCGGCTCCAAGAACTCGAGGCGCACATGCCAATCAATGACGCGTTGGCCGAGGTCGCCTCGAGGAGTCATCCGAACCAGCTGGGTAGATGCCGCGACGGGTGAGTCGTATTCATAGGTCGTGACGTGTCGGATACGAAGGCGCATTAGAGTGGCGTAATTCGTCTTCAGATTTCGTGAAGTTGCGGAACGAAGCAACCCGGTCGGTGCTGGCACATTGAGGGCGTTGATCGTCTTGAAAAGGCATATGTCCCGAAATTGTCACTACCCAAGGAAGTACTCTCGACGGACGTCGTTCCCTAGTTCGTTCATAGAGTTGACGAAATCGGTCAGAAACTCGTGCAAACCGGTGGAGAATATCTCCTCGATCGTCGTCGAACGGAGCGCCTGCTCAATCGACCGCGCCGAGTTCAGCGACGGACTGACGACGCGCGTTTGGTTGGCCAAGTCAGTTCCCCTACCTACTTGAGCGACCGGTTCGAAACTTCGGGGCGGCGCCTCACGCGAAGGGTGGCGCGCCACAGTTGTGCTGATGTCATTGTCATCGTCATGCTCACCGCCCGCGTCGCCGACTCCGCCGTCCGCGATACGGTTGAGGTAGTACGTGACCTGTGACGCGCAACTCAAGAGTGAACGCGGAAGTTCCGGACGCAGGATCATCAATTCGGCGACCCTCGACGGTTCCAGCCGGTCTCGATACACCCAGTGATACGCCCGAAATGCCGACACGGCGCCGAGAACCGCCCCCCATTGGTAGTAGTCAAGGTGCCCGCCGACGTCTGACGTCCCTCGAGGGAGTAGGACGTGGTATTTCACGTCGACAATTCGCGCACTATTCTCGGCGCGCTCAAGAAACGTTCCAAGTCGCGCCCACCAGTAGGCGTCGCGCCGAAGCATGGTGTTCGTGAGCGCCCCGCCAAAGCGTTGTGATCGTTCCTTCACCCAATCAAGCACCCGCGGAAGGCCCTCGACGGTGAAGTCGTCGTCGGTCCAACCCTGCGACTCAATCCACATGCTGTTGACGGCATCCCACACGTCTTGCGAGAGCGCAGTCCGGACGGCGCGTGCATTCTGTCGCACCGTCGCGAGGCAGGCGAAAATCGAAGACGGGTTGCGAGGGTCGCGCACCAGATGTTCGATAACGTTTGCGCCTGTCGGGACCCCAAAGGTGGTCGCGAACGAGTCCTCGCACCCAGCAGCCTCAATCGTGGACGTCCACTCGCTCGAAGCATCCGCAGGGTCGGGAAGCAGGCTCGACATCCGACGACCAACGTCAAGGAGCCGCGCTATGCTTTCAGCACGTTCAATATATCGCGCCATCCAGAACATGCTGTCTGCGGTTCGACTCAACAGCATTGCCGCCTCCCTACAGTGCTTAGGGAATTCATAAGGGCTGAATTGGGACGAAGACCCAGAGACATGTTCACACCGGGGGTTCTGAAGTGCATTTCTCGGTACGGTGGCCCGGCCCGGCCACTGGAAGTGAACCGTCGTGCATCCGAACTGCAAGCGCCGAGGCTCTTCGTAATATGACGTGCATAATCTTGACGATATGGTTGTTCGAAGTGACGCGTTGGGCGAGAAGTGGCGGCGAAGGACCGATCGAGCGGTTGCATTTCTTGAGCACAGCACACAGGACGAAGCTCGCGACCCAATCGATTGGACTCGGTCATGCGTCTCTCTCTAGGACCCACGTGTCTTTGGTTCCGCCGCCTTGACTCGAATTCACGACGAGTGAACCTGACGGCA
>CAYFLJ010000006.1:18522-39404 GCA_964343985.1 uncultured Thermoflexus sp.
GTGTCTTTGGTTCCGCCGCCTTGACTCGAATTCACGACGAGTGAACCTGACGGCAGCGCGACTCTGGTGAGTCCTCCAGGAACAATGCGTACCTCAATCGTTCCGGGATCACCCGAACTGCCACAAAGGACATAGGGGCGAAGGTCGACGTGGCGTGACGCGACTCCTTCATCGACGAACGTCGGGCTGGTCGAGAGAGAAAGTGTTGGTTGCGCGATGTAGCGGTCAGGCGTCGCGCGGAGGCGGTCCGCGAACTCTGATCGCATTTCCGCAGTGGAATGGGGGCCGACCAACATGCCGTACCCACCGCTGCCCTGAACATCTTTGACCACGAGCTCGCCAAGGTGCTCAAGGACGTAGGCGAGATCGTCGGCCTTGGCACATTGCCACGTTGGGACGTTTTGGAGAAGCGGGGTCTCACCGAGAAAGAAACGGATCATCTCGGGGACGTAGCAGTACACCGCTTTGTCGTCGGCAATGCCCGTCCCGGGCGCGTTTGCAATCGTCACGTTTCCTGCGCGATACGCCGCCATCAGGCCTGGTACGCCTAGAACTGAGTCTGGCCGAAACGCGAGCGGATCGAGATAAGCGTCATCAAGTCTTCGGTAGATCACATCGACCCGCTGGAGTCCACGTGTGGTGCGCATGTGTACGATCCCGTCTCGAACGACGAGGTCAGGACCTTCCACGAGCTCGACACCCATCTCGTCAGCGAGGAATGAATGTTCGTAATACGCACTGTTGTATTGGCCCGGAGTGAGTAACACGACCACCGGGTCGCCTATCGCATTTGGTGGGGCCACAGACTGCAGAGTTCGTAACAATTCCTCAGGATAGTGGGAAATCGGTCGAACGCGGTGGATCCGAAAGAGGTCTGGGAAGAGGCGCATCATCACCTCTCGGTCCTCAAGCATGTACGCCACGCCCGAAGGAGTTCGGCAGTTGTCCTCTAAAACATAGAAGGCTGATGTGCCGGTTCGAACGACGTCGATACCAGCGACGTGGGTGTAGGTCCCACCGGGAACCACAAACCCGTTCATATACGGAACGAATGCAGGATTGCGCGTCACAAGCACTTCGGGGATCAGTCCTGCGCGTATGAAGTCCCTCGGACCGTATGCATCCGCGAGGAATGCATTCAGCGCTCGCGCGCGCTGTGCCAGACCGCGACGAAGGAAATCCCATTCGTCGGCGTCGATGAGCCGCGGAATGATGTCGAACGGGATCAAGCGGTCGGGATCGCCTCCTTCGGAATAGACAGCAAAGGTGATCCCTGTGCGCCGAAAAATGAATTCAGCTTCGGTGCGCCGACGGGCAAGAAACTCATTTGGGGTAGACGCGAGCCACGATGCGACACGTGCGTAAAGATCGCGTACGGCCGGTGACGCGCCGGCATGAATGTCTCCGCGCATCTCATCGAAAGCTGCCGGACCGTTCACTGCCCCGCGTCCTTTCTCCACGTGCACCCCGGCGAGTTGACCATGAGTCAACGCTAGTTTCTCGGCTGCTGGGTCAATACGCACCACGCCGCGGATTGGGAGCCTAGGGTGTCAAGGTACGCGTCACGCGGCGAAGAATCGCCGGACGGGTGTACCGAGTATCGACGCCGTTGTTTGTGCAGGTTGCACACAGCGGTAGCCAGACTTCGCGTCCGCTTTCGCAGGCGATTGGACATCGAACGGCATGACCGACCACGTAATGCCGTCCGGGACTGAAAGTACACGTGAGTGAACCGTGTGAGTGGTTCCAAACCAGACGGCAACTATGGAACCGGTGAGTTCGGGTCTTCCGCCTGAACCATGCCGACCACGGCACGCATCCATCCCAGGGTGTACGCAATTCCTGCGTGCCACGGCGCCGGACAGGTCATCTCAGGCGCATGGTCAGGAATGAGCACACCGTCAAATCCGTTCCGGTGGTAGAGGCGAATCGCCTTCACCATGTCGATGTCGCCCGAGTCCACAAACTCCTCAATGTAGTTCGGCACCGTGCCCCGTACATTGCGGAAATGCACGTAGGCAATTCGCCCCATCGCCGTGTACTTTGCGATTGCTTCATACACGGACATGTCTCCATTCATCTCTGCAATTGTTCCTTGACAGAACTCAGCGCAATGATTCGGGCTTGGATGGAGATCAAAGAACCGTTGGTAGTGTTCCGGCTTCCAGACGAGGCGAGCGGTGCCCCGCAATGTGCCGAATGGTGGGTCAGCAGGATGCATCGCGAGTTTGACACCGGCTTCATCCGCGACCGGGATCATGTCGCGTACGAATCGTGCGTACCGCTCCCAAAGGAGCTCTTCTGAGACTTCACCAATCGACCCACTCGGCGCGTCTTGGTTGTATTGCACGCCCCAGACCGTGCCGTGTGGGATCAGAGTCTCCGGCGGCGCCTCCGCTGCGAGGTACGCGGGCGTGCGTGCGCCGCCTCGCGCATACGGACCCATCACGCGGCCCCAAACATTTGCATAGCTGAAGTTGTAACCCATCACGCCGATACCGAGTCGACCCATCGTGCGCAACAGGTTCTGAAGCTCGGTAATTTGCTCGTCACGCCGTGGGCCATCGAGTAAGACGTCGTACCAGTGCTCGACTTCGAAATTCTCGATGGCGTAGAACTCGAGACCGGCGTCATTCATTGCCTGTTTTAGGCTGCCAAGTTCTTGTTCGGTCCACATTGCGCCGGGAGGGAGGCCCCGGCCGACTCGGCGGGCCCATCCAGGAAGGTGTGCCACCACGTGCGTCGCACCCGCCTGCGCGGCGAACGCAAAACTTTCCCGTGTCATCAAGTGGGGGTACAGACCAAGCCCGATTTTGATCGCCATTGACCTCTCCAAAACCGCATCCTACGGTGGCGCGTCGCCCGCTCGCTCGGCGCGAAAGGGACCGACCGTGCCGACGCCCCTTCCGCCATCATTGCACGGCACGACTCGCTGCGGCTCAACCGATTGACACGTGAAAGGACAGCGTGGATGGCACGATATTGGAGCGGCTTGCGCGTCGACGGCGGACACGGCTTCGACACCGATGCGCTCCACGAGGCGCTCCGTTTGGTGGCGGATTGGGTGCGTGATCTCGTCGTACCTGGAGCGGGAGTGTGGATTGGCCGATCAGGCGTGCGCGTCGCGGAGGCGTACGTCGGACTTACGGACACGGTTTCAAGGGCGCCGGTTACTCGAGACACCGTGTGGTCGGTAGCATCGGTGACCAAGACGTTTACCGCTGCGGTCGCGATGCGTGCCGTGCAACGGGGTTTGGTAACGCTCGATGAGCCGATAGTTCGACTGGTTCCAGAGTTTGCGTTAGGGCCGAGTAATCTCGCTGACTACGTGACGGCGTTCCCAACCACGGTCCCCGAACTCGATCACGCACGGGAACACGTCACCCTCCGGCAGTGTCTCTCGCATTCTTCAGGCCTTCCGGGGTTCAGCGCGGAGAACATCGCACTGCGAAAGGCGCAGCGGCCGCTCTCGGACTTTGTTTCGTCCTTCGCGAAGGCACCAATCCTGTTCACGCCAGGCACGGCTCACTTGTATTCAAACTGTGGCGTTTTGATGGCGGCGGAGGTAGCGGGACGGGCATTGGGAGGTGGGCCTGGGTCAGATGGGACCGGGATTGACGCGTTTCGCGCGGCGTTTGCATCGCTAATCTCGAGTGTGGGAATGACTTCCAGCGCCTTACTCCCACCGGAAGCTTGGGACGATCGGATCGCCAAGGTTGTAGACACCGGACAGGGCGGTGAGCCGTATGAAATGGCAAATTCGCCCTACTATCGGTCCCTCGGCATACCGTGGGGGGGGCTTTTCACAACGCCGCGGGATCTGGCGCGGTGGCTCAGAACCTTTCTTGGGGCTCCGACCGCGCTTTCCGGAGCACTGTCGGTCGCTGCGATTCGCCAGATGGTCGCGGTGCAAGCCGATGGGCCGGACACGGATGCACAAATCCCGGTCGGGCTACGTGATGGCGCGGCCGAGGGACCGCGCCGAGATCGTGTCGAATGGGGACTCGGATGGGAGGTGAAGGGCCGAAAGCATCGGCACCCGTCTGGAGATTTGACCTCGCCACGCACGATATCCCATCTTGGAGCGACTGGCACCATGGTTTGGCTTGATCCAGATACCGGAGTGCAAGTCGTGCTGTTGACGAATCGCACCCTCGCTTCAGGTTGGACGCGTGAACGTCGGCTCCTCGCCATGTTTTCCAACGCCGTCATGGGCGCTCTGACGCGTTAGGTCGCTAGCGGGTCGAATCCACACTCTGGCCGTACCGAGAGCGTCGATATCAATCACCCGCAGGGTGTTCGTCGCACCACCCGCGGATACGGCGCGTCGCCTCGATGACGTCCGCCATATCGTCGTCAGTTCCGAGAAGAAGCGATTGGGAAAACCATACGCCCTCTTCGCGGCTCGCGCGGTCGGTGTTTGGTAACCGTTCGTCATCTGGGTCGCTTGGCACAGAAATGGCACGACCGGCTGCGCGGGCGATTTCAACCCACGTCTGTCGAGCGGCGACGACTCCGTTCATCCGGTGGAGCGGCACTTCGTACCCGGGACTGCACGGGATGCCTTCAGCGCGCATGGCGCCGATGAACCACGTTCGCGGCCGGCCTCCAAACGCAAGTGGGTCATACCGGAAAACAAACAAATGGCGTGCATGGGTTGTGACGGCGGCGCTGCGCTTCTGCGTCGCGAGCCCTGCGATGGTTGCTAGCCCGGCCTCCAGAAGCGTCGCCGAACGTTCGCGACGAGCCATTTGATCGGCCAGTCGGTCAAGTTGACAACACAGGAGTGCCGACTGGATTTCGGTCAGACGATGGTTCGAACCAGCAAGCTCGTGTTGGTACCACGCGCCTCCAGGACTGCGACCACAATTGGCCAGCGACCATACTCGGTCCGCAATCTCGTCGTCGTTGGAGACAACCGCACCGCCCTCGCCGGCGTTCAGATTCTTCGAGGATTGGAACGAAAAGGTACCGGCGTCTCCGATACCTCCGGCGCCCTTGCCTCGCCAAGCGGCGCCAATTGCTTGCGCAGCGTCTTCGATGACGGCGAGCCCGTGGGCATGTGCGACAGCCATGACGCCGTCCATGTCGGCCGGTTGGCCAGCGAGATGCACGGGAACGATGGCACGCGTGCGTGGAGAAACCCGTTCGGCTATCGATTCCGGGTCAATGGTGTAAGAGGACGGCGTAATGTCGGCAAAGATCGGAATCGCGCCAATAGCGGTTACCGCCGTTGCAGTTGCTAGAAATGTATATGCAGGAACTATGACCTCATCGAGCGGCTTGACGCCGACCGCTTTGAGGGCGACTTCAAGAGCGACTGTCCCGTTGGCGGTGGCGACTGCCCGCCGGACGTTTTGGAGTGAGGCAATCCGGTTGGTGAGGTCATGGCCATATCCTTCGCCGGCACGTGACCCCCACCGTCCGGTCCGCAGCGCGCCGAGGACGGCGCGTTCATCGTTCGCATCAAAGACGGGCCAGGACGGAAAGGCAGCGGTGCGCACCGGGTTCCCACCGTGAACTGCTAGCTCATTCGATGTCGGCATGATGTGCCCCTTGGTACGCGAGTTCCGCTACAGGACTCCGTCAGTTTCGACGTCTTGCGCAGTCCTTGGCGATTTCAATGGAATTCTGTCGTTTCCCCCACGAGTGGACCGTGGAGCGTCGGATCGGGTCGCCTGATTGTGTGCGTCGTGCGACGGTAGCGCAAGATTGTGGTCACACTGACGCCGGCAGTGCACTCATTTGGCTGCGTCGGCCGGGCGCTCAGAGCTTTCGACGCTTTCGACCAAGCATTTTCCCCCGCCGATGGTGAGGTGTCGTCACGCATTTGCATCGGCGACGTAGTCCCAGTGTGTTCGTCTTGGCACCGGTTTGGAAGAATGGTGCAAACAATCGCGGTAGCAAGAGGGTAGAGGGCAAATGGCGTCGCGTGCGCGGGTTAGCAAGGGTGCGGGCACTTCGCGCATACGTCGCGAGATTACGTCGGCCGTATCACGGATGTGGGCTTTTGACGGTCATGAACATTTGATGCTGCCCGACGATCACGAACGTCGGGCATCGGATTGCTTCTACCTGACCAATCATTACCTCAACATGGACTTGGTCGCCGCCGGTATGCCAGAGGCAGCGATGAGATCCCTCGTCGACACTACGATCCCACTCGACGCGCGTTGGGCTTCGTTCGCTCCGTTTTGGGAGGTATGTCGCACTACCGGCTACGGAATTGCTGTCGAGCGTGCGATCAGGCGACTCTACGAGTTGCCTGGACTTTCAACGACGACATATCGCGAACTTTCTGAGCGAATTGCTCAGACTGCGGGCCGAGCCGATTGGTACGAACATGTCTTGAAGGATGAAGGCAGGATTGTCGGTTCGCTCATGGACATCGGGTCCACGAGGGGTAACCGTCGGTTCTTCTTGCCGGTGATGCGCCTCGACGCAGTTATCACGGCGCGGACCGCGGAGGCGGTCGCGCGGGCCGTTGCGCCGCCGAAATCTGCACCCACTGCGTCCGATGCGCCGGCCACGCTCGGCGCCTATTTGAAGGCGCTTGATCGCGTCATTGGACGCCACGTTGACGACGGCGTTGTGGGGTTCAAGTGTGGGTTGGCGTACCGTCGGACCATTCGATTTGAGCAGGTTGAGCGTGAAACCGCATCGCGCTTGTATGACCAAGCGTTGGCAGGAAACTTGACTGACGACGGTGCGCAAGCACTCCAAGACTTCCTCTTTCATGAAGTGTGTGATCGTGCAGGCGCGTTAGGCCTCCCGTATCAAATCCATACGGGTCTACAGAACGGCAATTGGGGTGCTGACATCGTTTTGACGAATCCAACGCACCTCACGAATACGTTGAAGGCACATCCTGCGACTCGATTCGACGTGTTCCACGGCGGCTACCCGTATACCGGTGAACTCGCAACGCTCGCGAAGAACTTTCCCAATGCGTACATCAATGCATGTTGGCTGGCGATTATCAGTCCGACGGTATTGGCACGTGCGTTGCACGAGTGGCTAGACACGGTGCCGCACACTAAGATCCAAGCGTTCGGCGGTGATTACCATATGCCAGAGCTGGCATGTGCCCACGGCCACATGGCACGCGACATGGTGGCGACAGTGATTGCCGACCGGGTCGAAATGGGACTACTCGACGAAAGCGACGCGCTCACGATTGCGGACCGTCTTCTGCGCACAAACGGGATTTCGCTGTTCCGGATTCCGGCGGCGTCAATCGCGAAAATGACCGCGCCACCGAATGAAGGCGCCGGACCTCGACACGTCTAGACGGTTTAGTGACAGGCGTTCTTATCGAATTAGTGCGCAGGCGGTGGCAACCGGTCAAAGTTATAGAGCGTAGCGGCGTTCCCATAATAGAAAGTGTGCGCTTGCTCCGGACTTAGACGGACCGGAAACGCCTCGTCTGGTTGATCAGCATCCCAGTGTGGGTAGTCGCTTGCGAAAACTATCCGGTCGGCAAGCGTGCCGAGTTGGTCGAGCATCTCGGCGAACTGGTGCGAGTGGTGCGGCTCCTCCATCGGCTGGGTTGTCGCCCAAATGTGGCGACGCACATACTCCGACGGCGTCATCGTAAGGTGCGGGACTTCTTCTCGGAGAAGTGACCAGGCTGCGTCAAGGCGCCAACAGAGTGATGGCAACCATGCGAAGCCATTCTCAACACTGATAACCTGAAGCTTTGGAAAGCGTTCGAAGACTCCTTCAGTGACAAGGCTCACGATATTGGCCTGCATCGCCTGAGCGGGCCCGACATGGTCTTCGAGGTAGAAGGAGGGCCAACCCGCGCCCGTCACCGGGTTTCCGTAGGAACCGAACGCGTGGGACGCAACATGGAGGCCAAGTTCTTCGCATGTTTCGTAGATTGGCCAGTACTTGCGCCGACCCATTGGTTCGTGAGGGCGACCGGTAAAGAGCACCTGCACGAAACGCTTGTCAACGGCCCGCCGTCGAATCTCAGCCACGGCGAGATCAGGCGCTTCGACGGCTACGGCGATTGACGCGCGCAGGCGTGGTTCACGGTCGAGCCATTCGGCGACTTGCCAATCGTTGCAGGCGGAGGCGAGCGCGGCACCGAGCTCCAAGTTGAGTTGGCTTGCAGCGGGAGACAGCGGATTTAGGATTGCGTACGCGACACGGTTGCGATCAAGGTGGTCGACACGGACGAAATCGATGTCGGAGCCTGCACGCCTCCCTGAAGGCGGACGTGCATCTGACCGGTGATCCATGAATCGCGGGTAGTAGCCTCCGGAGGGTGAGCGTACGCCGAATGTCTCGACATGACGGCGCCAACGTGCGGACAGGTAGGGCACGAGTGCCCAGACGTCGCCGTGCAACTCATTATGGAGGTCGCAGTCGATCAATGCGGGGCGCAGCGCTGTGAGCGTGGGCAGAGAAGTAGGTCGTTCGGCGATCGATACCACGGTACAGGCTCCTCCGTACAAATGTGGCGCTAACTCAGACCGTAGAGTGCACGGGCGTTCCCGGATCGTATTTTCGCCGCGTGATGTGGGGTCACAAGGTCGAGGAGTCTCGACGGCTCTGCAACGTGCCGATGTGGATAGTCACTCGAATACATCAAAACTTCATCACTGCCAATCTGATCGATGGCTTGCGAAAAGTGATCGTCGCGTTCTGGCGCATCAAGCGGTTGAACAGTAAATCGGACGCGTTCTCTGAAGTATTCAGAAGGAGCACGACGGACCCACGGCACCAATCTACGGAGGTTGCGCCATTCCTTGTCAAACCTCCAAAGGAAAGGTCCAATCCACGTAAATCCGGCCTCAAGCACGGCAATCTGCAAGTCTGGGTGCAAATCGAGTGTGCCCTCAGTGACAAGGCTGACGATTTGCGACTGAACCACATGAGCCATCCCGACGTAGTCCTCAAAGTAATACGAGGACCAACCAGAGGGTGTAGGAGGCGTTCCCGGGGCGCCACCGAAATGGATTGCGCCGACAAGCCGATTCCGCGCGATTGCTTCCCATATTGGTGTGTTGACTCGACTCCCGAGCGGGTAGGTCGTTCGCGCGGGGAGGCACGCTTGGACGAAACCCGGGTGAGCCCCGACCCGATCAATTTCGCGCGCGGCAAGCTCCGGATAATGGACAGGGACGACGATACCTGCACGGAGGCGTGAATCACGCTCAAGCCACTCGGCGACCAACCAATCATTTGCAGCTTGCGAGAACGCGATTGCAGCATCTGGGTTATGAAGACTATCTACTTGGTACGTGCAGCAAAGAATTGCGATGTCTGCACCACCGACGTCAAATACGTCATGCTGCATAGCCGAAAGCGTTGAGCCGGCCGGTGGTGAGTTCGGTTGCTCAAGCCCGTCGCGCGACGATGTTGGGGCGAACCGCGGATACGCCGCTTCGACCACGCCCTTCATTAGCGTGTTGGTCACGTGGTCGCGCCAGTGAGCGGAGAGGTAGGGGAACAGCGCCTCGGTTGACGGCACAACCGCATGAACGTCGGCATCCACAAGATCAAATTGCATTGGGTGCTCTTGGGCGCCTCGGGTAGCCACGTTTACGCTCGTCATCGGTGGGAATGGCTCACTCAAGCAGATACGACTTCACGACTCGCGGCTCCGGCCGGACGTCGGTCGAGGTCGACGACAATCCAATCGTCGTTGGCCTCGACGAGAAAGGTCGTCGCATGTTCCCAATCCCGATTGGCCGCCGTGACGGGGTCTGAGAGGCCGTCTTTCGTGACCCTGACGTCGTAGTTCCGAACCCGCAATCGGTTTGGATCGCAGACCGACTGACCGGTGCGGAGATCAAATTCCCATCCATGCCAGATGCACGAAAGTATCGGCACGTCTCGTCGATTGACATATTGTCCCGGCACTTCAGATGTCAGGAGGCCCGACCAGATGTGGCCCTCAGCGAGAGGGGCTGCTTGGTGTGGGCACCGATTCAGTATTGCGTAGTACTCGCCGCCCACGTGAAAGACGCCAACTGGTAACCCTCCGAGTTGGACGAGTTTTCTTCCACCTTCCGGGATTTCGCCAACGCGCGCCACGAGGTATCGGGACATGAGCCGCAGAGTAGCACGTCGCTTGAGAGAAGTCGACCGCACGACGAATGTGACCGCTAGTGTCTGTCAAGGTTTGCGTTGGAGCAATTTGACGCCGCGCCGATGGAAAACCGCGGCGGGTTTTAGCTGCTGTAGGGGTCGACGGCGTCCCGAAGTCCGTCCCCAAGGAGGAAGTAGGCAGCCACGGTGATAACGACGGGGACCGCCGGCATAAGCATCCACGGGTGAATCAATATGCTGTCGAGTTGTTGGGCGTCCTTTAGAAGCACTCCCCAACTCACGGCGGGTGGCAACATCCCAAGTCCAAGAAAGCTCAGCGTTGTCTCACCAAGAATTGAATACGGCACGGCAAGCGTCGCGACCACGATGATGTGGCTAGCGGCATTGGGAAGCATATGTGCCATGATGATTCCCAAGTGTGATGATCCGGCGAGGCGTGCTGCAGCAATGTAGTCGAGCGACCGGTACGCCATCACCTTCCCACGGAGTTCGCGCGCGAGACTCGTCCATCCCACTAAGGAAAGGACGACGGTGATCAGGAAGTAGCGCTGCACGATCGTTGTCGTGCGCGGGAGCGCCGCCGCGATTGCAGCCCACAATGGCAGTGTCGGCACGGACCGGATAACTTCGATCAGGCGTTGGATGACGTCATCCCACAGGCCTCCGACGTAGCCGGAGGTGGCGCCCATTATCGAACCAATTGAGAGAGACAGGAGTACGCCGATAAGCCCGACGGTTAGCGATACGCGTGAGCCTTCGAGGACTCGAGAGAGGACGTCGCGACCCTGCTGGTCCGCGCCAAGCAGGTAGAGGCGAGGAGCATTCTTGACCTTTTCTAGGGCAGGTGCGACGTTCGAATTTTGCTGAATACGAAATGCCGCTAGCGGGTCGCTGGCGGACGTCGTGGATGACGTTGGCGTTGGTGTCGGACGCACCTCGCGAGGCGGCGCCCCCGCCATCGGAGGACCGTCCGTCACCCCGAATAGGTGGAGGTTGAACGTCGTAACGCCCAACACGCCGTATGGGTCGCCTTGTACGAAGAGTTCAATCGGTCGCGCCAGAGAGCAATCTTCGACGTAGCGCCACTTCAGTAAAAAAGGGTCGAGATCTTGTTCGACGGCGCAGATGGCGGGGCGCCCACCGATTAGGCGCACCGTTGACGGTGGGGCGTAACTATGGTTCGTGTCGATGTGATCCGCCGAGTAGGGCGCGAGAAAGGGTGCGAACAGGGCGATCAGGTACATCGCGAGCAGGACCCACGCTGCGAAGACGGACAACCGATTACGCGCAAATCGACGCCAGATGAGCCCCCACTGAGAGATCTCGGCGCTTCGCAGTTGATCGAGGTCGTCGCGCCCGGCTCCCAGAGCAGTCGGTGCGGACGTCACTTGCGTGTCCGTGCGCGCGAATGGCCCATCAGCGTTCGTCCAATCGCACCCTTGGGTCCACCCAAGCAAGCAACACGTCGGCGAGGAGGTTGCCGACAATTAGCAATAGAGACAGCATAAGGAGAAAGGTTACTCCGAGATACATATCTTTCTGGATCAACGCGCGAATATAGAGTGGGCCGGTGGTCGGCAAGTTGAGGACGATGGAGATAACCACCTCGCCGGAAATGAGAGTTGGCAACGTGGTGCCCAACGCCATGACGAGTGGATGGAGCGCGTTCCTTACGGCGTGACGCCAGATCACACGGGTTTCGTGAAGGCCTTTTGAGCGCGCGGTCTGCACGTACTGTTGTCCGAGGACGTCTAGGAGGTTCGCGCGCATGATGCGAGTCAAGGACGCGGTCCCACCAGCGATGAGAACGACAATCGGTATCCAAACGTGCGAAAGAAAATCGAGAAGCTTCGCAACGGACCACGGCGCATTCTGCAAGTCACGCGAAAACAGTGTTCCGACCTCTTGATTTAAAACAGATGCGGAGAATACAAGCAACATCAGCGCGAAAAGAAACTGCGGAATGGCAACCCCGAGGAACTGCACTATTTGAATTAAGTAATCTGGTAATGTATATCGATGCGTTGCTGAATATACGCCAAGCGGTATCGATATTCCCCAACTAATAATGAGTGCAAAGACTGCAAGACCAATTGAGAAAGCTAATCGACTCCAGATCAACGATGCTACCGGCATATCCATCGTGAAGGATTGCCCAAAATCACCAGTAACAGCACGTGAAACCCATTTTGTATATTTCACGTGGATTGGGTCGCGCAGACCGTAGAGGTCCTCAAGCGCATTAATCTGCTCTTGTGATATCTCCCCGCCTGACTGGCGAAGTTGCGCGATCTTTGTGTCAAGGGCGCTGCCTGGTGGCAGCTCAATAAGCACGAAACCCAGAACGGAAATCAACGCGATGACGAACACCATCGACACGAAGCGGCGCAGAAGAAACGTGAGCATTTGAAAGACTTCGTCAGCGGATCATCCGTAGGCGCGTGATCGTCCCGCCGGATCGGCGGGACAACACTTCGTCTTAAGCAGACACTAAGTAGTCGGGTTTGGATGCGTTGTAGTGCGCGGTGCCCGCTAACTGTGCGCTGAAGGGTCTGTCCAGTACCACGTTTCCGGCTCATAAACGGCGGGAGTCGGATGAATCCACGGGTTCATAAATCCGCCAAGTGCAAGGTCGTCGCGTCGGGGCACATTGGTTAGCCCTTTCTTGACCAGGACAATGCGCGGCGGATTCGCGACGCTTCCGCCGTAGAACGGCCCTTCCTCGACGTGAATCTTGATTATTTCCCACACGAGGCGATGGCGCGCGTTGGCGTCTGGTTCAACTTTTGTCTTGTCGTAGAGTGCCCAAATCCGCGCGACTGCGCCGCCCGCTTCCGGCTCCTCTCGCGGGGGCGTGCGTTCGAACGGTGATTTGTCGAGGTCCTCAGAGGCCTTAGGAGTGCCCTGAACGGCGTACCAGTTGCCGTGCAACGGCGCCCATCGTTGCGGCTCGATCGGCACGAGCCACTGCGGATAGACGAGGTGGCTCGGGCCGTCTCCAACTTCCCAGTTGGTACGGCTCTGGTATTGGCTCGCTTCCCATGCCTTGTCGAAGGCACTCCCAGACTCGGGTTGTGGGACCAACGTCGCTTTCAGACCAACCGCTTGCCAGTCGCGGGCAAGTAACTCGTTCTTTCGAACATGCTCGCCGTTCGGCGGCTCAGCGGCGGAGTAATCGAGGGTGAGTTCAAGTGGGCTACCATCGGCGAATTCGCGGAAACCGTCGCCATTGATGTCTTTGAGGCCAATCTCGTCGAGCAATGCCTTGGCGGCGTCTGGGTCGTACCGCACGGCGGCGTCGCGCCACGACTGATAGATTGTCTTGCCGCCCGGCACGTTGTATTCAATTGCCTTCGGGCTGAGCGTTCCAGTTGTCTGTTCTCCGGTGCCGAAGTAGATTGCACGCTGCACTTGTTGGCGATTGAAGGCGTGGGATATCGCCTTGAGAAACTTGGTATTGCGGAACAACGCGCGGTACTTCGGATCCTTGTGATTCCAGTTGAAAAAGTACATTGAACCGGTGCCTGAACCACCATCCCAAAACCGTAACTCAATGTTGCTCTTCGGCTCACTTGAACGGAGTGTCTCGACGTCCGCAAGAGTGATAGCGCCGATCTGGTTCCCTTGACCGAAGTCAGCAGTTCCCGTTGTGAACTGCAGTTTCAGAACTTCCGGGTCGCTGTATGTCCGGCCAACGATTTTGTCGATATACGGCAACTGGTTACCTGCTTTGTCAACGACCCAGTAGTACGGATTGCGCACCCATGTCTGCTCTTGACCGGGCACTAGCGATTGGAACTTCCAACCTGTCAACACCGGACAGTCAGGATTGTTGCGATGTTCGCGCTTCGCCATGTACGTTTCGACCCACGTTTTTGGATCGAGAGCAGTGTTATACTTAATATGATATTGCTGTAGGTAGTGCTTTGGATCAAGCCATCGGCCATTCGTAAACGGATCACGTTTGACCCACATCGCAATGCGGTCGGCCGTGAGGGGTGCCGGTGCGTCAAAGTTCATTCGGACGGTGTAGTCGTCTACCTTGGTGAACTTTGCGACAGTGTTCTTGCCGGACTTTGTCTCATCTGGGGGCAGTTCTTTGAGGTCGGACACGCCGACCTCGTCTTCCCACCAGAACATCACGTCATCTGCAGTGAATGGATGCCCGTCCGACCACTTCACACCTTTGCGAAAGTAGAGCGTCCATTCCGACGCGTCTGCGTTCGTCTCCCATTTCTCGCACAGACCGGCGCTTATTTCAAGTCCGTCGCGTAACCAACGCATCGGTGAATGACCGTACATAAAGTTGGAAATGCGTCGAGAATACTCGAGATCGTTGGTGTATCCAGTGGCAAGGTTCAGTGTCCCACCGTATTTCCCGGCAGACAACCATTTGAAGTCGACGACAAGCGGATTCTCTGGCAAGCGCTGCTCAACTGCAGGCAGGGCGCCAGATGCAACTTGGGCCGCCAATGCCGGGGACTCGCCGTACTTTGCCGATTGGGCCAAGGCGGTGCCCGCATTGATTGCTGGCGCACCTGCCGACGCTACGATCGCTGCCGTTGTCGCCATTTTGAGGAGGCTACGCCTCTCTACGCGATTCGTCTCCATCGTTCACCGCTCCTCTTAGTTCACGCCGACCGACAAACCGCTACGCCAAACTGGGCGCAAAGTCGCGCTTCATGTCCGCAATCGAACAGCATGGCGCGTATTCCATCAACGCCCGACGTCGTCGGCGCATTTATCCGGTCGGCAGATTAGCACGCCTCACGCGAGATACGTCGAACTCGCGCGTCGAGGCGTTTGTGGGGCGTGTGGCTTGGGCCTGATGTAGCGCCAGGAAGCCAACGACATTTCGCAGAGGTATGTTGTGACAGGTTCAGCGATCAACGGGGAATACGATAGTCCACGAAAGGTGGGCGGAGAGAAGCTCGATGACGGTGCAGAGACAGGGTAATGGGATCGCCCGAGTCGCGATTGTGACCGGCGCCGCCAGTGGCATTGGTGAGGCCATTGCGCGCCGCTTGTACGCCGACGGTCTCACCGTGGTGTTTGCAGACGTTCGTGTTGATGCGGCTCGCGCGCTGGCCTCGACACTCGGCGACGACAACCATCGTGTCGGGGTTTCAGAGGTCGACGTTTCAAATGAAGGTAGCGTGCGTAACATGATCCACGGGGCGATTGCTGCGTTTGGTCATGTCGATGTGTTGGTCAACAACGCTGGAATCGCTGGGCGTTCTGCGCCCTCATGGGATCTTCCGGATGGCGAGTGGGAACGGGTCGTTGGTATTGATCTCTCCGGCGTGTATTACGGGTGTCGCGCCGTTCTCCCCCACATGGTTGGTCGTCGATGGGGACGAATAATCAACATCGCATCGATCGCAGGTAAGGAGGGCAACCCGAACGCCGTGCCGTATAGCGCCGCGAAAGCAGGTGTCATCGGACTAACCAAGGCGATGGCGAAGGAAGTGGCGACGACCGGTGTACTTATTAATGCAGTGACGCCCGCTGTCATCGAAACGCCAATTCTTGAACAGGTCTCTGAGGCGCATCGAGCCTACATGGTTTCGCGCATTCCGATGGGCCGAACCGGCGCACCCGTAGAAGTCGCCGCCTTGGTTTCGTGGCTTAGTTCCGACGAGTGCAGTTTCTCCACTGGCGCGGTGTTCGACATCTCCGGTGGACGCGCCACGTATTAGGAAGCGGGGTGCATTCAGAAACGAACATATTCACGCCGGAGACGACGACACGTTCGGAAGGTCGTGGCGTAGCGCGCACTGCGAACGGCCGACCGGTCAGGGTTTTCTCCGGCGCTAAGTCGGCCCTCGGTCACCGTTGTGACGAATCCGTGTGACCACTCCTCGCGATTGCGTCGTCCCATAGGCGCGCGGCTTCGCGAAGTGCTGCGATTGGCCCGAGTTCACCGCGTGCAATCGCGTTCAGCCGATTCAGCAGGATTGGCTCCATCTCGATTTGTGCAGGAAGGGCCGGCGCTGAAAACCCATGGTCGAGATACGGTCCGACGAACTGTTGAACGAGAGGGTCGGCAAGAAACCCACGTCTGCCCGCCGAG
Organism: uncultured Thermoflexus sp.; assembly: GCA_964343985.1. Lineage (GTDB taxonomy): Bacteria > Chloroflexota > UBA11872 > UBA12225 > UBA12225 > CAILQO01. The sequence continues at coordinate 34,658 of CAYFLJ010000006.1, forward strand.
CGGCGCGTGGGAACCTGCCAGGCTGCTTGGGCCGCGGCAAGCATTGCGTCGGGTTCGACAAGTGCTCGAACAAGCTCCCACGCCTGATCGGGAGCGGAACTCGCAGCAGAAACAAACCACCAAGCGTGGGTTGCGATCGCGCCCAAAGGCGGCGCATCGGACTGGTACTCCCGACCACCCGCTCCGATCGGCGGTCCAATTCGAAGTGGTGACGGTCCCGTGCCTCCGGCAGATATCACGCGCATCAAACCGGAGAGGGTTGTCCAGGCACCGGCGATACCTTGACCGGCGAGGTCGCTGCCCCAGGTCGTACCTGAGCCATAGCGACCGATCGTGTCCGTTTGGCCGCGGTCCGCGAAGTATTTCGCTACGGAAATGCCCTCATCTCCCGCAAACGCCGCCTTTCCGAACTCAATCGCGGAGACACCGCGTTGACGCAGAGCCTCGTAGAACTCAAGATGGAGGCCATTGACCGCGAGCAGGCGTCGACCGGTTGTTCGGGGGCGACCCGCCGTGCTTCGGACGCATGCCTGCACGACGTCTTCCCAATTCTCGGGAATGCGAGCTCCGAGACCGGCGAGGGTGTCCGCACGCCAAACGTAGCGGCGCGGGTTTGCCAGCCAGGGAATGCCAATCAATCCACGCTCAGTTGAAAGACTGTCGGTTGCGTCGACGACAAAGTCCGTGCGTATGTCACTCAGTAGCGGTCGGTGGTCAAGAACGCGTGCAGCCCGCAGGTGACGCACCGTTGAAATGTTGCCCGTACCACCTGGGATCACGTCCGAGGCCACGCCGGCTGCATGGTCAGCGATAAGTCGGTTATAGGCGTCTCCGTCGGCAGTGGGACCGCGCAACGACAGACTTGAAGCGCCACTGAGTCGCCCACCGGAGCTGCCGAGAACTGATGGGTTAAGACCGGCGCTTTGCGAAGGAGAAGCGAGTCCCCAACTTGATGGTGCGCGGTTTGCGGCTTGGACTTGGCCAAGCGGCACGGTTCCCGTGACTGTGACATGCAGATTTGGGTAGACCGCGCGCAATCGAGGCAAGACGGTCGTGCGGACGACATGTTCGATTGGCTGAGCCACACCCCCGAGCCAGAGGTCTAGACGCGCTGGAGGGATCCACCGGTGGGTTGGGCCTGCCGAGTCTGACCCTAAGCGACCACACGCAGCGGCACTCAGAGCAGAAAGGCTCGCAAGGACGAGGCGCCGACGGCTGCCCACCCGAGACATGTGATCATCCTGTCACTCTCCGGCGCCGGTGTCAAGGGATTACTGGCTACACCTTGACCACTTCGCGGGCTCATTCAGGAAACCGTTATTTGATTGCGTTGTTCTAAAAAGATTCAAGATTTGTAAAGGCAAGAGATAATGTCAAGAGACCCACAGGCCGCGGCGATTGCGGCGATGGCTGCGAGCATTCAACGCTTCGGCGAGGTTGGACTTCAAGTAGCCGCGTATTATCGTGGCATACGTATTGTGAATGCTTCGGTTGGGATTGCTGACACGAAAACGGGTCGACCCGTCGACGAAGATACGTTGTTCCTGATGTTTTCGTGCTCGAAGGGTGTCACTGCCACAGTAATTCATCGCCTCGCGGCGCGCGGCGAGATCGAGTACGAGGCACCGGTAGCTGACTACTGGCCCGAATTCGCGCAAAACGGGAAGGGGCAAATTACCGTTCGGCACGTTTTGAGCCACCGCGCTGGGCTTCCCGAAATCGCGGGGGTTTCATGGATTGAACAGTGGAACCTCGCCGATGCCGCGACCGCAGTCGAATATGCCTCTCCCGTTTGGAAAGCCGGTTCTACCCTCCAGTACCACCCGGTCACGTACGGCTCAATTCTTGGCAATCTCGCGTGTCGTGTCGCGCGTTTGTCGTTTCGAGACCTTGTGGCGCGCGAGATATGTGCGACTGCAGCGAGCTCTGATCTTTATTTCGGAATTCCAGCGGACGACCCGTTGCTCGCGAAGCGACGCGCACCGATGGTTCTCGCTCGACCGTTTGAGCCTGACCCCCGGGCCGGCGCGCCGTCGGACGATGCGTGGACAGCTGCTCAGCGGATGGTTGAACTCGGCGAAGACCCGCGATGGACCTTCGGAGTTATGCCGGCGGCAAACCTGACGTGCACGGCGGATGCACTCGCTCGACACTACGCCGCGATGGGACACCGCGGGCTTGGTAACGGCGTCATGCTCGACGCTTCGACTGTCGCAACCGCGACGGTGCCTCATTACGGAGATGACGGCCAGACGCTGACCCAAGGCATGAGCCTCGGCTACATGCTCGGTGGGATGTCAGCTGATTCGCTAACGGGTTGGCGATTCGCTCCGTGGCACGGCGCGTTCGGTCACGACGGCTCCGGCGGACGCGCAGGCATGTACTGTCCGAAGTACGACCTCGCAATCGCACTTGCGAAAAATGCACACGCTCCATCAGGGTTCGCGCTTGCGACGTGGAGTCTCGTCGTTCGTGCAATCGCTGACGCACTTGGCCTGCCGGTTGACGTCGATTGACTGAACCGCAACTCGAGCGTTCATGCGTCAACGTATCTTGAGGGTGCCTCGCGACGCTGCGGTAAGTGCAACCGCCACCGCGACGGGAATCGAGCCGATGACCATCGAAGATGTCGGGTGCGCTCCAGACACTCCGTCTAGCACTTCGATTATTGAACGGAGGCGTTCCTGAGGCGGAACAACCGAGGGGAGTTGGAGGGCCAATGACGCCAGCCGTGCGATTGCCTCCACAACGGTCGCAGCATCGCTCCCCGGCGCTGTGCCTCGAAGGAAGACTTCGTGTGGCGCGCCTGAGGCTGTCTGTCCGATGGCGGCGGTGACCTCGCCAAACGTCGTTACCACGGTTGCAACCGACGCTACTAGCCTTCGCGGTCGACTTGGTGCGCCTTCGTTACGGCGCGTCGTTATCGATTCTTCGCGCATCTCACGAACCCGTGGCGGCGTCGTCACACTCACCGCCCATCCTTGAACATTTGTTCTATCACGAACCAAACACGATGTCAACGCCGCTCCTTGATGCGGAGCCTTCGCTGCGCGCGATGGCGGTTCGCAACTACCATCCGCCGATGTCTCGTGGTCACGAGGGAAATAAACCTGAGCCGCCCGACGTGTCGTGGGGCAAGGTGTTTCGACTGGCTGCTCCTGCAGTCGTCGATGGTTTGCTTTCAATGACAATCGGCGTCGTCGGCCTCTTGCTCGTGGGCCGGCTCGGGGACGCTGCGCTGGCTGGCATGGGAGCCGGGTTGCAGCTTGTGTGGTTTGCCATCAGTTTCGGTGCAGCAATTGGCACCGGCACAACCGTTGCCATCGCACACGCAATCGGCCGGGGCGACCGAGACGGCGCGAGGCATGCTGCCGTTCAGGCGACACTCCTTGCGTTAGGGGCAAGTCTCGTCGTGATGATGCTTACCCCAATCGCCCGGCAACTTGTTGAGATGCTTGGAGGAACGCGCGACGTCACCGATCAGGGCGCGGCGTATGTCCGAGTCTGCCTTGCGTCCGCAGTTGTGTTGATTCTTCCAGCAGTTTTGGGAGGTGCACTGCGCGGGAGTGGTGACACCCGTACACCGATGGTTGCTGGTCTTGCTGCAAACACCGCGAATATTGTGTTGACGCCGGCGCTGATTTTTGGCTGGTATGGGCTGCCCACGATCGGTGTTGCTGGCGCGGCGGTCGGCGCTGCGGTTGGACGGGGGCTCGGCGGCGTCGTAATGGTTGTCGCGCTTGTCCGTACGCGACACGCCATCAATCTCCCGTGGCGCCGTAACGAACGACATCGTTGGCGCGCCGACTTCGCCATGTTGCGACGGCTCAGCGAATTGAGTTTGCCAACTGCAGTCGAACAGTTTCAGTCAACGACTGCCACACTGCTTTTCGGAATGCTTGTACTCGCGGAAGGTACGTCCGTTTCGGCGGCGCAACGCGTGGTGTTCAATTTGATGGGCATTGCCTATTTGCCAGCGATCGGCTGTGCAACCGCAGCGACGATCATGGTTGGTCAAGCGTTTGGGGCCGGCGTACCGCATCCCGGAGGTCAGGCGGCGGTACGTGCCACCACTCGATCGTATGTCCTCGCTCTGCTATGGCTGTCGGCGACTGGCAGTGTGTTTGTGCTGCGTGCATCGTCGCTGGTTTCGCTCTACTCCAACGTGCCGGACGTGCTCTCGCCTGGCGTCCCCGGGCTTCAAATCATTGGAATCTATCTGCCAATCGCTTCGGTAGGCATCGTGTACGGGTCAGCGATACGAGGGTCGGGTGACACACGGTCTCCGATGGTCATCAGCGCATTGTCGATGTGGTTGTTCACGTTGCCGCTGGCGTGGGTTGCAGGAACGATTTTGGAAGCCGGGCTACCGGGACTACTCGCCGCGTTCTGTTTTGGTGGCGTCGTGTCTGGTACCGCAATGTGGTTCCGGTGGCGAACCATCGGTCGCACAGTCGCTCCGGTACTTCATCCAGAGGTTGAGGCACATCAAGTTTGACCATCGGTACGACCGGCGTCGTGAACCCATCACGTGTGGTCGTTGACAAAACACGTGCGGTGTACGACAGAATGCCGCGTTTTTTTACAGAATGCGGCGCGGAGCTGTCTTGCAGTGTCAATTCGCGGCCGCGGACTCGCGTCAGCAATGATCCGGCCGAAGATGTAACCAACACACCGGACGGTGAAGCGCCCCCCCACCTTGGCCGAGGTGGGGCGGACGCGAGGACGGTTGCCACGGCGGTTGGTT